>CAZCDT010000069.1:0-16019 GCA_964497525.1 uncultured Bacteriovoracaceae bacterium
TAAAATCCGTTGCTAACATTGAAGCTGAAACATCAACCACAAAAAAAATATCATTCGCTTCTATTGGATTTTTATGGATACCAATAATTCTTTTTGGTGCTGTAACAGAAATTCCTATTAATATCCAAGCAACTATAGCAATACACCAAACAATAAATCTTAATATTAATTTTCTCTTTCCTAAATTTCTGGTCGGCACAAAAAATTGAGGCCTTTTAAATAAACGCCAGTAATTTATACTCCATAGTAGTAACGCAGCAAGTGCCGCAATTGCAAATAATGGCTCTTTATATTCTATTGGATTCATTCTTTTCTATTGCCTCTTTAAACTTTTTACACGCATCTCTAACAATTTTTAATTCTTCGTTCGACCACTCTATTTTATACTGATATAACATCAACACATCATAGTATTCCCGAAATTCACTGCTAATGTTATAAAAAGAATGTAAGAATGCTTCTTTCTTCTTTCCAATTTTCTCTAAGCCTTCTCTGCTGGATTCTTGTGATAAAAGATCTAATAACTCTTTTTTCTTTTTTAATCCGGCCATTTTTTCTTGTTTCTTTGCTAGAATGTTTTTATAAATCTTTTGTATAAAAAATAATATTAGAAGCAAAAACAAAATTACCACAACAATGCTCCAAGCTCTTTGTTTAAGTGTTAAGGATTCGTCTTGCTTTAAAATAATAAAATCTTCTTCTAGTTTTTTAATGTCGATAAAGCTATTCCCTGCGACCATCTGCTCAACCCTGAATGGTATTTTCATGCTAGGCATTTCAATTTCGTATATCATTCCCTCATCAAGCCCCTGACTATTTACGGCCACAAGCCATGCCTCTAAAACAGATTGATTTGTTGAAAGAATTTCTATCTTTGATATTTTTGCAACATAAAAAATACCACCAATAATTTTGCCCTCTAACTTAATAATCTCTTCCTTGAGTTTTAAAGCATCTAAGTTTCCAGCACTAATTTCTAACTTTAAGTCTAAAATATCCCCAGGTATAACAATCTGTTTTTTTTCGTTTGCATACAAAGGAAAGAGTCTACCGAATGTCTCTGTAGCAAGCAGGTCGCCACAAACAAATAAGGACAAAACGACAAGCAAAAAAAACTTCACACCATCTCCTTTATAAATGTTTCAAGATAGCGATCATGCACTTTAAGTCTTTTTAGTTTTTTTCCAAAAAAATTGTCTAAGTTTTTGTTGCCTGAAAAGCGAACTTGAGACAAGATGCCGTTTTTGTCATCCTTTGTACTTCTTAAATGAAGAAGGTATGGAATTTTTTCTGCTTCATCAAGAGGAGATGTGATCTGAAAGCAGTGAACATTTTTTTTATATAAAAGTCTTTTTAAAAATTCTAAGTCCAAGAAGTTATTAAAATCTGAAAAAACAACAATCTCTCTTTTTTTTGCTAAATGTTTCGTTAAGGTTATTTTTTTTTGAATCTCATCTGAATTTTCTCGGTGATCATAACAGATATTTATTTTTCCTTTTTCATCAATAAGATGAGCTTTAGATAAACTCGAAATTAAGCTTACGATACCTGCCTCGCCACTTGCGGCCGCAATATTTATAACATCATTTGCAAGAATTGTTACATGAACTTTATCTCCTGTTTCTTTTGCAAGTAGATATAAAAGCGATAAAAGTTCTATAGATGCCTCTAGTTTTGATTTATCATTAAATCCTGAAAACATCGTTGGAGATGCATCAATTACGACCGCGATTTCAACATTTCTTTCTTCGTCAAAAGTTTTTACATATGGAATTTTTGTTTTAGCAAGTAGTTTCCAGTCGATGAAACGAACATCATCGCCGTGTGTATAGATTTGATGTTCTTTAAATTGCAGTCCCGTTCCTTTAAAATGCGATCTAAGCATTCCGATAGAGTAGGAGTTTGAATTTTTAAACAATGCCGTCTGTATTTTGGCAACGGCTTTTTTTATTTCTTTAACATCCATTTTTTAAATCATCTTTTGAGCAATTTTTAACACAATATCAGATGCTTTAACTTTATCAATGTTTGCTTCGTAGGTTAAAATTATACGGTGCCCTAACACACTTGGAATAATTTGAAGAACATGTTCTGGTGTTACAAAATCTTTTCCATCCATATATGCAATATACTTCCCAAGTCTATGTAACCAAATACATGCTCTTGGAGATGCTCCGGCCATTATCACGCCTTCATACTCTTTTGCAAACAGATTGCTTTCTGGCCTTGTAGCATGAACAATTGAGACAATTAATGCCTTCATCTTTTCATCAACAAAGACTGCATCGACATTTTTTTGCATTTCTAATAAATCATCTGTTGAAAGAATACTTTTTAAGTTTTTAAGAGGAGATTTTCCTAGTTCTAAAATATTTTTTTCTGCTTCAAAACTTGGATAAGTCACATTGACTTTCATCATAAAGCGATCCATCTGAGCTTCTGGCAGAAGATAAGTCCCCTCTTGATCAATTGGATTTTGAGTTGCAAGAACAACAAAAGGAGTTGATAGCTTATGTGTTTCATCACCTATTGTTACTTGTTTCTCTGCCATAGCTTCTAAGAGTGCTGCCTGAACTTTGGCCGGAGAACGATTAATTTCATCTGCTAAAAGTATCTGTGTAAAGATTGGCCCAAATTTGGTGGTAAAATCACCTTTTTCTTGGTTATAAACCATTGTTCCAACAAGATCGCTTGGAAGTAAATCCGGAGTAAACTGAATTCTTTTAAATGAGAGATCACAAAGTTTACTCATAACAGAGACACTCATTGTTTTTCCAAGTCCAGGCATACCTTCAATTAAAATATGACCATCACAAACAAGAGCGGCCATAATTCCATCTAAGAGTCTATCTTGTCCAAAAATAATACTCTTTGCCATTTTTAAAGTGTCATTTGCTTTTTTTCGAACTTCACTACTCATTATTTTTTCCCTTGTTGAAATTTTTCCATCATTTTGGCCGCGGTTTGTGTGTTAACTTGGTAGTTCTCAAAAAATACAGTACTATTAGAAATTATATTCTTCTTTCCACCGTTTTGATTTGCGATTTCGACTGTTATTTCTACTGGAAGACCGACATCTTTAAAAACTTTATGTGAAATTTTTTCGGTCATAACCACATCTGAAATTTTATCCACTCTCGTTGTCTCGATCATTGTAAAAAAATATTTACCTCCGGACCATGGATAATAATTTTGCTCATACTTCCCTAAAATTGTTCCATTAATACCAATACTCTTCGTCTCTAAGAGCACTCCGTTTTCATTAAATAAGTAACTCATTTCATCAACAGCTAAATCACCATTTTTACTCTTAGCAGTTATTAATGTATTTTTTCCTTCTTTTTTATATTTTAAATTATACTCTCGAAATTCTTTCTCTAATGATTTTGGAAAAATATACTCTAAATAGCGATATGCGTTGCTGGCAATAATTTGTTTTTGTTTCTCAAGTCCTGTCGGTATTCCTAAAACATCAATTAAAACCTCTCTCTCCTTTGTCCAATAAACCCTATAGTATGGATCTTTGATTTTAAATAAAGGATAAGCTTTTTCTAGATCTGCTCTTAAATCTTTAGACTTTATATCAAAAACAAGATCAATAACTCCGGCCTTACTAGGATCATAAATCATTTGATCATATTTTTTTAAAAACTGATCGGCACTTTTTTGATCGGCAATGACATGAGTACAAATAAGAAATAAAAAAAGAATATAAATTTTTTTCATATATCACTCCAGTTGATATCTTAGATATATAATTCTATCACGAAGATTGCTCTGAGCTAGGATGCTGAAATTATTTCCCGCCATTTAAGATACCGGACCGTGAGATACTTTACTTTGTTATATACAACTTTTCCTGCCTGCCCACGAACTCCTTTAATATTTTTTACTTGAGTATATATAACAGCTATTTCTTCTTGTGGTAATTTTGAGTAGTCAATAATCATGGATGAAGCAACCGTTAATGATTTTAAGTTTGCGTCACCTTTTATAATTGCATGGGCCCCATGCCCCCCTTCTGCGTGTACCCAAATATCTTCTTTTTTACTCCACAGCTTTCTAAGCTCATCATTTCCTCGAGCGCTTTTACCAATGCCAATCGAAAATCCGTCTGCAAACTTATAAACTTCAAATTCATAAGAATTACTCGTTGTAGAACTTGGTGCTTGCTTTTGCTCTTCACCCCATACTGGAGAAATTATGCGTGTAGAAACTATGTTACGATTTTCATCTGTATCTTTAACCTTTAATGAACTTTCAACCTCGGCCAGTCTTTTTAATAAAACCCTTTCACCATTTTTAAGAGATTTTATTTTTTGATAAACTTTGTCGGCCATTTTGTAAGCACTATCACTATTATCAATAGATATCTTTATGCCGCATATTTCTAATTTTCTTTTTGAAACCATCGAAGGCAAAGAGAGTGGATCTGTTGTTTTTAAAAACTCTTCTAAAAGTTTATATTTTAAAACATTCTCTAAATCTGCTGTTATTTTTTTCTGCTTATTCTTTAAAAATTTCAAGTTGTTTTTTTGCTCTTTCGACTCGTCACTCACAACAACAAGATCATTATCTAAGTAAGACACTAAGAGCTCATATTCTTTACAATAAGAGGCGATTCCTTCTTTCCTATCTAGATTTTTTCTTCCAATGCTATCAAACTCTTTTTGTAAAAACTCTATCTCCAAAGAAGCTCTTTCTATCTTTTCTTTTTTTAAATTTTTCCATGATCTTTGCAGTATAAATTCTTTATCTTCATTTAATTCTATTGATGCTAAGAATAATCTTTTACCATTATAAAACCACCCAAGAATTCCCTGTTTTTGGCCTTTCTTATATGACAAATAAATAATCCTGTCATAATTATCGATTTTGATATTTAAAAGTAATGAATCAATAAATAGAAAGCGTAAATGCTCTAGTAACTTATCACATACTCTGATTTTAGGAGCAGGAACTTTGTCTCCAATCACGATACATTGATAATTATCACCTCGACCAAGATAGATTGGAAGAGTCTGCCCTGGAATTCTTGTAACAAGACATATTAAATGAGGTGTGCTATAAATTCTTTGTATTTTACCAACTCCATCAATAAAATACTTATTTATATTATCAACACAAACCTTTAATTGGGGATAGTCACTTAAAATGCTTACTAACTTGCTCAACGGTAAAACTCTCCAAAATCTAGAACTAATTGATTGGGAAATCATTATTTCTCAAATTTCTCAATATGCCTATTTGGATATTACCAAAGAAAACCTTGCTGCGCCATTTACGGCCAAAAATTCCTCTGAAATTGAGATCGAATTTCAAGCACTCGCAGATTTTTTATCCAGATTCGATTTTTTGCAAGATATAATTGACGAATCACTTTCTAAAGTTCCTGTGGATAATCTACTCGAAAAACTTATCTTAAATCTTTCTAAATCAAAAGTCCCGACACTGACAGAGTTACACTCTGTATGTCTGCTCGTAGAATGCCACCTAAAAGTACGCACTCTTTATGGCCATTTAATAAAGTTTTCATCATTTATAATTTCTGAAGATATATATAAAAAAATCGAACGAGATTTTGTCAAACCTCTTAGAAAATTTATCATGTCTGATGGGACTATTGATTACAATAAACACCCAGAGCTTCGCCCCCTTAATGAAAAATTACTGCAAATAGAAGCAAAACTTCGACATGTAATGCAAGAGTTGTTAGGGCAAGATAAATATAAAAAAGCTCTGCAGATAGATGAGTTTGATATAATCAATGACCGCTATGTTTTGGCAATTAAAACAGATTCCTATAATTTTCAATTTGGTTCCATCGTTGCAAGATCTAGTAGTGGTAATACTTTATTTATAGAACCTCTGGAAGCAAAAAATATTGCACTAGAGCGCATAGAACTTCTTTTAAAGATGGATGAGATAATTTTAAGAATATGTCATGAATTTTCTAATACTCTTCATTTGCTTTATATTCATATTGAAAAAATGCTATATGCTACAATCTCTCTTGATAATTTATGGAGTAGAACAAAATATTGTAGGGATCATCGATTAATTAGACCAACAATATCCAATCACTTTCAGATCGAATTTGATTCTTTGTTTCACCCGCTCCTAAAAAATCCAGTATCAAATGATATTACAATCGAACAAAAAAAGCATGGCATAGTTATTTCTGGTCCAAATACGGGTGGCAAAACAGTTCTTTTAAAATCTATAACTCTAGCGCACCTGTTTATACATTTTGGTCTTTTTGTTCCTGCAAAAGAGGCCACTATTTATCCTGTTGAAAAAATTTACTATTTTGGAAATGATCAACAGTCGATTGCTCAAGGATTAAGTTCTTTTGCCTCTGAGGCAAATAACTATCTTGAGCTCATAAACGATTTACAAAAAACATCGCAGGAGAAATCCCTAATTGTCGTTGATGAAATTTTTAATTCTACATCTTCTGAAGAAGCATCTGCTCTTGCTATAGGACTTTTGCAAGAGATAGAGGCAATAGCAGATAGTAAGATATTAATATCAACTCACCATCAACTTTTTAAAACACTTATTCATTCTGGAGATAAATATATTTCTGCAAGTATGGGCCATGACGTTGAAACAAATAGTCCAACCTATAAACTTCATCAGGGAACACCTGGTAGCTCTATGGCCTTTTATATTTTTGATAAAATATCAAAACAAAAAAATATTTCAACAAATATTATATCTCTTGCAAAAGAAACTATTGATAAAAAGACGGCCACATATGAGTCACTGCTTCAAGAGCTATCACATAAAAGAGTTGAACTCGATAAGCTTGTTGATGAAAATAGATCTTTAAACCTACAGCTTAAAAATCAAAAAAATGCAATGGAAGGAACATTAAAACTAGAGAAGATTAAACTAATTAAAGAGTATCAAGAAGAGCTTGATAAAATTATATCAGATGGAAATAAACTTTTAAAACAAATTAAAAATCAAGAGATTAATTCTCATAAATCTTTTTTAAAAAATGCACAAAACTTAGAGGTCAAAATTTCACAGCTAGGGCCAAATAACTTTAAAAACAAGGAAGAAAAAAAATATGATCATCTCTTAAAAGCTGAAAGTGTTACTATAGGTGGTGTGTATTTTTCAAAAAAACTCGAAAAAGAAATTACGGTACTTGCAATAAAAAAAGATTCTGTCTACATTCAGCATAAAAATATAAAAATGTGGATTAATCATGCAGATCTTTACGCAATAGCAGGTAAAAGGGGAAATACTAATCGAGTTAAGGTTATTATTGATCGCGACTTAGAAAATATATCTCCTGAAATTAATTGCAGAGGAATGCGTCTGGAAGAATTTGAAAGCATAATACAAAAACATTTAATCTCGCTCGATTTAGAAGAAATTCCTTACTTACTTGTTGTGCACGGGCATGGAGAGGGAATTTTAAAAAAATGGCTTCGCGCAGAAATTGAAAAAAATTCTACTTTTTTTTGGAAAGCTGAAGATGGAAATGATGGAGCAACGTACATATATAAAACTAAAAATTAAAAATAACTCTTCCGACAATATCACTCTTGCTTATAAAACCAAAATGTCTTGAATCATAGGAATTGTCTCTATTATCTCCAAGCACAAAAAAAGAATCATTATCAACAACTCTCTCATTATAAAAAGAGTGATGCTCAGATAAAGAGTTTGTAGTTATTACATTTTTAAAATCCAAACAATCTTCCTTAATTGTCTCAATACTTTGAACTGTGGTTATTTTGCTATATTTGCATTCTAATTTATTTATTGTTAATTTTTTTTTGTTAATACCTATTAGGTCTTGAGCTACTGCCATAACCCTCTTAACCGACAACGATTTTTCATTCTTTGGTTGTTTAAAAACTACTAAATCATTGCGGCAAAGATCTTTAAAATACAAAAACTTCAAAACAATAAGATACTCTCCAGAAGAAATGCCGGGCCTCATAGACACTCCTGGATTTTTCACGATATCAATAAAATAAACTCGAATAATTAATAAAATTATGATTAAAAATATTGGTATGTATAAAACAGAGAAAATAACTCTCAGGCGTTTCGTAATTTACCCCTTTTGATTTTGTTTTTTCTCTGCATTAGAACTAGAAAGCTTATCTTTTAAAAGAAAAATCTTTTTATAATAAAATTCGATAATTTCTCTTGTTATATAAGAAGATTTTGCATACCACTTTCCAACATTTACGTTCATTACAGAAATAGAAATACCGTGCCCTAACTCTTTGTCTTTTGGTACTGCAAATGCTGTAAACCAATCTCTTTTTCCAAAAGGTTTTCCCCCTGTAATAGAGCCCGTTTTTCCTCCAATCAAAAGATGCTGTTTAAAAAAAGAGTTCATTCGTGAAAAACTTTTTCTTGCAGTTCCTGCAAGAACGGTTTGACTCATCATATTTTTTAAAGTCTTTGCTGTATCAGTTTCTAAAACAAGCCTCTCTTGGGTTCTTGCATCCCACAAAGATAGTTTTGTTCCTGCTTTTGTTATACTTTGAATTACGTATGGATATTTTATAATGCCATCATTTGCGATAATCATGGATAAAGTTGCTGCATGCACAGGGCTCATCATATTTTCAGAATTAAATCCAGAAGCAAAAGCGGCAACATCAAAATCATCTGAAGGCATTTCAAATGTTGATTGAGGTATGCTTATGTCGGCCATTAAGTCTTGATTAAATCCAAATTGCGTTGCCATATTATATATGCCCCATGCACTAGAATAATTCATGGCCGCTTTTCCAAAAACAACATTATTAGATGAAGCAAAGGCTTGCTTTAAAGTCTGAACACGTGGTCTTTTACCTACACGATCACTTAATTGCCTTTTATATAATGTTGTTCCCCTCCCTCTAAAAGCAAACCTTGTACTTGCTTCTACTTCACTATTTTGTAAAAGCTCTGCTGTTGTAATAATTTTTATTAAACTAGCAGATGGGTGGGTACTTGAAAAAGGCATCACGTAGCTGATTTTACTTGTTCTCCTCTCTCTTCCTATTGCAGCAAGAACTGCACCACTTTCATTATCTATGACCACAATAGAGGTATAATCTGATCCATATCTCTTTAAAACATGCTCTAGATGCTTCATTAATTCTTTATCAAACGTATATTCAATATCAACAAAAGACTCTCCAACCTTTAAATTACTAGGCCAAATATTTTTTTCAAAAAACACTTCCGTTATCTTTTTAAAATATACATCGGCCATGGCGCCAGCTATTTTTTCGGCCACCGCAAGCAGGGACGATGAATTAACAAGCAAATTATCTCGCTGGACAGAATAAGACGGGCCACTTATCACAAGTAGAAATAAAAAGAAGAATGCTATCCTTGCATTTTTTAAAATAATCATAATTAGATATATAGATTATTATGCCAAAAATTTTTTTGCAATAACAAAAAACTCTTTGCTGACACTTCTTGTCGATTTTGGTTTTAAATACTGAAACTCTTGAAATCTCTTTTTTTCTTTTTTTAAAAAAACTTGAACTTCTTGTCCCTCAAAGACTTTTATGACCAAATTACCATTAGGCTTTAAAAATAGTGGTAACATTTCAAAAACTTTTTCGACTAATTGACAGCTTTTTGTTTGATCGACAAATTTTATTCCAGTTGTACTCGGAGCCATATCTGACAACACAACATCAAATTTTTTTTCAACTTCAATATCTTTTAAATCTGTTATAGAAAAAATGTCTTTTTGAAAAAGTTTTACATTTTTAAGACCAAGTAAAGTTTCATTTACCTCTTGAATATCAAGGCCAACAACAAGACCACGCTCACCAACAACTTCTGATGTATACTGCATCCACGATCCGGGATAGTAACCAAAATCAGCAACAAGATCACCTTGCCTTAAAATTTTAAAGCGCTTATCAATTTCTTGAAGTTTATAAACACTTCGAGCAACATAGTTTTCTTTTTTTGCTTTCTGAAAATAATAATCTTTTACTTTAAAAGTCATAATTAGAACTCTTTTTTATGCAACATTATACATATTGCGATTATGTTCAAATCTCATTGCCATAGAATCAATTCCATACCGACGACTTTTAGCAATTAATGTAACTTTGCTAATCCCTATCTCTTTTGCCGTTTTATTTATTCTACCATTAGCGGCCCTTAAAACATACTCAAAATATTTTTTTTCAAATATAGAGATCGCCTCTTCATAGTTTATGGGTAATTGATCTATTATTATAAAATTGTCATTATCAATGCTTTTGTGATTACCGTTTTTTAAATCAATCCAATCTGGCAAATCTAAAAGTTCAACAGTTCCTGTTGAAACAATTGCAAGGTACTGCATGCAATTTTTTAATTCTCTGATATTTCCTGGCCAAGAATAATTTTTTAAAGCATCCATCATGTCGACACTAATACAATGGTTATCTTTTTTATATTCAGATGTATAGATATTCCAAAAATATTTAATTTTTTCTTCTAAATCTTTCTTATCAGCAGAAAGATGTGACATCTGTTTTTTGGCAATCATTAAACGATAATACAAATCCTCTCGAAACTTTCCGTCTTCAACCATTTTTTTTAGATTTTTATTTGTTGCAAATAGTAAATGACCTGAAAATTTTTTCTCCACATTACTTCCTACAGAATTAAAAACTCTTTCCTCCAAAAGGCGTAGCAATTTTTTTTGCATATCAAAAGATAACTCTCCGATTTCATCTAAAAAAAGTGTGCCATCGAAAACTGTTTCGACAAGGCCAACCCTATTACAAACGGCTCCAGTAAAAGCACCTTTACAGTGACCAAATAACTCACTCTCCATTAAGCTTTCGGTTATTGTTGCAAGATTGACAACGACAAAAGGCAGTCTTTTCCATGGGGAATTTTCATGCAATTTTTTTGCAAGCCAACTTTTTCCAGTACCACTGTCTCCTTGCAATAGAATACTTAACCCATAATTAAATAATTGCTGAGTATCAATTTTAAAGCTCATACCATCATCCCTTTGTTTATAATTTTGGTATGCGTATCAAAAAAGATGAATAAGAAAAAAAGAGATTATATTTGCGATAAAATATATTTCATTTTTAAATTATAAGTTTTTATAAAAATAATGCCTTTTGTGCATAAATAAAATTAACTATAGAATTCTATAATATACAAAATTAGTGCTTTTTTTTAAAAATTATTCTTGACGATTTATGTTATCAACAAAAAACAAGAAGTTATCCACAATTTATTAAACAAGCGTGTCAAATTACTGACTCTAATCTTAAGGCAAAAGCTATTGAAATTTCAGGACATTATAGTCTGTATCTTAAGTTCTATTGCTTTATCTTAAGAAATGGCAATCTTTTAGATCAAAAAGTTGGTCACTTTTCCACATTTTTTTTACTTTTTATTATTGACAACACTATTTCAACTTACAATTTACATATGCTTAAAAATACTTAAGAAACGATTTTACTCTGACTTCCAAGTGTGAATCTAGCAGACAAATAAGTATATAAAATAGATAAATTAAATTCCGCCCTGATCGAAGTTTACTAATTGATTGAAATAAAAATTCAATTGGCACTAGCGCCAAAATAATAACTGGCCATAACATTGAATACTCCCGAATTAGGGCCCCTCCAAAGATTATTGAATAAATCAACAAAATGCCCCACATTATATAAATTGTGGCAATAAGCCTTTTGTTTATGGAAAAAATCTTTAAAGAAAACATCTTTTCATTCGGATAAAAGTACTTTGCTACAAGAATAATCATTCCTAGTAGCGCAATAATATTAAATGACTTTCGCGTTATAAGGGTAAGTAGATTTTCAAGAATACCAACACTATGAAAAATTTGAATATCTCGAACATAATCTTCTAACAACTCCCAGTGAGAAATAAGCGTTAAGAGTGTTAAAATTAGGCCAAAAGAAGCATAACGTATAACTTTTCTTTTAAACCATCTAGTCTTATCTCTTAATAAAAAATTCCACAAAAATATTATTTGTAAAATAAATAAAAAAGAGTAAGAAATATTTATCGAGGCTCCCCAAAACATCACAAGCCCTAAAAAAAGTCCTGTGCGATAGGATGCACTTTGTGAAACCCATATTAACGACCATATCCAAAAAAGCGCATATGTTGATGTTATCGCAAGCCCTTGACCATTTGCTAAAATCTTTACAAAAGACCATGATGTTAATATTGCAAAAACTCCAAGTAAGGCCAATCTTCTGCAAAAAAAGAACCGCAAAAGAGCATAAAAAATAAGTAAAAATAGTCCTAGGCCAATGACATAAAAATGCATGCACCATGCAATTTTTAAAAGTTCTGGATAACGATAAAATGGAATATAATTTACAAATAAAAAATTCCAAAAATAACTACTGGTAATCTCATGTGGATCAAAGAAAAATTTTAAGGCCTCATAATTGCTTAAAAGCGGCATTTCTGGAACGGATATAACAAAGAAAAAAACAATTACAAATAAAAGCATTTTTTCAAACGCATCTAAGTGAGTTAATTCTCCTAGTGTTGAAGTCACTGATTCTTCGATTATTTTTCCGCGAGTAGGCCACGAATAAAAAAGTCCTAAAATTGCCCACGTCGTCCAAAACATATTTATAATCCACTTCACAGGAAGAAGGCCTATTAAATTAAAATATATAAAAGTAACCATCATGCCTAAAAATATCCGATAAAGACTTCTATCTATTGATGAATTAACTTTAAAGTAGATTTCTAAACGATGATCAATCTCTTTGCCTAAAAAAAACCACTGCCCCACCATGAACAGTATGTATAAAAACATCATTATAATCTGCAGTCCAAGGTCAATACCGCTAAATTTTTGAAGCCAAATTGGCATTAACAAAAATAAAGAGTATGTAACTGCTCGAGATGTAAAGAATTTTGTTTTTTTCCAGGCTATACCAGACTTTTTATCTAAAGTATTTTTCATTTTATCCGATTAAATTGGTAAGAAATTTAAAACGCAACTTAAATTTCTCCCTAAAAAAAGGCCGACCCCAAATCGGCCTTTTATCGTTTATAACTTAGGATATAGTAAAACCTTATAAGAGATTACGCAAATAAGATTTTTTTATAAAAGTCACAACAAGCAATAATTGCCTAAAAGAGTTGAATCCACTTTCCTGCTACAATAGATAAAGGTTAGACCCATTTTTCATCAGGAGGATGATTCGTGGCAATTGCTTTTGGTTCTATAAACACAGGACTACCAAAAGATATCGTTCAGCAATTAATGAACGCTGAACGCATTCCTATAGAAAAAATGGAATCAAGAAAAGGCAATATCGTTGAGAAAAAAAAGCTAGTCGAAGAATTGATTAAATTAGTTGAAGATCTTAGAGGATCAATTAACTCCAATATGGATGAAAGAAGTTTTCGCGAGCTAAAAAGTACAGCAAATGATGAAATAGTAAATGTATCAGTTGATAAAAATATTGCAAATCCGGGTAATCATCAATTCGAAGTTGTTCAACTTGCCCAGCGTTCATCTGCAATGTCATCTGGCTTTGCAGATAAAGATGATACTTATGTTGGGGTTGGATATATTCAATACCAACTTCCAAACGGAGAAAACAGAGAAATTTACATAGATTCCGAACACTCCTCTTTATCTGGTATTGCAAAACTTATAAACAGTGACTCCCAAGCAAATATGAAGGCCTCTGTAATAAATGATGGTTCTGGTGAAGACAACTCATGGAGACTTCTTATTACAATGAATGATACCGGAGATAATGAAAGGGCCGAATTCCCATATTTTTACTTTGTCGATGGAGTAGATGATCTTTATCTTGAATATGAAAGACCTGCACAAGATGCTGTTGTTAAAATCGATGGATTTGAAGTTGAAGTTCCTGGGAATAAAGTAACAGATCTTATTCCTGGCGTTACAATTGATCTAAAAAAAGCAAAACCAGGAGAAGAATTCACCGTTGGAGTAACAGAAGATCAAGAAGCAACAACAAAAAAGGTTACAGATTTAATCGAAAAAATAAATAAAGTACTAGAGTTTATAAAAAAACAAAATAGCATTGATGATAAAACAGATACATCTAAAACTCTTGGTGGAGATATTACTCTCCAAAATCTTGAAACACGTCTTCGTGGCTTAATTTTTAAAGATTTTATGACTGATTCTGGGCCGAGGCGGCTTGCTTCTTTAGGAGTCACTTTTCAAAAAACAGGTCTACTTGCTTTTGATGAAAAAGTATTTCAAGCAAAAGCATCAAGTGATCCTCGAGCAATCGTTCAACTTCTCGTTGGCAGAACAGATAACGATGGAAGATATACCACAGGCTTTATGCGAGAACTATCAAATGTTACAGGAGAGATCATTCGTCCTCCTGATGGATTATTACGCGGAAGGGCCAGAGGCTTACAAAGTAGTATCGACCAAATAGATCGAAGAATTGCCGACAGACAAAGGCTACTAGAACAAAAAGAAAAAATGCTTAAAGATAAATTTGCAAGATTAGAAGGAACAATTTCTCAAATTCAAAAATCCGGAGCAGGACTTGCTGCACTTGGGGCATCAGCGTCTAATCCGGTACAGGCATTAGGGTAATTAATTAATGCGTAATTTTTACGCGAGGGGGAAAATATGAGTTACGGAGTAGGTGCTTACAAAAAAACTTCAGTACAAACTGCAAGTAAGGAACAAGTTTTGCTTATGCTGTATCAAGCTGCAATTAAAAACTGCAAAAAAGCAATCGATGCTATTTCCAATAATGAAATTGCCAAAAAGGGTGAATATATTGGCAAATTACAAGACATTGTTATCGAACTTAACACAAGCTTGGATTTTAAAGTTGGTGGAGAAGTCGCAAAAGATTTATCATCACTTTATGATTATGTTTTATTTGCCAGTACACAAGCAAATTTGAAAATGGAAACAGCTCCTCTTGAAAGTTGTTTAAATATTTTAAATATTTTGTATTCTGGGTGGACTGATGCGGTAAAAACAGTTCAAAAAGAGAAAACAGTAAATCCAAGTAATCCAAACGAACGCAAAGCATAATATTTTTTTAGGAGTTTTTATGAATCAAAAATTAATCGGAATGATTATGTATCATACGACAATGATGGATGCTATCTCAAAACAGGCAAAACTAGTTTTATCATCTGCCAGCGATAATAATATTGATCTTGTCACTTTTGGTAATCAAAATAGAGAACGCTTAATGAATATCATGGAGACAGCACAGCACACCATCGAAGATGAAATTTCCAAGTTAAAAGATCAGGAATTAACTCTAGAACTAGTAGAGGTTTTAAAAACGTGGTATTGGGATTTAAGTCAATGGGTAAAAAGAATTGAAAACATCGATCAACAAGTACTTGAAATATTAATGAATGAAAAAGAAGAAACAACCAAGGAAATTGCTTCAATTTACTCTAATCGGGAACAGTTTAAAGGCTATAACTTAAACTCTGTTAAGAAATAAAAAAATTTCATACTTTTTTCGATTTATAATTTAGATTATTGACTTTAATCCAGTATCATGAGGAAATAATATAAGTAAAAGGTATCAATGACTGATACCTGTTTTTATTTACCAGTTGACCTTACGGAAGAGGAAAAATGGTGCAAGCAATTTCTTTTTATAAATATCAACAATACAACAGTTATTCACTTTAAGGGGTGTCGTATGTCTTGTGAGACAACATCTAATTATGAAATTAAAATATCAAAAACAGATCATCGAATACCTGTTATTAATGGCGTTCACTTACACTCAATTTACAATCCAATTAAGGAAGCTGAAAACCTAATGGTGAAGCATGAAGCAGAGATCGCCAAAAAAAACAAAATACTTGTACTTGGCATTGGGTTTGGATATCACATAAATGAAGTTCTTTTAATTTGCAAAAGATTTCATGGAAGTAATTTTACAATTTATATTGTCGAACCTCGTGCAGATATTGCAGAAGACTGTCTTCGATATGCCATTTTTGACCAGACAAATATAAAAATATTTGCCGGAAATGAAGTTCAA
>CAZCDT010000070.1:0-15808 GCA_964497525.1 uncultured Bacteriovoracaceae bacterium
GGAGATATCTATGACTAATAAAATATTATCTGTAATTGTTTTTGCGTTAATACTTGTTTCAATGCCTATTCTTGCAAAAGACAATCCATCAGGCATTGTCGTTTTTGGCCAGGCCCAAAAAAGCGTTCCTGCTGATGAATGGCAACTTCAATTTAATATCGAATTAAAAGAAAAAAACAAAGATCTTCTTACAAGTAAATACAATAAAACAAAAGCACAGCTAGAAAAAGAATTAAAAAAAATTGGCATTAATCAAAAAGAAGTCGAAACTCAAAATTTTAGTATGTATCCATGGTACCAGTGGGAAAACAATACTAATGTCAGGAAAGGACAACAGCTTAATCAACACTTTTCAATAAAAAAAGATAACCTAGAAATTATTGAAAAAATTGTTACAACAATTTCTAGTATTGAGAGTATATCAATAAGTAATATCGGTCATGATTTAAAATTTGAAACAAGACAAAGCGAAACAAAAAAATTATATCAAGAGGCCTTTAAATCTGCTCGAGCAAAAATCGATGCCATTTTGGCCGCATCTGGACAAAAATTTAATGGTTATTTGCTTATTTCTGAAGATTTAAACGACAACTACTCTACTCAAATGGAAATGGTAGGCGCTCGCGCAGGAGCTGTCCGTGACTCAAAACAACAAATAGAAGTTTCTCTTGTTCCAATGAATATAACCATTCAAACTAAATTAAAAATTGTGGCAAATATAAAGGACTAGCTAATACAAAGTTAAAAAAATAGTATAAAAAATACCCATAAAACTCGAATTTGCTTTAAAAAAACACCATATTTTTATAAAATGATGGCTCTTTCTTTTTATGAGGGTTTTAACGTGGCAAAAATTGCGATTATAGAAGATTCTCAGGCGACACGTTATCTAATCGAAGATATCTTATTAGAAGATAATCATGAGGTGAGCGGCTTTCCATCTGCACTAAAGTTTTTAGAATTAGTCGATAAAAAACAAAGTGATACAATAAAAGAAATAGAAGACTATGACTTAATAATCTCTGATGTGAAGATGCCTGGCATTACAGGCATTCAACTCGTACAAGAGTTAAAGAAAAAAAATATTACAACTCCCATTGTTTTAATGACTGCTCACGCAAATTACGAAGATGCTGTCAAGGCCGTTAAAGAAGGGGCCTACGATTATATTCCAAAGCCTTTTGGAAGTAGCAATGATTTTAAACATGTGATATCCAAAGCAATATCTTTTATAAAACTTAAAGCAGAAAATGAGATCTTACAAAATGCTGTTAATAATCAGTGGTCTAAAAATGGCGTTATTGGTAAGTCATTGGCCCTTAAAAAAGTTTTGGACCTTGTCGATAGGATTGCTTCAACATCTGCAACAGTACTAATTACAGGAGAAAGCGGAACCGGAAAAGAGGTAATTGCAAGAGCACTACATCGAAGTAGTGACAGAAAAGCAGGCCCTTTTGTGGCCATAAACTGCTCCGCAATACCAGAAAATCTTTTAGAGTCTGAACTATTTGGCCATGCAAAAGGCTCGTTTACTGGAGCTATAAAAGATAAAAGAGGCCTTTTTCTAGAGGCAGATAAAGGAACTATTTTTTTAGATGAGATTGGTGATTTAACTCTACCAATGCAGGTAAAAATTTTAAGGGTTTTACAAGAAAGAAAGATAAGACCGGTGGGAGATAATACAGAATATTTTATTGATACAAGAATTGTTGCTGCGACGAATAAAGACTTAAAAAAAGAGTGTCAAGAAGGACGCTTTCGAGAAGATCTCTATTTTAGATTAAGCGTTATTCCTCTTGTCGTTCCACCTCTTCGAGATAGAAAAGATGATATTCCTCTTTTAGTAGATTTTTTTATAAAAAAGTTTGCAACTCTTTATAGGTCACAAGTCGTAGGAATAGAAAAAGATGCTCTAAAAGCGCTTTGCAATAATTACTGGAAAGGCAATATTAGAGAGCTCGAAAATAGCATCGAACGAGCTGTAATTCTTGCAAAAAATCCTCTAATTCAAGTTGAGGATCTCTGGGGCCTTGATAGTATAACAATAAATAACGATACCTCTTTCTTTTTAAAACAAGGAGTAGAGTTTCCAACGCTAAAAGAAGTCGAAAATAAATATGTTAAATGGATTTTAGAGCATACAGAGAATGACTTTGAAAAAGCTGCAAAAATACTTGATGTTGGCACAAGGACAATTTATCGCCGCCTTGAAGCTCTAAATGAAACTGTAAATAGCAGTGATGGGCAAAAATTTCTAGAATACGGCCAAAAAGATAGCGATCTACAATAACAAATCCTTTTATGCTAAAATTATTTCATGAAGAATTTTTTTATTTTCTGCCTATTTGTTTGTTATTTGTCTCCAATTATTGCTTATGCAAAAATCACAAATAAATTTTTACTCTGCCTTGCAGAAGAAGAACTCGTTATTCATAAAAATCATGAAACAGGACCTTTATATCACTTAAACCAACTATTTTTAAATGAACTGATGACGATTGGAGAATTTAAGTTAAAAGATGAACATATTCAAAAAATTTGTTCAAAGAAAAATAAATTTGCACCAAGTGTTAATTTTTTATATTTTTTACTTGTTGAAAAGAAAAATATTTTTGATCTATCAATGTTTACAGGTGATGATTTAAGATCAGAAAAAGGGTTGCAACTTGCGTCAATTAATAATTTACTAGAAAGGACTCCCCATATTTTTATAAAATATCTAACAGATCTACAGCAGCTTGCGACATCTTTTAATTGTCTAGAAAAAGAGATCCCTGAACTATCTACATTCTTTACTCAAATTATGTATGGTGAAGAAATAAATCTTGATGCAGCAGTTTCAGATAATAAGAAAATGCAAAAAATTTTTGATGGGCTAATTAACTTTGATCTAATTTTAGCTAAATGTAAAAAAGAGAGCGAAGATCAAAAAAAATTAAAAAAAGAAAAAAATAAAAATTAAGGGATATATAAGGGTCGTCTCTCTCCACCAATGGTTAATATTTCTGCCCCAAAATTCGTAACAAAAATTGTATGTTCAAACTGTGCTGATAAAGAATTATCCGCAGTCACAACAGTCCACTTGTCTCTTAAAACTTTGCAATGAGGTCTTCCAATATTTATCATCGGTTCAATTGTAAAAGTCATCCCAGGTTCAATTAAAACACCGGTACCCTTTTTGCCAACATGAACAACTTGTGGAGCTTCGTGAAAATTTCGGCCGATACCATGGCCACAATACTCAACAACAACCGAATAATTATTTGCATGTGCAATATTTGTTATTGTCTCCCCAATATCTCCAATCGTTGCCCCTGGGCGAACAACAGAGATTCCGGCCATAAGGCACTCATACGTTACATCGACTAATTTTTTTATTTTTGGATCAATGCTACCAACTAAAAACGTTTTATTTGTGTCTCCATGAAAACCGTTCTTATAGACTGTTACATCAACATTTAAAATATCACCATCTTTTATAATATCTTTTTTGCTTGGTATTCCATGACAAACGACATAATTTAAAGATGTACAAATAGACTTTGGGAATCCATGATAGTTCAAACATGAAGGATATCCTCCACGAGACATAATATACTCATGGCATAAATCATTTATATCAAGAGTTGTGACTCCTGGTTTAATAAACTGCTCGATATAAACCAATGTATCAGCAGCTATTTGACAAGCCTCTCGCATCAATGAAATATCTTGGGCCGTTTTATAGGAAATATCCTCTTTTTTTGCCATCATTAAACTCTAAAAAAAAATTACAAAATCTATATCCTTAATTATCACTTTTATGCTAAATTTTGCAAACCAAATTAAACATAAAACGATACCTCAATGAATAAACAAAAAAATAAAATTCAAGTCCTACGAATTAGTTATTCAAAATATCACAAGAGTGACTTTTTAAGTAAAGAGCAAAATGCTATTTTAAAAATCAACAAACGCTTTGAAGTAATTACCTCCTCTTTAACAATTGATCCCAAAAAAGATCTTATCGTACTAACAAATACCCATACTAATTTTGATGATTTAAAAGATTATAAAAATCTAAAGTTGGTCATACATACAAATTCTGGCCATGATAATATTACGACAGCTTTTGCTGCAAATAAAAATATTACCACCATCGTTGGAAATCCAATTCGAGCTGATGCTGTGACTGAGTATATTTTATCTGCATTTTTTACTCGTTTTATAAAAATACCAAACTCTAAAGCATGGGACTATTCTCGTTTGTGGGATCGGGAACTTTTAAAAAATAAAAATGTATTAATAATAGGACATGGATTTATCGGAAGTAGAGTTAATAAGACCCTTCGAACTTTAAAAGTTAAGACCTATATCTATGATCCTTTTTATAAAACATCAAAATTACCTAACTTAAGTAAAATTGACGCCGTTATTGTTGCGGCAAGCTTAAACCCAACATCCTTTCATCTTATCGATGAAATGTTTTTACGAAATTTGAAAAAAGATGCTCTAATTATAAATGCTTCACGCGGACAAATTATTGATCAGAAAGCTTTAATCTCTTTTTTAGTTACACATCCAAAATCACACGCTTTTTTAGATGTTTTCGAAACAGAACCTTGTAATTTTTCAGATTTTAAAGATTTAAAAAATATTACACTCACCTCTCATATTGCAGGAGTCTATGATAATCTAGATCAAGATATTATAGATTTTGAAAGCAAAGTCTTGTCACATTTTGTGGGGTTTACAAAAGAAAGATTTAAGCAAAAGTATAAAAACTTAATTCTAAAGAATAGATTAAAGAAATTTGGTAAACAAACCTTTTTAATTTAAAGCAAAAAGATGGAAGAAGAGATCATTTTCCCAACAATGGAATCGGCCAATGAAGATGGAATCATTGGAGTTGGTGGTAATCTTGCCGTAAATAATCTTCTTAACGCCTATGCTCAAGGAATTTTTCCTTGGCCTATAAATAAAGAATATCCGCTTGTTTGGTTTTCACCAAATCCAAGAGGAATTCTTTTTACAAAAGATTTTCATTTGCAACGATCTTTAAAAAAACTGATAAAGAAAAAATATTTCAAAGTTTGGATGAATGTTGAGTTTGAAAAAGTAATTTCTCTTTGTGCAACAGTACATAAGAAGCGATCAGATGAAACATGGATAACAGACGAAATGATTAAGGCATATACTAATCTGCATAAACATGGACACGCTTACTGCATAACGGTTACAGATAGTTTGAATCAAATAGTTGGAGGACTTTACGGTGTAAATTTAATGCAAATGGTTACGGCCGAGTCTATGTTTTTTATTACTCCAAATGCATCAAAGATTGCTCTATATGCATTAGTTAATCATCTTCAAAAATATCAAATATCATGGATTGATATCCAAATGGTTTCTCCGATATTAAAGCAATTAGGAGGAATAGAGTTAGAAAGAGGCAAGTTTAAATTACTCCTATCTAAATCGTTAGAAAAACCAATGCTTAATCGAAATGTGTTTCTATCTCAAGAACTTTTGTACACCCTTTAATACAAGCTTTGGCCAACTAAAAATAATTAAAAAAATATTTAGAGATCTCTTTTTAAAACTATTAGGAATAATCATATAAGCTCTCCATCTATTTTTTCGAACTGACACAAGAGCAAAGAAGCATCAGATAAGGAACAGCCTTTTAATCTTTTTGCCGCAAGAAATGCCTTTTCTAATAATGGTGTTGTTAAAACAACAGTGCATTTATCGCCAATGTTTCCAACAAAGACAGACGATACTCCATCGCTGAGTTCTTTTTCTTTAAATAAAAAAGTATCTTCTACTTTTTTATGCTCATATTCTATTGTTATAGGCATTGGCACAAGACCATCAACTAACGAAATTATCATTTTAAAAGATTGTTTAATCTCTTGCGAACGTACTAAAAATTCGTCATATAATGTTCCTGAGACGGCCAACAATGGTGCAAACTCTAGCTCTTTATAAATTGGACATCCTCCAAATACTCTTGCATCAATATTTATTCCAGCACTTCTTGCACAAGGACCAGTTATTGATGATTCTAAGGCCTCTTTTAAATTAAAATGACCAATTTCTAAACGATCTCTAAATGCAGGAGATTTTATGCAAAGAGCAAAAAACTTATCTATATTTGTACTTATTTTTTCTATAGTTTTAAAACATCGATGTTGCCAATCCTTTGGAATATCTGCTTTAAATCCACCAAAAATGTTTTGTAGAATAAAAACCCTATTTTCATCAAATACTAAACTCATACACTCATTAAGCAGTTTTAAAGCGCATTCACTTTGATATATAAGACCTATTTTATCTAGGTGTTTTTTTATCCAATACAAATGCTTTATAACTCGCTCTAGTTCGATAAAAATAATTCTTAAAAGTGCCGTTCTTTGTGTTGGAGAAATATTAAAGAACTCTTCTAGTGCCTCAAAAATCAAAGTCTCTTGACCAAAGGAGTGAGTAAGTTCAACCATATCATTAAATAAAGTATCAGTTAAAAAATTAAAAGAACGAGTACCAGAATCTAAAACTCTGGCAGCAAGAATATCTGAGATTAATCCATGTTTTATCTTTGCCTTATACTGTAAAAAAAGATTGTTCTCTCCTGCATCAGGCAATAACAAATCATAATAGATATCATGAAAAGAGGCATTATTTAAGTTTATAAAAAAATCTATTTTTGCCTGTGTATCAAGATTCCCTTCTCTATAAGAAACATCTGATACAAGGGAATGATATATTAAAAAATCTTCACTATTTCTAAAAAAACGAATTGATTTTAATACACCTGTTTCTCTAGATTGCGGAATCAAAGCGATATCTAGCAGTGTGCTTAGATTAACTTGTGGAGCTTCGTCTAAAAATCTACTATTTAATATTTTCATTGCGATTAATAGGTCCTCTACCAAACTTTTTCCACTCTATATCTTGAGGAAATATTTTTTCAGGAGAAATATTTTTCATTACTTCATCTGTATCGTTGTAGCAATTTAATCTTTTACCGTTGTCATAGATCCATGAATATATTTTTTCATGTGTTCCAAAGGCCCCAAAATCATACGTAATATATCTATAACTCTCCATTCCTTGGATATATGAATTTAAAAACATATTGCTAATGCTTAAAAAAGCGTAATCTAACTCATCGTCTAAGCATAATGAGTAGGGCGTTTTTGATTTTGAATAGTACTTTTTTTCAGACCAAGTTTTATCGCTACATCGAAATAAGTATTCCAAAGAATCTGCTAAAAAGAATCCCTGTAAATAACTCATTTCCCAATGATTGTTAGTATCAAAGTTTATATTTGAGCTTCTAACCGACTTAAAGCAAGTCATTGCCTTGTGTCTATATGAATCGTAAACTTTGTTAAAAAAGGTCGCAAAACTTTTTTCTCCATCACTTTGTCTAACAACTTGCAAATTTTTTTCAAGATACTCATATAATTTATGACACCCTGATCGCATGCTTTGTAGTTCTTCAAACTTTAAGAGCTTACCTTTTAAAAAGGCCGCATTTATCGCATCTTTTACACTTAATTCTCCAAGCACTCTATATGCCGGTCTATCACCATCTAAAAATTTTTTGTTGCTTGCACTTGTAAACCGACTTCTACCTTCTTGGTTTTGCAAAAAAGCAATAGCATAATTCCAATCCACAATATCTTGGAGTTCTTTTAAACTTTTAACCTCTTTAAGTTCCTCATCATCTGGATCTATAGCAATCAATAAAGGAGCACTCTGCCAATCGCTTCGTAATTTGCAAGGATAAACATGACAGTACTGCTTTAAAACACCACCAACAATTCTAACTCGATAAGAATTTGTTTCTTTAATTTTTAAAATACCATCATATTTGTAGCTACTACCAAAAACAATAATTTCTTGAGGATTACCGAGAGTATTTAAAAGCCTTGGAATTACCCCACTTGTGTAGTTTGGATAATCAAGCTTTGATCTATACTTGCCCCAAACATCGTATTGATTACAAAAAACATGCTGTAAATATCTTTTCCCTGAAACAATATCTAATTTGTATAAAGCTCGAGAATCCTGAGGCGTTAGTGGAAAGA
Organism: uncultured Bacteriovoracaceae bacterium; assembly: GCA_964497525.1. Taxonomy (GTDB): domain Bacteria; phylum Bdellovibrionota; class Bacteriovoracia; order Bacteriovoracales; family Bacteriovoracaceae; genus CAZCDT01. Next base: position 8,076 of record CAZCDT010000070.1, read on the forward strand.
AATTCACAAGGCCAGTATTTACGTCTAAATGCGGTACTAGATCAAAAAAAGCATGCGCATAGGCATTTAATTCGCTATCATGATGTGAATACTTTTGAGGAACTTTAAACCACACTGGAATGGCCTTTAATTTATTTTCAGCATTTTTTAAATTAATATCGTCTGTTGATTCCTCTATCGTTAAATTCTCATCCTGTTTTTTGCTTTCATCTTTAAAAACCATATAATCACTATCTGCAACATCTTCTTTTTCACCATTTGAAGGCCTTGTATCAACAAATGAAGAGCATCCCCAAAAAAAGATGACAAAAATTACAAAGAGATTGTAAAATCTGAATAATTTTGTTTGACAAAAAAGTAGAAAATAGTTCACATTAGTCCTTATACAAATCTGTTTATGCCTGGGTGGTGGAATGGTAGACACAAGGGACTTAAAATCCCTCGGCTCTCTAAACAAGACCGTGCGAGTTCAAGTCTCGCTCCAGGCACCAAAGCTTTAATTCTGTCTCAATTATCCAACTAAAATTTTATTATTTCAACTAATTATCCCATTTTTAAAGAGTAGATTGGCATGAAAATTTTATATCACATCAAAAATGAATTACTACAAAAGCAAAACAAGTAGTAGATAAGAGAAAAAAAATGTTTTTTTTTTACAAAATGAGTAGGCATAACATGAAAAAATTATTTTTTATTTTCACACTAGTATTACCATTTATTATTTCTATCTCTTTTGCTTTTGATGCAGAAGACAGCGATCCCAATCGTTGGCATAAAGTCAAAAGATGGCATGGGAAATACACCCTTGTTTCTAACGATGAAGTTGTAAGAAATCTTGGCAGTGCTGTTATGACAACAAAAACAGATATTAAAATTGAAGGAGTTTTTACGCTTACAAGTCAAGAATTAACTCCTTCAGGTGGCCTTGTATGGAAAGGAGATGGAACATCTTTTATAAAATATAAAACTGAATTAGAAAGCAAAGATGCAATGGGTAATGTTGTAAACAACGTTACAAGCTATGAAGGCTCTAGCGATATTCCGTTTGATCATCAAACAGAAAATGTATTGCGCTGGTCACGAACAATTCCTGGAAAAGAAAATAAGTATCTCCTATATACAGGAGATCTATCATTTCCTGTCTCAATAAACCAAACATACCTACCACCGATGCAGCAAACAATGACTATTGCAGGGCCTTCATCTATTGGCGAAAAAGTCTTGCCAGAAAAGGGGTATAAAATTACAGGTCTTGCCGTTGTCTCAAACATTCATGGATTTCATAAAGGATGGATTAGCTGGGAGCTTGAACCACTAGAGTAATTATTGCTTGCGGCCACTAGCATCGCCAAATCATACACTATTTAAAAACCAAGCAAGACGGCCTCTAAACATCTTATACTCACAGGAGAATTTAAAAGACCGATCCCCTCAACTTTTATTTTTTTACTTAGCGTGTTAAGAAGTTCTAAAGATTTTCCTGCCGCAAATTTTACAACGCCTTTTGGATAAAAGGTTAGTATTTGCCATCTAATAATATCTTGAATCTCTTTTTCTGGTATTTCTTTTGCAATTAAAGACAACGTTGTAAAAAGAGGCAATGCAGATCTAAAAAATTGTAAATAGCCACCAGTAATGGCATATCCTTCATTTTTTATCGCTTCGGAAAAAATATTTTTAATGGCCACCAAACGATTTTCCATTTGCTTGGAAAATCTTTCTTCTTCCTTATTTGCTATAAAATCTTTTAATACAATTTTTTCAACACCTTCATTTTTAAAATGCTTTCTTACAAGTTCAGTCATTTTTTCTTTATTTAATGTTTTCTTTTCACTAAGTAATTCTAGTGCATTTACAACCCCTTCTTCATCTCCCGTAATTGTATTTAAAATTAATTTAAAAGGTGCAGCAATCAAACCTTTTGTCTTAAATGTCTGCCCCCAATCAATCATACTTAATCGCCCTGTACCGTCGGCCAAAATATTTCCAGGATGTAAATCTGCGTGCATCTCTTTTGTCACAATACTTTGATATAAAAAAGATTCTAAAAGATCGTTAAAAAGTTTTTTTCTAACCTCTATTGTCTTTACGACATCACCACTTGAAAGTTCGTTTGTCAAAAGTCGATCAACATTTACCCCTGGAACCCTCTCCATCGTTAAAACAGTTTTCCCTGATAATTCGGAATATACTTTTGGAACTTTGACACTAGAATTTGCCCCAAAAAAGTTAGCGAATTTTTTTAAAGTATTTTCTTCTTGAATAAAATCAGTTTCTCCCTCAATTCCTTTTTCAAGACCAACCACTTGAGAAGCAAACATATCTAAAAAAGGAACATGAGTCTTTGGTATCACTATACTTAACAATTTCAACATAGCTGTATTGGTTTTACTATTCCATTTTAACGTATCAGAAAGTCCTGGCCTTTGAACTTTTACTACAACATCTTTTGGTCTTTGCCACCATCTCGTCTTTATCTTGGCCTCATATGTTTGAGCAATTGTTCCCGCTGCAATAGGCTTTTCTGCATCAAAATCAATAAAAAGTTCATGGGCATCTTTGCCAAACTCTTTTTTTATAATCTCTAAAACTTCTTTTTTTGACATCGGCTTAATATCATCTTGGAAAAACTTTAATAACTCTTTTTGTTCTGGAGAAAAAACAAGCGCATTATTACTAATAGATTGGACAAGTTTCATATAAAAAAGTCCAAGTTCATTGATATCATTAATAATTCTTAGCATATCGTTTTTTGATAATTTCGATAAATCATCGGCATTGCTATTTTTTAAAACCTCTCCGATATCATATAATGCGAGTAACTGTTTTTTAAAAAGCAAAAAATCTCTTTTTAATCCGTTAAACGCCTCCTCTTTATTTTCACCTTTTGTTGTAAGCTTTAATAAATCTTTCTCATAAATTGTTAAAACATATCGCATCAATTCTAGGGCCGAAGAAACTTTATAGGATGCCTCCTTTTTATCTGTAGTTTCTAAATATCGATGCAAATGAAAAATATTGGTTTTAAATTTCTCAAGATCTTTTTGTGAGGCAATAGATTCAAGCCGCAAGGTTTTATAAACATACTCAATATTATCAGACTTTAAAACTCGATTAAACTCTTGCAATAAACCAACAACCTGCTCACAAGAAGATGTGCATGCTGAATCAATTACTTTAAAGGCCTTTGCGACTTCTAACGATTTTGTATCTACAGATATGTTCTCATCTAACAATATTGCAGTTGTCTTAATTAAAGAATCTTTTAATTGCACTAAATCAAGCTGCTCTTGAGTATACCCAAAATTAAAATAGATTATAAAAATTAATACAGATAAAGATATAAGTGATCGCATACCTTTTTTATCGGTATTTTTAAACAAAACATTACTATTTCAACCCGAATTATTTCAAAAACTTTTAATATTTAATGCCAATTTTTATTGGGCATCAAACATCTAAAATTTTAGGCCAAGTATCTAAAAATACGTTTTTAAAAAAATAATTAAAATTATTATCGTATGATTGGTTGTACCGAATCAATGTTCGACTTATTTTTATTTTAAAAAAGGGAGGACTAATGAAATCTAAAATAACAATTCTTTGCCTATATCTTTTTAGCATTGTCTCTGTTTATGCAAATGAAGACATGCAACAAGTTTTTAAAAAGCATCGTAAAGAGTTACATCAAGAGCAAAAAAAGTGGGCAGAGATGGAAGATGAGTGTAAAAGCAAATACCCACAATGGTATGATACAAAATCTCCAGACTATGATAAAGGATTTGAATGTAAGGAAAAAATCCAAGATCTAAAACTTGAATTTAGAGAAAATCATAGAGCAGAAATTTGTGAAAAATTCAATGTTTGTAAAAAATAGTTCCAGCGCTAAAAACAAAACTCTTAAATGCAATATCTGGGTTAAATAATATTACCATTCCATAATTCTGAAACAAAATCATGAAATGGCAATATTTTCACACCCTTTAGTTCGCCTGTTAAAATCGTGCGTGCCTTTTTTTCTAGCGATACAACAATACGCTTTTTTGGCCTCATTTCTTGTGAAAGTTCAATGAATGACCTAATATCACGTTCTGAAACACTACTTTTCCCCTTAACCTCTAATGCGACATCCCCGTGGCCTAAAATAAAATCAATCTCTGCACCATTTGAAGTTCGCCAAAAATGAATCATCATTTCTGGGTTTCTATAAGACTGATAGGCACGAAGCTCCATCAATACTAAATGTTCAAAGCTTTTACCAAATTCAGGTGTTTTCTCTTTTACAATCCGACGAGCTAAATAATTCGCAATACCAACATCAAAAAGATAAAATTTTTCTGTCTGAATCATTCGGCGCTCTTTGGCCTTTGTCCAAGGGGGAATACGAAATCCAAGATGAGTATCTTCCAAAATATCAAAATATGTTCTAACAACTTTTGTAGAGACTCCACTCTCGCTAGCAACATTTGTATAATTTAATAATTCACTATTGGTAATGGCAACAACATTTAAAAAATTAGAAAATCCAGAAACGTTTGCAACCAATGCTTCTGCAATAATCTCTTCCTTTAAATAATCATTCACATATGCTCTTAATTCTTCAATTGGATCATCCGACAGATAGTGTGATGGAAGCAATCCGGAAAACATAATATCTTCGATATTATATTTAGAAATTTCTACTATAGATAGCGGATTCATTACTCGTCGCCATGCCCGTCCACCAAGCATATTAGCATGCTCTCGTTTTAATTTTCTTGCACTTGAGCCCGTTAAAATAAATGAGCATTTTGAGTTTTCAATCATCCAATGAACTTCGTTTAATAATCCTGGAATTTTGTGAATCTCATCGATAATGATCACGCCATCAAAGTCTATAAATCTTTGACGTAGCAACGCCGGACTTTTTGTATAACTAACTAATTCATCACTAAGAAGCAAGTCGATGTATTCTAGCTTCTGGTTTGGTTTTATGTTTTTAGCAAAATAGTTTTTAAGCCAATAAGTTTTTCCAACTTTTCTTGGCCCCCACAAAAAATAAGATTTTCTATTTTTTAAATCAATATTAATTAAACGTGTCGTTATCTTCTTTATTATTGCACCATAGCTCAAAAATTATTTAGATAAAAATCCCTGTTAAGTCATTTTATCTAGATAAAGTACCCAGTCAGGTTATTTTATCTAAACACCATTCTTTAAAATTAAGTACAGATAAGAAAACAGCTCTAGAACGAGTACACCATCCGCAACAATGCACGAGTGAATGCCTTTCTTGCGGATTTATCATCTTCTTTGGTTTTAAATTTAGAAGTAAGATGCAACACTAAATCTGCATGATCAGCAATGACACTTCCTGCATCTTGGCCAAAAGAAGGAAGATATTGATCACTGGTTAAAACCAATCCATCATTTGGCCCATAATTATTTTTTAGCCACTCTCCCGTCATACTAACTTCAAATGCTTGATCGCGTAACTTATAAGATCGAACATAAAATATTTTTTTACTTAGCAGTTCTTTTTCATCTTTAGGTAATTTATTTATTTTTTCTAAAAAAATTGTCTCTGCATTTTTTGTTGCAATTGAATATCCTCCTTGACTGGCCCACGCATATAGCCAGTGGCAAGGACTCCACATTTCTTTACACCAATCCAAGGCCAAATCAGCAACTGGTGAGCCTCTTACTGGCGATTGAATTAAGATAATCTTATCAATCATTTCGTTTAATTTTAAATTAGTTATGGCCATATAAAGAAGTTCACAACCACCCTTACTATGCCCAACCAAAATAAACGGCAATTTATTTTTTTTATACAAGGCCTTAAGTTTTTCTGCCAAAACTTTTGCATTATCCATAATCGATGCAGAAGATGGTGGAGACAAAATCGTTGTATAAGGAATTTTTAACTCTTTGGCACCATCTTCATTATCCTTAAAATATGCTTCTGGTAAAACCTCATTAAAAATCCCTCGAACAAATACGATCTGTCTTTTTTTTAGTATTGCTTGCAAATTTTCATCTATCACAATGGATGGACCACGATCTTTTTCCTCTTGCCATAATAAAGAAAGTTTAGATACAGGTTTAATTATAAGATTTGTGGCACTCTTTTTTTGAGGAGATGAACATGATGCCAATGCCAAAAGCATTAACAACAAGATGAAGATAAATTTGTTTTGATATCGGTTCTCTTTTTTTTTCTTAAAGCAATCAATAGATTTCATATCACTTTAAAACCTTCCACAATTTTTTCTATAATTTTTTCTATTTTTTCAATCAGATAAATTGGTAACGAAATCATATTATTATTTTTCCCATAATTGCGTGGCGCAATTTTTATTGCAAAAATAGGCTTATATTTTTTTATATATTGGAGCAAGCTTGCTGAAGAAGAAGAGCCTCTTGATGCTTTTACTTCGATTGGCACAAGCTCCCCACCTTGGGTATTTATCAAAAACTCAACCTCTTGATAGTTATTTGGTTTCCATGCATATAAATCTTCTTTCCCTAAAGCAAATAAGTGTTGTGCCACAAAATTTTCAGCAATCGGTCCTTTATATGATGATAACTCATCACTTATAATTTTTTGATAAGGAATTTTTAATGCCGCCTGCAAAAGACCAACATCACAATAAAAACACTTAAAGGCACTCTGTTCACTATCACGAATCAAAAGCGGACAATCTATATTTTTCATAACGTAAGATTTTATTATTAGGCCAGAAAGAGAGAGATATTCAAAAATATTACTTACCCGAGAAAATTTTTCATTTTTCCCAAGACTTGAAAATTTAAACCTCTGAACAGGTGTTTCTAACAAGCGATATTTTATTAATTCTTTTGGAATTAAATCAAACGTTAACGCTAGCTTCTGAGTGCTACATTTCCAAGTTGAACTTGTATTTTGTGCAAGTAAAAGGAAATCATTCTTATAACCAATTAAAAGCTGCTCTTGTATTTTTCGTGTTAGCTCTGTCGCCTGAAATATATTATTTTTGTAATTTTCAAGAAAAAGGGCCACCGCTTCTGGCATTCCTCCTGTAAATAAATACTGATAATAATATTTTAGCAATCTCTGATGATAAAAATCATCAATGATACTATCACCAGATATTGATTGATAGTAATCATAAAGCGGTCTATTTGCATTCATCAAAAATTCACCATAAGTCATTGGAGTAATCAATAACTCATGTGTACAGCCCACAGGAATTTCAAACTCTTGATTTTGTCTAAGAAATAATTTTAGATAACTACCTGTTGCAATAACAGGAATATTTGTATCCTCTTTAAAACTCTTAAAAGATGAATAAGCTGCTGGACACTCTTGAATTTCATCAAGTACTAAAAAAGATGATTTTTCTGCTATCTCTTGGCCTAACACCATCTGTAATTTAGAAATAATATCTTTTGCATCAGCATTCTTGCTAAAAATTTTTTTAAAATCTCCACTGGTGTCTTTCCAAAAATTAATTTTGATCACTTTGCGATTTGTTGATGCCGCAAAGTTTTCGGCCAAAGTAGATTTTCCAACTTGTCGTAGGCCAAATAAAACACATGGAGATTTACGCAATTTGGAATTGTACCAATGCTCTAGTTCTCGTACAGGATGTCGTTCTAAAACCATAGAAACCTCTTCCCTGTACTTTAGCATACTTGCCGATTTTTAACACTAATTTTCGGCATTTTTGCCGATTTTTAACACTAATTTTCGGCATTTTTGCCGGTTTTTA
>CAZCDT010000071.1:0-15490 GCA_964497525.1 uncultured Bacteriovoracaceae bacterium
CCCCCTATTTTAGGAAAGATTCCACCTAGACTTTAAATTTAATAAAATCTTTAACAAAAAAAGACAAGTTAAAGAAATTAAAGGGGACGATAGGGGAAAAAATGAAAACTAATTTTAACAACAACACCTACAGTAGCTCATTTAAAGAGAATGCGGTGAAGCAGCTTTTAATGTCTGGTTCTTGTGGATTAACAGCAACATCTGTAAAAATAGGCGTACCGCCATCAACTCTTTATGGTTGGAAAAAAAAGTATGCTATTAATATGGATATGAAAACAACAACAAAATCGGCATTTTCTTGGACTTTAGAACAAAAACTGGATGCAGTGATTAAAACGGCATCATTAAGCGAGCAAGAGCTTGGGGAATATCTCAGGCAGCATGGACTTCATACAGACGATCTGGCCCGCTTTAAAAGAGATTTAACGACTAATTCCTTACGTAATGGCAAGGCCTCTATTGATCCAGAAATGGTTGAGTTAAGAAGAAAGAATAAAGTTTTAGAAAAAGATATAAAAAGGAAAGATAAAGCACTTGCAGAGTATAGTGCACGAGTAATCCTTTTAAAAAAAAGCCACGAAATTTGGGGGGAGCCAGAGGAAGAAGAGTCGCCGAATTGGATAAAGAAGTAGCTGTATCTTTAATTTTGGATGCAAACAAGAATGGATGTAGATTAAAGATGGCGTGCACCGATTTAGAAATAGATTTTAAAACGTTTAAAAGTTGGCAAAAAGATCGTGTGGATAAAAGATTTGGGCCACTAACTCCTCCCAAGAATAAGCTTTCAACAGATGAGCGAAGTCGAGTAATCAATATAGCAACATCGTTGGAGTATGTTGATTGTTCGCCATGGGTAATTGTTGCGAAGTTAGCAGATCAGGGAGAATTTATTGCGAGTGAATCTAGTTTTTATAAAATTTTAAAAGAAGAAAAAATGCTAAAACATCGAGGTAAATCACGCCAAGCAAGTAGATATCGCCCTCCACCTTTAGTAGCAGTTGCTCCAAATGAAATATGGACATGGGATATAACATATTTAAAAACGTATTTAAGAGGCAGTTTTTTTTATTTATATCTGTTCTTAGATATTTTTAGTCGTAAAATTGTGGGATTTGATATTAGTGAAGAGGAGTCAATGGAATGTTCTGCATCGTTAATAAATCGTTTATGTCATATTGAGGGAATAAAAAAAGAAAAACTTGTTTTACATTCTGATAATGGAGGCCCAATGAAGGGAGCGACGATGCTGGCAACGCTGGAGAAACTTGGAGTTGTGGCATCATTTAGTCGACCACGAGTAAGTAATGACAACCCGTATTCAGAATCTTTATTTAAAACATTAAAATATTGTCCAAAATATCCAGAGAGATTTGAAAGTATTGCATCTGCAAAAGCTTGGGTCGTTATGTTTATAGACTGGTATAACAATCATCAACATAGTGGGATAAAGTTTGTAACTCCCAATGAAAGACATAATGGAACTGATGTTGAGTTATTAAACAATAGGAAAGAAGTTTATTTGCAAGCAAAGAATAAAAATCCAGAAAGATGGAGTAGAGGAATTATTAGGAACTGGAATAGAGAAGAAAAAGTATATTTAAACCATTTACAAAAGGAGATGGATGTTGATATAAAAATTGCCTGATAAAAAAGTCAGTCTAGGTGGAAACTATCCTAAAATTTTCCGCTAGTGTCATCTTTTTTTCTAAGATCAGTGAGTAAATTATTCGCAATATCTTCAACACGATTGATCGCAGATCGCATAAAAACACGAGTTGTTTCAGGAGTGCTGTTTAAATCATCTAAAATGGTTTTAAGTGCGGCAAGTGGCGAACGAATATCGTGAGCAACTTGTGCTCCAAGTTTTCCAAGCGCATAAAAACGAGATTCTTCTTCTATTTGTTTTTTTAGTTTATCAACTTCTATTTTTAACTCTTTTTGATATTGATCTTGTAATAGTAAAAGCTGGGCATAAGTTTGATGTTTAACGGTATTGATTCTCCCCATAATCATCCCTAACACCAGCACCGCAATGGTCATACTAAAATTATCAACCAAGTTATTTATTGGAAAAATTCGTTTTTGGTTTAAAAATTTAACGCTAGAAAAAAATTAGATTTATTCAACAGGTCGATAAAAGAGCGCTTACCATATGAATACGATATGAAGAAGTACACAGAACAAGAACTTGAAAAATTACTTGATGATCTAGAGTCTGATTTTGTTGAACGCCAATGGGTCAATATTGCGTTGACTTGGGCGTTGTATGTCCATCAGCGATCATAAGATTGACTGGCCCATTACATGTTTTGACAACCTGTTCAAGTCCATCGCCCTGTTTATATATTGATTGATGAATTGCAGACATGCAGTTTCTAATATTGGCATAAAGGGTATGAGAAACACCAGGAAGGCCGAGAAAAAAACGCTTAGTTTTTACTTGGTGTTCAAAGTGATATCTGGCCTGTGCAAGTGGGGTGGCAGTATCGTCTTCCCCTTGAAAATAGAAAATTGGGGCTTTTATTGGATAGTTTGCCGAGTCATATGGGCGATCAAATGGGATACCAGAACAAAAATCTGGATGCATAGGCCCAACTAATTCTCCGTCTATCAATGCAACATCAAGATTATTGATAGATGTAATTTCATGACATGTAATTGGTCGATAGATTACGCCGTCATTCCCCATTTCATTTGTTACTTCGATAACCCAATTTTTTAGTGCTTCTTGTTCTGCTGGATTCTTAGACAATGCCATTGGTAAAGCTTTTTGGAGTACTCGTGGATGGGCCATCGATATGGCACCAATAAAAAAACCCCATTGCTCGGAGGAGAACCCAAAGGGTAGATCATTTGTTGAAAAGAGTGCTCGCACATCACTAGGAAGAAATTGTTTTTCGTTGTTCCATGCCAGCTTTAGAACTTCATCTGGATCAGTAGTAAAGGCATGTCCAAGTATCCCCCAGAGCATGACGGCCAAAGAATAACAACAAGACCAGCGATACGATTGATTCTATGCATAATAGAGCCAGGGCCCTTTTTGGAAGAAAAATGGGAATCAGAAAATCTTTGTAAGTAGTGGAATCTAAAAACAAAAAAGGGAACCTTACGGTTCCCTTTGCTAAATTTGGTGCCCACTAGTGGACAATTATCGAACTGCTGTGGTCGAAAGTCTGGCCCAAGGTGTTGATTTTTCATTATCGTCTCTTGAAAAACCTTGACCCGTTAGAGCAGGTCTCGAACTAATCATGGAGAAGGTTCTATCCATTGTCCTTTTACAATTTTTTTAACATATGGCCCCCATTCAAAATGAAAACGCCCCATGCCGTAGAGTATTAATCTATCACCAATGATTGAATAAATATAAGCATCTGTTATGGGATTATTTCCTGCAACCATTGGATAGATAGCAATTTCATAATTACCATCATCATCTAAATCATCAACATATCCTTTGGATGAAATCTTTATAAAATAGACGAAGTCATCCTTCCAGTATTTCACAAGATTTGAGTAATTGAATTCTTTGCCTTTAGTAAAGAGAAATAATTCGTTAGAAGGAAAACAATCTACTCGTGAGACTAGGCCCAGATCATCAAAGCATCCATCAGGAAAAGAGGTGTCTATTTTTAATAATATATTTTTACTAATTTTTATCTCATTTTTTGCACTGAAAACTTTTTCAAAAAGGGCCCATGTATTACAAGAAAAAATAAGTAAAAATGATATTAAGATAAAACGTTTACTTTGATTTTGCATAAAGATCCAAAATTTTTTCTGCATATTCATCACCTTCAGGGGTCTTTGAGTAATAATTTCGCAGAACTTTCTTGAGTGATTTATCTTTTTGATTTCTAAGAAGAAAAAACTTATGGGCAAGCCAGCGTGTTCCGACTGCAATGTTAACAACAGGATCTTCGATTTGCTCTGCCGTTACATCGATATAATTGCTTCGGACTTCATTGTTTTTTACATCCGAAGTTCCCCTTAATGCATTTCGCGCAGTATCAAGAATTTGCATTAGACCTCTTGCGGAGCTTGTTTTCGGACGGGCCTTCGGATTAAAACTGGATTCGATAGCGATCAATGTTTTTACATGTAGCGCAGTCAAGCCATCTGGAAAATTTTCACCATTTTGTTTCCAGTAATCCAACCAAAACTGAATAATAGAATCCAATTCATTATGAGCAGAATATCCTTTAATTCTACCAATATTTTGATATTTCTTAGAATTATTCCAATAAAGGAAGAGAAGATTTTCTTCTAAGTGCATTATCAATTTACCGCGATTTTTTCTTAAATGGGTATCAACCCATGTCTTAGTACCACTTTGGCAAACTCGGAAGTGACCACTAACAACATGGTATCCAAGATCGCACATTTTGCTTTGATCTGGTTTCTTTATTAGAATGACATTTTCTTTTTCCATTATTTTTTCTTCTTTTTATTTAAAGTATTAGGTTTGATTTTTTTTATTGTTGATGGTGGAAGATAATTTTCTCCAGTTACCACTTTTTTCCCAGTTTTTTGCTCAAGCTCTAAACGAGCTTTTTTTGCTATACTACCACCAATCTTTGATGCTTTTTTATTCTCTTCAAATCCCGTTGCATTGTCTGTTTCAGCAATTTGCCTGGTTGAAAGTTCTGCTAGGGCAGTAAAAATCAATTCTGCCTCACTCATGTGATCTCTAAGATTTTGAGTTTTAAGTCCTTTTATTTTCTTGTGTTGTTTTATTGAAACATCTGCCCATTCTTCATGAATAAGATTAGTAAGAATTGCATATTCTTCTTCTTTTTTAATATCGTGATCTTTCCAATAGTCAGTGAGCTTATTCCTGGTTTCTTGACCCATCATTCGTTGCTGTATCCACTTATCACTTCGTCCGTGCTTTTGCCAAAATTCTCTAGCTCGATCAACTGAGCGAGCTGGATCAGCAATATCTTGCATTCGCTCATATCCAATCTTCGCAAGCCACAATTTTATAGGCTCGGCCTTGGGGCTTGGGACTGATTGGATTAAACGCAGAAGAGTTTCGGCATCAGCAACGTCAGTAAGATATTTTTTACCATCCGCGGCCTCTAATTTCAGTCGGTGACAACCTGTCACCGACTGACTTCCCTCTTTATTTAGACGTTCTTTTAGTTTATTCCAATATTTTCTTGCTGTTTGATAATTGGATTGATCAACGAGAACTTGAATAATATCAATTATTGAAAAATACCATTTTTCAGATTTTTCATCATAAATTCTGCGTATTTTAAAATTTTCAAAAACGGCCAAAGAATTTTTCATAATTTTCTCATTTTATAGATAAAGGATAGAAAAATAATCTCAAAAAATAACGGGTTTGACTCTCAAAGAATAAAGAAATCAATTAATAATTTCAAATATGAAACAAAGCGTATTAATAGATTATTAGATTGGTGCCCCTTAGTAGACGAATATCGAACCAGCGTGATTAAAAGTCTGGCCCAAGGAGTTGATTTTTCGTTGAAGCTTCCTGAAAAGTCCTGACCCCTTGGTGGAAGACTCGAACTGCAAAGTTGTTCAGACTTATTTCTACAACCAAGTCTAGTCGTAAAAAAGTGCTTCAATGAGCAATTAGCTCCTATTTGTTTTTCAAGATATGATAACCCCAAATAGCACTTTTAGTTGAATCTCCAACAGCACTTAGTCGAATCTTATCTGAAATTTGATATCGCTCAAAAAATGATTTTGCTACAACCGGAGCTGTGAAATAAATTTCATCAATAAATTTAAAATCAACATCAATACAACCATTCACAGTCACCACTTCGTATGCCTCAAAAACCTCTGTCAGTAATATTTTAGATTTCAGCTCATTAGAGAAAAGATCATTATCGCAATAAGAACGAATGACAAGACATTTAAAATTCTCAGAAACTGACTCAATAAATAATTCTCCGGATTCAAAAAAATCAGACTGACTTAAGAAAACTTTTTCACCCTCAATTAACTCTTTTGCAGTAATTTTCCCTATTGCAACAAGAGATAAGCTCACCAAAGAGCGAAGGTCCTTTTTGTTTATTCTTAGAAGTTCAAAAAAATACTGAACACTGTGCTTCGACATAAAAACAAGATGAGTAAATCTTCCCAAATCAGGCAAATCTTGTTTTTTTAATACTGTTTGAATCATTGGTCTATTGATAACTTCACATCCTGAAAAAACCTCATTTCCGTCTCTTGTCCCAGTAAAAAGGACACGGCGTTTTTCCTCAAACCAACTTTGAGGTGTTTGACTTCTTTGTAAAATAATCAAGGCAGGTCGTGCGATTTCGCCCTTGTAATCTTTCCATTCTTTCAAACTCATCTCATGTTTTTTTTGATTATAAAGAGAAGCATTCGAGATAACCGTCAAAATAATTTCTTCTGGCCAATCATTTTGAAGCAAACGAGAGATAATTTTTTGTATCTTGTGAATTCCCATATAGAAAACAAGAGTTCGAGAGGGAAGAAATTTTAGATCTGGAAGTTCCTCTTCATTATGCCCAGAAAAAACTTCGATATGATTTTTTTCACCTCGCTTCGTAAGCGCAAGCTCTCCATAGCATGAAGCAGCGCTCATGGCTGTTATCCCCGGAATTATTTCATATTTAATTCCATGACGAGTAAGAACCTCTGTCTCCTCGAAAGTTCGTGCAAATAAGCTAGGGCACCCCCCTTTTAAACGTAAAAGAACTTTACCAGAACAAGAAAGTTCAATCATCAACTTCTCAATTTCTGCTTGCGGGAAAGAATGAACTGATCCTCCTCTTTTGCCGACAAGAATGACATCCTTGCGGCTTTCATTGCATAACTTAAGAATATCAGGACCGACTAATTCATCGACTAAAATAACATCGACTTTTTGAATGAGCTGTAGCGCCTCGACTGTCATCAAGCGAAGGTTTCCAGGTCCTGCTCCAACAATATAAACCTTTCCATTATTCATCGGCATTCTTTTCCAAATACTTTTGAAGTCTCTGTGAAAAACTCATGCAACTTTTTGGATCACTTCCAGAAACTGAACAAACAGCAAAAATAAACTTTTTAAAAATGAAGTGAGCAACGTTTGAAAAGCTCGAAGACTCTGTGTTTGAAACATGATTTACTAAAATATTTTTTAAGACACAAAGCCTTGCAATATCATCGTTCACTTTTTCATCGTTTGTAGCAGCAATAACAAGATAAGCACCATCAAGATCGGCTTCTTCGAATGATTTTTTTATTATGAAAATCTTGTCATTATATAGTTCCAGATCAGAAGAAACGGACTCCGCAACTACAGAAACAGAAGCCTCGCACTCAAGTAGATATGCAATCTTGCGACAAGCTACTTGGCCAGCACCAACGACAAGACATTTTTTGTTTTTAACGTTTAGAGAAACTAGGTATTTCATTTACGACCTGTATTTCTGGATTTAATGGAGCATCTTTTAACACCCAATCTTTAAAACTAGCAAACCCCTCTCTATCAACAATATATCCCACGTGTTCTTTAGGCAGACTCTTATCTATATATTTATCAACCCAAACGTAGGTTTGTTTAATCACATAAAAAATCATTTCCTCACTGGCCCAGTTTAAAAATACTTGAGCAAGTCTAGGTGACTTTTTACCTGTACGCCCCATAATAATAAGACGATAAAACTTCTTCTCACTTCTCGTCCATGCAGATGTGGGACATTTCAAAACACATTCCCCACAACCAATGCAGCGATCAGCATCACGAACAACTTTCCCTTTATGCATTTTAAGCGCATCTGTCACAAATCGCTTACACGTTTTTACACAGGCTTCGCAAGCAATGCAATCATCAGATGAATACTGAGGTTCTGTCATTCCAATTACACCAAAATCTTGCAAATGAGCTTTAATACAATCATTGGGACATCCTGTAATTGCGATTTTAACGTGTAAGTCATTTGGATAAACTTCTTTTTCCATGCGCTTTGCAAATGTTGTCGTATCATAATTTGCAAAGGGACAAACTCTATTCCCAATACAAGCTGCTATATTGCGAGTCCCTGCAGCAGGATAACCTGTTCCAATTTTTAAAATCTCAACACCATTTTGAATTTCCATACCTTCAATTAAGGGAGTAATAAGAGAATTAATTTCATTCATTTTTGAGAAATCTATATCAGGAATTTCAAAACCTTGTCTTGTCGTAATATGAACAGTGCCATTTCCATATTCCTGAGCAATTTTATGAATAAGCTCAAAATACTTTGTTTCTAAATGTCCTCCAGGCACTCTAATTCGCAAAGCTGTTTTATTGCGTTTTTTAGTAAGGCGAAAAGCATTTTTTTGAGTCAGTTTTCTATTGATATCAAGTGACATACTTTATCCCTTTTAATCGATCATTTTCTCAGCTTGATCATAAGTAAAAACAGGACCATCACAACAAATATAAGTGCTGTCTATTTTACAATGACCGCATTTTCCTAAACCACACGACATACGGCGCTCTAAAGAAACAATAATATCCTTTTTAGGAATCCCCATGCTTACAAAACGTTCAGCCGTGAATTTTATCATGATAGGCGGCCCCACAATAACAACAACCATATTTTCTTTATGAGAAAAATCAATATGCTTAACATAGTCAGTAACTAAACCTACATTTTTACCCTGCCAAATATCACAACCCTGATCAACGGTAATGATACTTCTAAATTTCTTTTCCCACTTTTCAATATCACGCTTAAACATAATATCAGTCGGAGTTTTAAAACCCATAAGGACTTCAAAATGTGCTAAAGAATCTAAGTGTTGGTAAAAATAATTTATCACGCTACGAATTGGTGATAATCCACAACCACCAGCAACTGCCACAAGGTGTTTTCCTTTAAATGAGTCCACAGGAAATGTATTTCCATATGGACCACGTAAAAAAACATTATCTCCAATGTTTAATTTATGAATTTCTTCCGTTAGCGACCCGACTCTTCGAATTGTTAATTCAATCCAATCAAGGCCAAAATCACTTACAGAAATAGGAGCTTCTCCAACTAATGGTAAAGAGACCTCATAAAATTGTCCAAATGATGGAGGGCGATCTACTTTAAACTTAAATGTTTTTTCTACAGAAGTTTCTAAGGTGATCTCAAGTATAGGACATGGTTTAGGAAGATAAATATTTTTCATTACTTTATCTCCTTTAAGCGAGAAGAAACCTTATTGATGATCGTTGAGAAAGAAATGTACTCCGGACAATTATCATCACAACGTCCACATCCAACGCACATATGTTCTTTATTAAAGCGTTTTTTATAATCATAAATTTTATGAAAGGTTTTAAAGCGCATCCGAGAGGCGTTGTCTTTACGAAATTCATGTCCACCGGCCATAGTTGTAAATTTATCAATATGACAAGCGGCCCACACTCTCCGCCTTTCTCCTTTTTCAGGAGCAGCATCTTCATTTACATCCGTGGTCGTAAAGCAGCTACAGGTAATGCAAGTTGTGTTACAACGTCCACAAGCTATACAACGACTTTTATATTCATCCCAAAGTGCAGGATCAGAATACATTGCTTTAGGCATATCCTCTACAACCGGAGTCTCTACTTTAATTGAATTTTTAGTAGGAAAGCGTAAAACGAAATCAACGTCCTTTCCATAAGGAGCAAGATCTTTTTTTAGATCATCGTCTTTTGCTTCTAAAAAAATATCCTTCGTCTCACTATTCCAACTTAAAGCCAAATCCCAATTATCAGTTTTATTTGAATTCATTGAAATGCAGAAACAATTTTCATATCCCTCTACGCATTCAATAAGGGCGAAACGTATCTTTTCACGTAAACGGGCATAATAATAATCAGGTTCATTTCCATTTATTAAAAATATTTGATCGAGACGATCGATACCGTTAATATCGCATGGACGAAGAAAAACAAGGATTGGTTTAGAATTTTTTTCTTGTGGTATATGTAGGTTCTGTTTCTCTATCGAAAATAATTTTTGAGTTACAGGAAAAATAATATCTTTCGGAGAATAAGTTGATTTCATCTCCCATTCTGCATCAGAAAACTTTTCAATTTTCCCATAACGAATAATATCTGTATCAGAGAAACGCCCTTTGCCCTTGCAACGTTTAGGTGCATAAAGATCAAACCTTGTTTTTAGTTTTTCAAAAAAAAGCTCTAATTCTTTTTGGCTAAGTTGTTTTTTCATCTGTCTTCCTTAGGCGTTGAAGCAATATACCAATAGGCGGCTCCCATATTGATCGCTCCGCCAACAATATTTCCAAGAGTCACAGGAATAAGGTTTTGAAAAAACCCCAACCAAGAAACACTTGCCTCATGAGGAATAAAAAGGCCCATTCCTAAGAGAGTCATATTCGCTACACTGTGCTCTAGTCCTGAGCCGATAAAAGCAAAAAGGCACCAAAAAATAAGAACCAGCTTAGCAACATCCTCTTTGGTTCTTCCAGAACACCAAACAGCGAGACAAACAAGCATATTACAAAGTATACCACGCAAAAAAAGTTCTATAAAAGGAGCACTCATTTTTGCAGAAGCTGTCGCTGTGATAAAAGAATTCGCAATCGGATTTGAAATAATTCCAGAGTGAGCAACTGTCAATGCAAGAAGAAGAGAACCAACAAGATTTCCAATATAACTTACAAACCAAATCCCATAAAGCTCATACTTACTTACTTTCTTTTCAAGAAGCCCAATGGTCATGACCATATTATTGCCTGTAAAGAGTTCTGAACCAGCAAAAATAACAAGAGTAAGGGCCACACCAAATGAAGCCCCCATTAACGCTTTTACAAAAGGAGAAGAAAGATCTTTTAGAGGAGCACCTATACTAAAAATAAGAACGATTCCAAATCCAACATAAATACCTGCCAACATTGATAGCAAAAAGTACTTACCCAAACTAGATTTCAAAAAATCAGCTTTGTTTCTAGCTATATTCGAAAATAAAGCAACAGTGTCCTGTACCATGTTTCAACCTCAAAAAAGTTAAATACAAATAAATTTTCTGAAACTCATTTTATTCAAAAAAAACTAAGCAATCATTGACTTAGGTCAAGTACCACATCTTTATTTTTTATTAAAGTAAAAGCAACCAAGTTCTTAACACAGGAGTATTGAATGAATATTACCAATAAACTAATAAAAGAGCATCGACTGATTTTGAAATATATTGATCTACTTCTTAACTACTTAGAGCAACTCTCAAAAGAAGAGAGTAACGACAAGCGCCTAGAACAACTGAAAAACTTTGTCGATTTCATACAAAACTACGCAGATAAGTACCACCATGCAAAGGAAGAAAACATTCTTTTTAAATATATGGAAGAACCTGGTGTTCTTACACATTGTAACCCTCTTCCTGTGATGATGAATGATCATCAAGAAGGAAGAAATTATGTCAAGCACCTTCTCTTTGCAATAAAAAACAATGACAAGAAAATAGCTGTGTCCAATGCTTATGCGTGGGCAAATCTCCTGCGAGATCACATTGGAAAAGAAGACAACATTTTGTACGTAATGGCAGAAGAAGGCTTAACTCAAAACCAGAAAGAATGCATTGCCAAAGAATATGAAAAAGTTGAAGTAGCAATGAATGGTATAAATCTCGAAGAAAAATACCTTGAGCTTTACCGCAACCTAGAATCACAACTTAAAAACAGGGAATAAGAAGATGGAAAAAGCAAAAAAGTTTACACTCGTCGAACAAGCACAATATCAGTCAGAAGGTATTGTTTCTTTGCGAATACATGAAAATAAAGCAGGAGGAATTACTGTTTTTGCCTTCGATAAAAACCAGCGGCTAAGCGAGCACACTGCTCCTTTTGATGCTGTCGTAACGGTACTTGAGGGAAAAGGTCAAATCATCATCAATGGAGTCCCTCATGAATTAACTGAGGGTGAAACAATAATTATGCCGGCGAATATCCCCCACGCTGTTAATGCCATTGAGCGTTTTAAAATGATGCTAGTAATGATTCGCGGGTAGTTGATTCAATTACTTCATTATTTGGGAAAATTTCGTGAAACTTCACTGGCTTGATTCCTGAAGAAACCTTTTGAAGTTTTGGGAAAAATGCAATAAAGCATCATAAACAACAAGAAACAAAGGTCTTTTGGGCCTTACTGAATTTGAAAGTTTTATCGTCTGCTATATTTAATTGTTATTGGTTCTGGTCTAAGTTGAACCAGATTTGAACCTGAAAATTTTTTGTAATTTAAAGCGTGGTGTATTTTGAAAAACTGGGCACCATATCACAAACTAAAAAGCAAAATATTACAAAATGACATTTTATTTTACTAATGTCATAATTATGCATTGCAAGCAGGAAGGATTTTCATGAAAAACAAGAAACTTGACCTAAGTTCTAGTCTTGATGTAACATCAAGATTAGAAAAGATGCAGGCTAAAAAGATTTTAGTTGAAATATTGAACAGCAACCCCAGTTTTATTTCATATTCAAAGCATGGACTAGAGCAAATGCGTGAGCGGAACTTGCGAACTGGAGATGTGTTCAATGTACTAAAGGCCGGCAAGATCTACGCTGACTCGGAAATTGAACATGGTTCTTGGCGGTATAGGGTGCAAACAAAAATGATCACTGTCGTTATTGCCTTTGTTCGACCGAATCATGTAAAAGTTATAACAGCATGGAGAAACCAATGAATATCTGTATGTCTTGTGGAAAAAAAATGATCAAAAAGAAATCCACTTCTTACCACTATATAGATTGTGGTTTGAAAAATATTTATCTAGTTGGAATAACCATATTACGATGCACCAATACAGATTGCGATGACGAAGAAGTTGTTCTCCCCAATCAAGAGCAATTGCATGAATTAATCGCTCAGTCACTTGCGAAACAATCAAAAAAGTTGTTACCAGAGGAAATTCGTTTTCTTAGAACTCATCTTGGCTTCTCTGGTGTCGATTTTGCGAAGAAGATTGGCGTAACTCCAGAAACGGTATCACGATGGGAAAAAGGTAGTGTCAAAATGAGCGAAACAACGGAAAAATTGCTCCGCGTTCTAATTATTGCTCAAACAGGACCATTCAGAGAATATGAAGAACTTACAGATTTTGCATCAAAGAGCGGCAGAGGCTCAGTAAAAAAATATTTTGAGATCGAAAAAAATGGGTGGATGGTGAAGGCGGCGTAATCATGATGATTTTGAAAGCAAAAATTTTCAAAGTGAACCATATTTTTAATTTTACTGAAACCACACTCTAAACTGGTAGAACCAATGGTGGAAATCGAGGAATTTCCCATCATTTGGAAGAGACCGTACCTTGATCTTGAAAAACTGGCGTATTTTCATCAGGTTCAGGGCTGTAATCTGAATAAACTGGCAAAATGGGCCAAGCGTAGCCCAATAACCATTAGGCAAATCCTCAAACGGATGGCCGATGAAAAAGTGGGGAAAACAATGAAAAGTGTCGTAAGTCTTATCGCAACAATAATTTTAGTAGCCATGAGTGCCCCAATTTCAAAAAATCTTTACCAACAGGTCAGAGTTGAATCGTTTAAGCAGGTCGATCAAGGCCTGGGGTCGTTAACCAACTTTACGGTGAAACTTACCCATAAGTGACTCAACAGAATATTTTGATATGATATTTTTATGTCAGTACAAATGGTAAGTTATTTCAGAGACGATATTGAGGCTTCTTTAAAAAATGAAGTTGATGGAGTTGCGAATAAACTTCTTTCAATTCTCAATCGTGAGGATATATACGCTCAAATTTGTCTTAACAATCAGCCAAGTAAATCAAGCCATGATATCCAAAATTGTTTTCTAAAAGAAGCGCTTGAGCTCGGTTTTACATCTGAGGCTAAAGGTCTTTTTAAGGAAGCTAGCAATCAACTATTGAGGCCTGATTATTATCTTCCCATCAAAGATACAGGCATTATATTGGAAGTAGAAAGAGGAAAAGTTACCATCAACAATATGGACTTGTTGGATTTTTGGAAATGCCATCTTTGTGAAAAGGCAAACTTCTTATTTTTAATGGTTCCTCAGGAATTACGTCAAAATAGTAATATGAGGCCAAGAAAAGAATTCAATACTGTTCACAAAAGGCTGTCTTCATTCTTTGAATCGCATAGATATACAAATGTTTGGGGACTAGTGGTGTATGGCTACTGAGTCCTCATTTCAAGCTGTACGAAGTTAATAATAATCAACTAACCAATTTCACATTATCTTGTCCACACGTTTGCTTCTCAGTTTATGATGAATGGTGGAAACTTATTCGATCTTCAAAAAGTTCTTGGGCATACCAAGATCGAGATGACGATGCGCTATGCTCACTTTTCACCAGAGCATTTACAGGCAGCGACAAAGTTCATGGCATGGGGTTTTTGACACAAAAAAGTGAACCACAAAATGAACCACGGCCACAAATTTCAAGTGAAAATTTTCAAAGTGAACCACAATTGAACCACGGCCAAATTTTTGAAGAAAAAATTCTTGAATTTACGGGGTCTAAGTGAATGAAATTGTTAAAAAAAAAGGGAATCTCTCGATTCCCTTTTCAAATTTTGGTGCCCCTTAGTAGACGATTATCGAACCAGCGTCGTTGAAAGTCTAGCCCAAGGCACTGATTATTCGTTACCGTCTCTTGAAAAATCGTAACCCCTTAGAGGAAGTCTCGAACCCTAACTATTCAATCGCCTATCCTTATTTGATTTCAAGTGAAGTATTTCGCCTATTTTAAGTTGCTAAAAATTACACACAAAGAAAGACTTGAAAAATCTTTACTATAAAAAACAGTATTTCTAGCCTATATTCCGCCGTCGCAAAAATAAATAGGAATAATATATGCTCAAAACAGTTATCCTTTTAAGCCTTGTTTCTTTCTCCTCTTTTGCTCAAATTCAAAAACCTTGCTCTTCCCCCTCAGAAGATCTCTGTCTTGAACCAACAACAAAGGGCCAGGTATGCCGTATTGCTTTCCCAAAAGAGTGCGGGAAATTCATTAACCAAAAATATTCTTCTGAGGCTTCACGCCTAACAACAACTCTTCCCAATTTTGGAACAACTCAAGCAACTTCGGGGAGAATCATTCAAACGAAAGATGCAGGAACAAACACTCCAAGCAACTTTAAAATTTTGGGAGAAGGAACTCCACGATCTTTAGGAGCTGTCTCAAAAGCAATTTCAAAATTTTCACAAAACAATAATCTTCAAATTCAAGATCAAACTGTTCTCAAAGAATTAAATATAAAGGATCAATGGAGGCAACGCCCTGGCGTAGCAAGCTGTGACGAATACGCTTATGAAAACTTTGGTAGTTTCATATTTTTTATTTTTGCCTTTGAAGAAGGACAGTATCATCCTGTTGAAGTCACTGACTACGTGATGAAGCACTATGATTATTTCAACGATGTGGCCCTGTCAACCCCCTATAATTGGATAACTATACTTCGAGAGTCGGATATTTGACTTAGCCACCAATTTTTAAAATCATGAGGAGACATTCCATTCAAACTACCATGTATTCTA
>CAZCDT010000072.1:0-15013 GCA_964497525.1 uncultured Bacteriovoracaceae bacterium
AGTATATCCTTCCCCTATGGTACATTTCAAGAAGTTTAACAAATATGCGCAATTGCTTTGTCTATATCTTACTTGCCAAATTTGAAAATAAACAATTGATGATATATAATTCAAACAATTTATAGCAAATTAATTAATTATTGCTATGCTAAGGTAACAAATGTCACACATCATAGGCCAAGTATATATACTTACAATAGCAAGCATTAAGGCACGTTATAGAAAGACAATCGCAGGACTTTTTTGGGTTGTATTAAGTCCAATAATTATGTTTTCTGTGCAATCATTTGTTTTTCAAAACTTTTTAAATATTCGTTATGCGGACTATCCCCTATTTCTTTTAGGCGGCCTTCTACCTTGGATTTTTATAGCTTCAAGTATTGAGGTTTGCTTGCCACAACTATTAAATTCAAGCGAGATGCTAAAATCTTTTAATTTTAATCCAGTGATTTTAGTACTCTCTAAAGTGCTAGATAATGCATTAAATTTCATTATTGCGTTTGCGCTGATTTTGACATACCAGTCATTAACAAGCAAAATTACAATCGCAGGATTGTTGTGCCTTCCTTTAGCCTTTTTTCAGCTTCTATTGGGAGTTCTCGGGATGGTATGGTTATTGGCCATGTTACAAGTTTTTTATCGCGATATCAGATTTGTAATGCAGTTTGTGGTCAGTGTAGCATTTTTTGTTACACCTATTCTCTATCCTATTTCATTTGTTCCAGAGCAATTTCGTTTTCTTGTTTCAATTAACCCTATCTATATTTTAATTTCTCCAGTTAGAACTTGCGTTAGCTCTTTTTCTCTGGACGTTTTTTTGACACAGTATTTTCTCGGACTTGCTTTATCTATTTGCATATTAGGACTTGCAATAATTTTTTGGAAAAAGAGGCGAAATGAATTCTATCTTAGACTCTGATGTAATTCTAAATGCCAACAATCTTCATTTTGCATATTACATGGATGTGTATAAAAAAACATCTATACGAGATAGTTTTATAAACTTAGTTAACAATCCACTTAGAAGTTTAATTGGTTCACAAGATATTCTTCCCGTTTTAAAAGATATCAATTTGCAAATAAAGAAAGGTGATCGTCTAGGAATTATCGGTGTTAATGGAACTGGGAAAACAACACTCTGTCGCTGCCTTGCTGGTATATTGAAACCAATAAAGGGAGAAGTGCTTCTCAACGGAAAGGTTCGTCCCATTTTTAATACGGCTATTGGTATTATTCCCGAGTTAACAGGATTAGAAAATGCGGAACTTCTGGCCGTTTTTTTGTATCCAGACGTATCAAAAAAACAGCGCTCAATGTTAATTAATGAGGCCTTAGAATTTAGCGAATTGGGAGATTTTATTAACATGCCATATATGACCTACAGCAAAGGAATGCAGGCAAGACTATCGCTCTCATTAATATCAGCTCTTCCATGCGACCTTTTAATTCTTGATGAAGTTTTTGATGGCGCGGATGAGTTTTTTCAAAAAAAAATATCTACGAGAGTTTTAAAAATGATTCAAGAGTCTGGTGCTGTTATTTTTGTTAGTCACGCGCCGGAACAAATAAAGCTAGCATGTAATCGCTTAATTGTATTAAACCATAACAAAATTGCATATAACGGAAGTGTTGAAGATGGTTTACGTTTTTATAAGGAGATAAATAGGCCTTATGAATAATCGCCCTTTAAAGCGTAGTCCTTTATTAACAAAACTGTACATTTTTACAATAATTTTAATTTTAATTGAAACGATATTGAATCTGTTTTCTTATTCTTTTCTATATAAGCAAGAAGATAGGAATAATATTTCGGATAACGACAAGAACGTTCTTCGAATTATTGCCATAGGAGAATCAACAACTGCTGATTATTTTTCTACTGAAAGTAATGGAGCATGGCCTAGACAACTTGAAAAAATGCTTAATGAAAACGGCATACCTGCTCGCGTTTATAATCTTGGTATTGGATCTTCTAATACAAACCTCATTTTAGCTAGACTTGAAAATCAAATTGACACCTTTAGGCCACATATTGCGATTAGCATGATGGGAATCAATGACTCAAATGTTTGGATTTCTGCTACGGCAAATTCTTTTTATAAACATATTAAACTATATCGAATATTTTCGTGGCTTTTTTATTCTTTACAATCGAATCAAATCAATCAATTTATTATTCCCGAAGAAAGTTTTGAGAACTTTAGCAAGTCTGTAAAAATAATTGAAGGATTCAAAAAAAATGATTTTTCCCAAATTCTGCATCAAGCAGAATCTCATGCAAAAACACTCAGTATCTATCAACAGGCACAGTATTATGCATATCTAGCATTAAAAGCAATGCCAGTCGCGGGCCCAGATGTTGATAAATATTTTACGGCATATCACATGTATCGTCTTTCTTTAAATACCAATTACTTTGTTCATAATGCTGTTGAAAATCAAAGTGAAATTCTAGTAAGGCTGCAAAAATGGGATGAATGTTTTGAACTCGCAAAAAAATTTTACTCTCACGGCGGCATTTTAAATGATGCCCTAGTCTCTACATTCAGTGAGTGTGCCATATATAGCGGCACTAAAGAAGAATGGGGTAAAATTTTGGCAAGAAATCAGTATGGACTTAAGGAAATATCATGGAACTTAAACACAACAAAAGATAATTACAGAAGACTATATAAGATCCTAAGGAGTCATCAAATCAAACTAATTGCGATGCAATATCCATTACTTCCCCCCGATGATTTAAAAAATTATTTCAAAAAAAATTTATCAGATACTGACGTTGCAACAAAATACAAAGACATCTCTTTTGTGTTCAACAAAGAAAACTTTCAAGAGGCACTTAAGCATTATAAATTTGAAGAAATTTTTACAGATCAATTTCATTCTCTTTTTGGACATACTAATGATTTCGGACATTCTTTGATTGCCAAAAATGTTTATACTGAAGTATTAAAATGGATTAATCAAAATAAATATTAATTTTTTTATTTTTTAGCTAGCTAATTTTTTTATTAAAATGCATACCAGTATCTTTAATTTCCACAACCACCCTATTTTTACATTATTCACCCTTCCCAGTAATTCAGAAATATGTATTGGCGGATCATCTTGATTAATATCTTTAATAGATCTCGTTAACAAAAAGTATTTTCCAAAACCCATGCTTATATGCCAAACAAAATGTGAAACGAACTTATTACCATCCCAAAAAACAACAATATCAAAAATTCGCAAATCGTGAAACGTACACTGCAAAACTTCTATGCGATCTCCCTTTTTTATTAAAGGTTCCATCGAATCTGATACAACCACACAAGAAATCTTTTTATTTTTCTCCATTAAATTAAAATATAGTGTCTTTTCAGATTCAGGACCACTCATACAACGACCGATTTATTCATAATTTCAAATATAACTAATTTTCTTTTTTGAATATCAAGCCGATTGTTCAAATATAATAACATCGGTTTTAACAAAAGAAGCTGACGATATGAAACAGCTTTAATAATCATTAATAAGGTTTTTTCTAAGTCATCATCGTTAAGACTTGTTAACGAAAACTCTTCTGGTTCATGCAGCAAATTAAGACAAAAAGAAAAATCATTGTCCTCACAATATTTAAGAATATTAGGTAGCTCTCGCCAATTATCCTTCTGAATACAAAAATTAACTGCAAATCGAATGTTTTTATTTTCGCCAAATCTTATAAATTGTTTTATTAAATCAAATAACTTTGAAAGGCTGCCCCTTTTGCGAATCTTACTATAAACCTCAGGAATAAGTGAATCTATACTAAATATTACATTTTTTATTTTTATTTTATTTAGTTTTTCTTTAATTATTTTATTAAATTTCCAATTACCATTTGTAGTAAATGACCACAAGCAGTCTGGATTAATTTCAGATACGAAATCAATTAACTTATACGTTTGCCACTGAATAAATGGCTCCCCCGAAAGCATATCTATTTCTTTTACAAACGGTAAGACCTCATTTTGTAATTCATTCCAGACAGGATGTTTAAAATAGTTTATGGATGGTGTTTTCCAAATATTACACATTTGACAACGTAAATTACAATTTCCAGAAAAATTCAAAGTGATCTTTAAAATTTTTGTTGGTTCTAAACAGTTAAGCTCATTAAGTGGTGCCAGTAAATAAAAGTCTGAACATAGATTGCAGCCGCTGCATGATATTTCTTTAATACAACTTTTTATTTCGCCAGATAAAAGCTCTTTGCGAATACTTTGAAACTTATCTCCATGCCAAATATCTTTAATAGAACTAGTTAAAACATTTCCAACAACAAAGTCAGTTCCTTTTTGTCGACAAAACCCTATCCCACCATCTGGCTCAAGTATTAAAGATGTGAATGGGACGGGACAGTAATTTAAAGACATCCCATGTTGTTTTAGAAGTTTTTCAATGTCATAAGCTGAGGATTTGACCATACAAAAATTTTATACCCATTTATATAATCTCGCACGATCTTTTATGAATCTCAATAAAAGATCCCTCAGAATAATTCAATTAATGACATTTTTTATTATTTAAACAATAATATTCCAAACAAGACCACTTCTGTCGGCATTTAATTAAAAGAATAAAAAGATTCGACATAAAAAAACAATTTATGAATTATAAGAAAAAAAATATTTGTCCCGCTCCATTCTCTCAGCTTTATATTCATCCAAATGGAGATGTTTCAATCTGCTGTGATTCACGAACTATTCTCGGAAACGTTTTCCAAGATTCGCTGCAAACGATATGGCTATCACCAATACTAACACAAATACGCCAAGATTTTCTTAACAACACCCCTCCTACAATATGTAAACAATTAATGGCCATGACAAATTGCCATCTAAAATATTCATATATGCTTTCCGATTTGACATTTAAAAATTCTGATTATCCAATTGCCTTTGATTGTACTCTGAATAATGCTTGCAATATAAACTGCATTATGTGTTTGTCTAAAAACAGTCAAAGTGTGCCAGGCACCGAGCAGGCCTTTTTAAACTTCATTGAAAACATAGACACTATTAAATATTTTTCAATAAAATCAGGAGAGCCGTTTTCTCAAAATCAAACATTAAGCCTTATACGACAAATTAATAATAAACACCCTGAATGCAAGTTTGAAATAACCACTAGTGGCGTGTTTGTTCTTACAACAGAAATTATGTCGTTAATGGAAGACATCAATCTTCATGCCATCCGTGTTAGCGTAGACTCTCTTTGTGAAAAAAATTATCAAAAAATTCGACCTAATGGCAACCTTGAACTTGCGCTAAATAACCTTAACTATTTTTCTAAAATTAAACTTTTACCCAAAAACTATACCACCGAAATTGCACTCAACATGACAATTCAAAAATCAAACTGGAATGAGGTTTTTGATATGTATCTTTTTTGCGAACGTAAAAGAATTAGATTTTCGCCACAATTTGTTTTTTATCCAGAAGAACTATCGCTTACCTCATTATCGCAGCAAGAAATTGATAATGTCGTTACTTCTTACACTAAATATATAACTCAAAAACCTGCAATCTATTTATCCTTAAAAGAAATATTGCTTCCAATTCTAAATATGGCCAGTAGAAAGGTTAAGATACAGTTTGAGCTTGAAAGCGCTGTTTTTTTAAACAAATTAAATAATCTTGAAAAACAAGTCACAATGTATAAAGAAAAAGATTGCTTTCCTTGTTCAATGCCATTTACACATTTAGAAATTTTCCCTGATGGCCGAGCACAACCATGCTGTTGGTTGCCAAACAATCATCAAGGAAACTTAAAAAACAATACCATAGAGGAAATTTTTCAGTCCGATTCTTCAATGTTACTACGCCAAGAATTTCTCACAAACTCCATTTCCATCTGCAAGCAGGCAATCGCAGAAAGAAAATGCAATATACACAAGCTACCATTTGATTTAGAATTAACTCCAAATGGAAAATTAACAACACTAGGCCTAAATTTAGATCCAAAGTGTAATCAAAGTTGCGTAATGTGCGATATTTCCAGGCAGCCAGATGATAAAATATTTGAGTCTCTTGATTGGGCCCAAAACAATTTACAAGTACTAACAAATATAAAAAAAATTATCTTTAAAGGTGGCGAACCTTTTATCCAAGATCGTTTTTACAATTTTGTTGACTACATGTTAAAAATTAATCCCAATTGTGTTTGGATCATTTATACTAATGGCAACCATCAATACTCTTCCAAAATTTCAAATACATTAAAAAAAATAAATCTAGAATATATTTCGGTGAGCATCGACAGTCTAAATGAGGAAACCTTTTCAAAAATAAGAAGAGGAGGAAGCCTTAACATGGTTAAACAATTTTCTAAATCACTTAGTGCGGATTTAATAAAAAAACCCTCATTAGGCCTTGTAACAATTGCAACATGGCACAAGAACTTAATGGGCATCGCAGATGTTATTCGCTTTGCTAACCACCTAGGTTTTTATTCTGATATTCTTCCTGTGGCATTCCCAGAGGAATGCTCGTTTTGTAGTTGTTCAAAAGAGCAATTACAAACGTTTATTTCCCACATCAACGAAATAAAGGACGAATTTCCACATGTTGACTTTAAACCACTGCAACAAACAATCTCTTGTGCTCTTTATAATAGTGTTAGCACATAAAATATTTCCCTTTATATTCTTTAATAAATTTCTTATGCTAAAATATGTTTTCGACAACAAGCCCCACATTTACCGCGGTAGAAATTGAAATTAATGGTTCCTGTAACCAAAAGTGCTCTTATTGTCCTAATGCGACATATTCTCGCGCGGAAAAAGGAGAAATGTCACTTGCTCTTTTTGTAAAAGTCATGAAAGAACTCGAAATGATCAACTTTAAAGGAAGAATTTCTTATGATTTTTACAACGAACCCATGATCTCCTTTAACTTCTTTAAGTTTATTGAATTAAC
Source organism: uncultured Bacteriovoracaceae bacterium (assembly GCA_964497525.1). Classification (GTDB taxonomy): domain Bacteria; phylum Bdellovibrionota; class Bacteriovoracia; order Bacteriovoracales; family Bacteriovoracaceae; genus CAZCDT01. Next base: position 6,945 of record CAZCDT010000072.1, read on the forward strand.
ACGAAATCATCTTCCACAGTCAAGCATTGAACTTTATACAAATGGCTCTCTACTGACTCTAGATTACTTTTTAAAACTAGAATCCTATAACATTACTTATTACATTATCACCAAACATGAAAAAGTAATCGAGCTACCAATCGAAAAATATCTAAACCAGTTAACCGGCGAGCAAAAATCAAAAATTGTGTTAAGATCTCATGATGAATTAATAAAAACCAATCGCGGTGGAAGTGTACCAAGCATTGGGCCAAGGGAAATTCCCAAACTCCTTCCTTGCCATATTCCAAGTCACATCATCACAATTACCTGTGAAGGTAACGTACTTCCTTGTTTTGAAGATTTTTATGAACAAAACGTTATGGGAAACATTCACTATAACTCATTAATGGAAATTTGGAATTCACCAAAATATTTAAATTTTAGAAAAAATTTATCTCTAGCACTACGCCACAAATATAAGCCGTGTGATCAATGCAACCGCCATCAGATATGCAAACCGATTGCAGATTGGAAAAAATATGTGTTACATCAAAGCTAGTTTTTTTATTTTATGAATCTTAGAATTTATATAAACAAAATCACTCCTTATTTTGTCGGAAAAATAATTTATAAATCTGCATATGAACTATTAAGGCTTCTTTTTATATCAAGAAAACACTCCATATGGTGCCGCAATAGTTATAAGCAAAATTATTGGAAGTTTCTACTTAGCGACATCGATATTACAATTTATGCGCACAAGAAAATATCAAACAAACAATTAAGGACTCTCGCCAATAGATATTTTATTATAAAAAAATTTATTCCAATACTTGGAGAACTAAACCTTTACAGCAAAGACACTCTTTCGTTTTTTTGGCCGATTGCCAATCCATATGAAATATCAAGAGATCCGAGCCTAAAAAAAATTTCGCCAGACCTTTTTAAAGATACTGAACATAAAATTGTTTTCCTTTTACGGATGCTAGAGTCGGATTATTTAAATCTTGTCTTAAATTTTAAGCACAGAAAAGATAAATGGCAAAAACACTTCCAATCTGTTGAAATTAGTTCAAGTCCATCTTCTCTAAATGACATTATAAAAAACATACAATCTTTGATGGATACAGAAATTCGACTTGCAAACTTCTATCAAGAATTTGGACTGTTGCGCATAAAAAAATTTCCTTTTCACGAAATGGATCATTATTATAAAAACACCATCTATAAAAAAGAGTTTTGGCTGTTGTGCCCGCAATTGGCCGTAGGACTATCAACACACAACAACAATTTATATCAAGATCTTCTTTGGATACAAAGCTTACGGCCCTCCTTTCAAAAATTAATTCTACGTAATATTCAATGGGAACTTTGGGGACTGCTAACACAGTATCATCAAACAAACAGCAGTAATCATCTTCTATATTTGAAAAATTTACAAAGTATAACAGAAAAATTAATCACATTACCTACTGATGAAACAATGGCCGCAATTAATAAATTATTTGTTTTGTTTAATGAAAAATCTTAATGACGACTCAAGGCTTTTTGAACAAAATTTATTACTGTTTTTAAATGCATTATCTTCTAAAAAACCACTCCACTCTTCTCGTAAAATCAGTGCTTGATCTGAATTAATATAAGTCTCATAAAAGCCAATTTCTTTATTTAGTGGAGTAATTACATATTTCAAATAAGGTGATGCAGGTATTGTAACATTTGTATCTTTTTTTTCACGAAAAACATTTGTATTTAATGTGCTCCCGCCATGAAATAAAACGTGTCGCGTTACCGAGCTATCCGCAAAATAAAAAAAATCAGTATCCAATTCATAAACCAATACTCCCTCAAAAGATAGTTGTTTCCAAAACAATTCACTGTTTACTATTTTTATTTCTTGGCCGATGAATTTCTTAATTCGTGAAAGTTTTTGATGTACTAAAAAGTTAAATTTTTCTGCGGCATCACAAATATCGATATCTGGATTAGCGTCCATATAGACTGGATATATCTCTACATCTATTGCTTTTGGAGCCTTTTGTAAAAAATTAACAACACACTCTAAGTCCAATTTAATTCGAGCTTCATCACATTCATGTTCTTCAACAACATTTACAACTATTAACATTTTTTTTATATCTTGTGACTGCAAAGATTCATAGTTCCAAAGCAATACTTTTTCACGCCAATTATATGGTATTAAATATTCTAAATCTCGGCGTATCAATAAAACAGGCCATCTCTCCTGCGGAGATGGATATCGAAGGAAAAAATTCATTAATGACAGGGCCCCATCTCGAACTAACATATAATTTACAAAACTATCAAGCTCGTTTGCAGAAAAAGAGTGTAGCATCACTGGATTTAAAATATTAAAATATTCTTTTGCATGATTTCCATAAAAACTCTTCATTAGTAGCTGATAATCACTCTCTTGCTGTTTTGTATAATAGTTCAAAAACAAAGAAAATTCTTCAAAACTTCTAATTTTATCCTCGATACTGTTTTTAAAATCAAAAAAAACTTTCGTCATTGTCTTATCTCTTGCGTATATGCGGAATATACTCTTAAGTATAAGTCTAACACCCCTTTTGATGAATAAAATGGACGATCAAAGGAGCTAGAAAAACTACGTCGCACCATATCCCCATCTTGTGTTAATCCCTTCCACTCTCCAAAAAAACAAGGTTTCTCTAGTATAGATTTTATTTTGCCAGATACGGCCTTGCAAGATAGTTCTTTGAATGCCATTTCCCCAATAACGGCTCTTTCTTTACATAAAAAAACACTTTTAGCTGTAAAGGCAACAGTGCTAAAAACATCTCTGGCCGAAGGAGATACTGGTAATTGCTGCATATTCACAGAAACTAATCTCACCCAATCCTTAAAATAATACTTAAAAGATCCAAATCCTCCCCAATCGCTTAAAATCAGAGGTAATCCGCAAGAAATTGCTTCCGCTGGAGACATTCCGTAATCTTCGTCATTATGCCCACTCAAACTAATATAATAGTCACATCCACAATACGCTCTATGTAAATTTTCATCATTTAAATCACCAAGAAAAATAATTTTTTTATTATCTATATATTTCGCAATTGAATGGGCCAAAAAACCAGGCAATGACTTTTTCCCAATATATGGAATCCCAACATCATCAATGGTTCCTGCTAAAAAAAGACGATATGATGGTGAAATCATTTCTAATTTTTTAAACACATTTAAAAGAAGTAAAACATTCTTTTGAATTGTTAATCTACCTGTGTATAGTAGCGATATATCATCATCTTTTTTGTTATAGGATAAACGAAACTCCTTCCTTTTGTTGGGGCAATAAAAATATTTCGTTTCATCAACAGGAAAAGGAACAACTTCAATTAAACTTTCAGAAATATCTAGCAACTTAAGCAATAAAAATTTTTCGCGATGTGAAGCAGTCAAAAACATAAATGAATATTTTTTTACAACCGGAAAAAGAAGCGTCCATGTATTCATATTTAGGGTAAAATCACCATATACATGAAAAAGAATTCTAATATCTTCTAGGCCAACTTTATCAAAATATTGAATCAAGTCTATTGGTAAAAAACGATGATCCACAAAAGATATTACCGAAGGACGATATTCTTTTATATCACGACAGACCTGCAGTAATTCAAATTGATCTGCATTATTTTCATAACCAAATATTTTATACTCGCATCCTGTCAAATTATAGCTCTTAATTAAATTTGCTAAAATTTTCTGACAACTTTTCCACGAATAACTACGATCATTACAAATTATAGCAATTTTCATCATTATTTCAAAATCCCTATATCTATTTATAATTTGTAAATTATACCATTATTTTCCGATATTCAAACTTGTTATTGTCTTTTAAAATACTAAAACAATGAACATATCAACAAGTACCAATTTTAGTATAAATAGAGTTGAAATAGAGATTTCTAATGAGTGTAATCAGGCGTGCAGTTATTGTCCCAATTCAGTAGTGAAAGCAAAGGAGGTAAAGCATATGCCTCTGCACATCTACCAAACACTGCTGAATCAATTAAAAAAAAATAACTATCAAGGTAACATCTATTTTCACTTCTATAACGAACCGCTAATGTCTCCACATCTTTTGGACTGGATCCTTCTGGCCAAAAAAAAATTGCCCGATAATAAAATTGACATATTTACTAACGGAACTTTAATAAATTCAAAAGATCAGCTTCAGAAATTTTTTAATGCTGGCGTCTGGCGATTTAATATAACAGCACATTCAACGGATACACTTTCAAAAATTGCTCCAATTATAAACTCCTTTGGTAAGCAACAAAAAAACCTTTTTAAGGTCTCTAGCTCTTTAGACATAATTTACTCTAATCGCGGCGGAGCAATTTCTTATTTACCTGCAACAACTCCAAATATTCTATCTCGCCCTTGCTTCATTCCACATACAAATATGGTTGTAACTACTAATGGTGATGTGCTTCCTTGTTACGAAGATTTTTTTCAAACTATGAAAATGGGTAATATTGCCAACGAAAGCCTTTTAAATATTTGGAACTCCCCTCAATATATCGCCCTGCGCAATACCTTAAAAACTTCTGGCGGGAGAAAAAAATATCAACTATGTAGCAAGTGTAATAACATTTTGTTATTTTGAGTATCAAATGAACTTTAATAAAAATTTTTGTCCGATTCCCTTTGTTAGCTTAATTTTTCATCCTAATGGAAATTTTAGTTTTTGCAGAGAGCTTGGACTAGACAATTTCTCTAAAGAACACAACCCTAAAGAGTGGCCACGTTTTTGGCACAGCAAAACAATGCAGCAAATTCGCCGAGATTTCCTTGACGGAAATCCTCCCCTGTTATGTAAAAAAAACATAGAAGAAAAAAAATGCAATCAGTCTCAAATGTTAAAAGAGCTTTTATCCTACCAACACTTTGTTTTAACCCCACCACCTCCAATAATTATTGCCCCAGGATTTAGCTCTCAATGTAATTTAAAATGCGTTATGTGTGAAATCCCAAATCGCATTAATTCCCCTCTCTACACTACAGATCTTCGCAAGCAACTTAGTGTCGAATTACTACCATTTATTAAACAAGTAGATCTTGTTTTTGGAGAACCATTCATTCAAAATGAAACATTTTGTCTTTGCGATGATTTAAAGACTGCTAACCCTAATACTCAATGGAGAATCACAACTAATGCAAATTGGCAGTGGTCAGAAAAAATAGAACATTTTTTAAGCAGTATCAACATAAATTCCATTTCAATGAGCCTAGATTCACTTAGCAATGAATGTTATAAAAAAATTAGAAACAAAGATATTCATCTCGTATTAGAAAACATTCATCGCTTTAAAAATCTACAACAAAGTAAAAAATTTAAACTCTTTATTACACCAACAATAGGACAAATTAATTGCCATGAGGTTCCTTTACTTATTAGCCAATGTAAAAAATGGAATATTTTAATTCATCTTCAATTTATATATCGCCCTTACTCAATGTCGATGCTTGCTTTACCTGATGATGAAAAAATAAATATCTTAAATTATTATCTTAAGGAATTATCTGAAAATGAGCTAATTTTCGCGCACCCCATTGTTTATCCACTTATTTCGACTCTCGAACAAAATATTAAAAAAAAATATGCTTTTTTGTTTAAATTAAATTATCTTTCAAAGTAAGTTTTTACGAGTAAAAAAATGTGTAAAAAATTTAAAATCAACCAAATCTCACCTTCTTTTTGTGCCGCAAAATGGCTTCAAACAACTATTGATTTAACTAATGGCACAACTCATAGTTGTCATCATCCAATAAGACATCGAATTGATTTTAATGAACTAAAATCTAATCCCTCAGCACTTCATAATACTCAAATTAAAAAAAATGCGAGAAAAGAGATGCTTAAAGGGATACGTCCGAAAGAGTGTAGCTACTGCTGGGAAATTGAAGATAGCTCTCAAGATGTTGTATCCGATAGAATTATTAAAACTACGGACGACTGGGCATGGCCATTAATTGATAAACTCGCGGCCCTGAATCCAAATGATAACGTCATTCCCACTTATCTTGAATTGATGATAACAGATGCTTGTCAATGTTCCTGTATATACTGCCTTGCAGACATTAGCACATCTGTGGCCGCAGAAATTAAACAATTTGGTCCATATCCCTCACTAATTAAAGAACATAATTTGCTCGCAGGAATAAAGCTTCCTCAAAACGAACCACTAACGGCCCAAGAAAAAGAACTTTTAAACCAATCTTTCTGGAAGTGGTTACCTGAAATTTTTTATGATTTGAAAGTTTTGCGAATAACCGGAGGTGAGCCTTTTTTGTCACCAGATTTTGAATTGCTATTAACCTTTTTAGAACAAAACAGTAATCCAAATTTAGTTTTTATAATTAATAGTAACTTAGTTTTTGAAACAAATAATCTAAAATCAATTTTTTTACGCCTTTATCAACTCGAACAAAATAAAAAAATTCATCATTGGGAGTTGTACACAAGCTGTGAAAGTACTGGGCCACAAGCAGAGTATATTCGCCATGGACTAAAATATCAGCAATGGAAAGACAATCTTATTTTGGCCCAAAACTATCTGAGTTCACCAGTTATCGTAATGGCAACCTTAAATATTTTATCTCTACCTAATTTAAAAGAGTTTTTGTTAGATGTTTTAGAACTTAAAAAAAATAAAAACGGTTGCGTTATTGACGCTTCTTACTTAAAAAATTTAGATTGTTTAAGACTTGATATTGCTACAAATAAAATGATTGACGAATTTATCAGCATATATGAATGGATGAAAACACAAAATTTTAGTGCCCATGAGATACAGAAAATACAAAATATTGTCTCTTGGGTTAAGTCACAAAAAGATTCTGATTTTATAAACAAGTCTCGCGCTGCATTTTTCTTATTTATTAGAGAATTTAGTAAAAGAAAAAATAAAGACTTTGTAGCAATCTTTCCTCAATTAAAAGATTTCTTCTTTGAATGTAAAACAAAACTTCTAGACTTTATTCCATAAAAAAATTATTAATTTTTTTGAGTCATTACAAGACTCTTCTCCACCAACCCTCGTAAAAAAGAATCAATATCAGATTCAACTTTATCTGCATGTTTTGGATATTTTTCTTGAAACTTTTTAACTAATTCTCCGACACTTTGCTTGTTTGATAATTCTTCCCAAACTTGAGCAGCAATACCATCTATTTTAAAAAAAACATTTGAATCATCTAGCTTCATTAAAACAACAGTTCCATCTTGATTTTTTCGAGAAACAACATCTTTTAATGCTTCAACAATCACTGAAGGTGTTAATTTTTCATTTTTCATTTCTTGGCTCCAAAACATTTTTAATCTTTACTGTCATTCTACACCTATATCTCTATAATTTTCAAGCGAGTTTAACTTTTATTCTTTTATCGATTTTTTTTCTTTTAATTGTTTTGTTAAACGTCTCATCTGTTAATAAATTAACTTCCCCGTCTAAAACACCACTTTTTACTTTTGAAGTTAAAACCTCTAAAAAGCCTGTTTCATAAACAAGAAAGTAATACTTATTAGATGTAAGCATTAATAGTTTTCCATTAAGCGATGAAAAAAAAACTGTTGATCTCATAATCAGTGGATAAATCCTATCATTAGTACACGAAGAAATTAATTCATCTATTTTATTTTGAAATTTCTTAAATCTTTGTTTTTCTAGATCATCTTTTATAGATAAAACAATCACTGTTTTAGAACTGTTGGTGTTTTCAGACATAATTGCTCTATAATGCTCCCAAAATTTTTGTCCACTCTTGGTATCTGCACAATATGCAACTCCATAAGAAAAATAATTCTCAAAGGCCTTATTCCATTTTTTTAAAAACAGTCTACGTAACAGATCAATCTGGACATGAGAAATTACTTCGGGTATTTGAATTTGTTTTTTTTGTATTACCTGCTTTTTAAAGCCAGCCTCTATTTTATTTTTTTTCAAAAAATCGTTATATATTTTTCCTGCTAAAACTTTTGCTTTGTATTGGACTATGAGTTCATGATCATGCGAGACAGCAATAAGATCTACGGGTAC
>CAZCDT010000073.1:0-14683 GCA_964497525.1 uncultured Bacteriovoracaceae bacterium
ATAAACAGGATGTTTTGTATGCCGCCGAAGCACGTGATGTGCGAGAGGCGGCGATTAGTTTGTATTTGTTGGTAATCGAATAACAAACAGTGTCCCTGCATCATCTTTTTCTTGAATCCAAATTTTTCCGCTATGTGACTCCACAATCTTTTTACAAATTGCAAGACCAATCCCTGTTCCTGGATAATCTGAAGCTGTATGTAGTCTTTCAAAAATTTTAAAAACTTGTTCTTTAAAAGTAGGATCAATACCAATACCGTTATCTTCAACATATATGTCTAAAAAATCTTCGTTTGCTATATGATAAATTCTTATTACAACATCTTGTCCTTTCGAAAACTTTAACGAATTACTCATTAAGTTCTGAAATAGCTGTACCAGCCCCAAATAATGACCTTTTATGTTTGGAATATTTTCATCAATTATAATTTTTGCACTTTTTTCTTTAATACTTACTTCTAAGTTTGTGACAACTGTAGAGAACAACTCATTAAAAACAATTATTTCAAAATCACTATCTAAAAGCCGACCGACCTTTGAATACTCTAACAAAGAATCAATTAAACGATCTAGTCGCCTTGCTCCATCAACAGCAAAAGAAAGATACTTTAAACCTTTATCATCTAAGACAGAAGAATATCTTTTCTCTAATAACTCACAATAGCTTGTCACCATTTTAAGAGGTTCTTTTAAATCATGAGATGCAACATAAGCAAATTCTTTTAAATCTTCATTACTTTTTTGCAACTCTTTTGTTTTTAAAATTAATTTCTTATTTAATTCACTGGCCTCCATTGAGTATTTATTTGAAATATCTAAAGCAATCTCTCTTGCACCATTAATTTCAATTTCTTTCCATGACCAGGAAATAAAACTATCATACTTATTTTGCAAATTTTCATTCCTGTGATAATGGCCATATCTATCATAGCTTTGATCTATTTTTTCTCTAAACCAAATAATATACTCTCCCTGATCTATATTTAAAGGAAGTGCTAAAACAGCAAATGTTCCTCCATTTTGATCATCATAAACTTCTACTAAATTATCCGTAGAAAAAGCTTTACTGCCATAATTCGATCTTAACCAAGCAGCAAAACGAGTTATCTCTTTTGTTGGGATACCTGCACCACAAGAATAAATCTCACTGTTTATAATAATTGCAAGGCCATTTGCTTTTAGTGCCTTAATCAACTGGCCTAAAATTTCTGGCAAAATTTCTTTTAAACTTCTTTTCTCTCTTAAGCGATTATGAATTTCTTTTACTACACGATTTACTCTATCTTGATCTTCTCTTGCCTCAAGTGCTGTTAAATTAAGTATATTCGAAGATAAAAGCTGTGCTAATAATTCACATGAAGAACGAATAAATGGTCTTATATAATTATCTTGACGACTAATACCAACAACGACCCCCCATAATCTTGTGCCAATTATAATCGACATAGAGATAAAAGACTTTATCCCTAATTTTTCTAAATACTCACGTTTATGTGAAGAGATATCTCTTAAAAGTGAGTGCTCTAAATCAAAGTCTTCATTTATAAAATTTTTATGCGTTACAACTTTAGATGGCACATACTCTACTGACGGCACCACTCTTACATAACTATTTAAATAGTGAGAAATATCTACACTAGAAAAAAATTTATCTATATCAAATTCAATATCTAAATTACCGCTTTTTTTTATAGAAAAAAGACGACTTCTGCTTTGCTCATCAAAGCGAAACAACATCACCTGCTGCATTCCTGTCATTTGCAACACCTTAGATGTTACAATATCACATATATTATTTAAGGAATGAGTTTGTTCAAGCCGTGAAGATATTTCTTTTATTAGGTTATGATAGGTATTTAACAAATACTTACCCTTGCTATCTGATGCAACAGAAAACTCAAGCATTATATGAGGGAAATGATTATGAATTATAACATCAAAGGTAGATAACGAATTTTTTGTTTGTATATCAAATGTTAACCAGTTCGATACATGCAGTGACTCATCTGGAATAAGATCTAAAATTACATTAATCTGATGCTCACTTAATAAAACCTTTAAATCTTTATCTAATAAATCATCTATAGAAGGCCCAAAATAATCACAAACATTATCACTAACTGCAATGATAATATTTTTTTCTTCAATTTTTTTTACAACAAGTAAAACTCCGTGAGGTTGAATTAAGAGGTTATTCACTCAAGCTCCTATCATAAAAACTGCTACTGCTCTAGTTATACCATAGGCCCTTCTTTCGATCAAAGATTCAATCAAAGAAAAGAACGGATGCGCTCCTCATTTGAGAAATGCATCCGCTACTTTAAAGGCAGGATGTGTTGTAGGTTTTGTGTAGAGTGTGGTTTTGGTGATCTGTATCAAGAAAAATATAAAATACACCTCCTTGAGTGTTGTTATATGTGTTTATATAAGCAAACACTGTGCCAAAGACAGTAGGAAAAATACTGCAATATATTTGATCTCTCTGCTTGAATTAGTTTTTCTATGACATATTTGACAAGAGGTGTGTCAAAACAAATTAAATTCTGCGACAATATGCCCAATCGTTTCGAACGAGTGCTATACAATAATTGCGCGCAGAAAAATCGTGAATCCACTCACAATCACTAATCCATTCATATGCCATTGCTCTACAAAAGTAGCGATGATCATTATTAATCAAAGAGTCACAGCGAAGCATATTTTTATCTGCAATGCCATAACAATAGTCGCGATTGTCCTGCTTATAAACATCTTCACAACTCATACTATTATTGCCAGATACTGCTTTACAAAAATTTTTAAACTCAAAATCTCTAATAAAGCTACAATTCATATCGTTTCGAGAAATTTTTGCCAGACAATAATTTCTCATATCTGCATCAAATATTCGATAACACTCCCCTTCAATATCTTGAGCAAGACTCATACAAAGTTTTTGAATATCTGTCTTTGACTTGTTTTTTAAAAAAGGTAAATCTGCTAATACTATTTGCGAAAAAATAAATAGCGATATAAAAACTAGAACTTTCATTGTCTCCTCCCTAAAAACAATAATTGATAATATATTCTTCTATTCTACTCCACCTGTATGCAAAAACAAGCCATGAACCATTGAAAGTGCCACTATGACACCAGATTGCAAGTTTTTTTAATTAATAAGTGGATTATCAATTAAATTTTTTTGTGTCTTAATCAAGGTTAATTAAGAGTTGATCTTAATTTTTATTAATTTTTTATGTGAGACAAAATTATGAATGAAGAAAAAAAACTATCCGCTCAAGAAATTGAAATGCATTGGTTTAAAAATGTCTATCAAGGCGATAATATGCCGCAATTAACATTTCGCGCCGTTTTGATGGGAGGACTACTCGGTGGTTTTATGTCTTTATCTAATCTCTATGTAGGTCTTAAAACTGGTTGGGGATTAGGAGTTGCCATCACCGCCTGTATTTTATCTTACACCATTTATAAGACACTTATGACTGCATTTCCAAAGTGGTTTCCCACAGAGATGTCAATACTTGAGAATAATTGTATGCAATCAACAGCGTCATCTGCGGGATACTCTACAGGTGGAACGATGGTTTCTGCAATATGCGCGTACCTCTTAGTAACTGGAGAGCATATGTCGTGGCAGGTATTAACTGCTTGGACTTTTTTTCTTGCATCTCTTGGAGTCTTTCTTGCGATTCCAATGAAAAGACAAATGATAAATATAGAACAGTTAAAATTTCCAAGTGGAATTGCTGCGGCCGAAACACTAAAAAGTTTACACTCTAAAGGAATTGAGGCCGTGCATAAAGCAAGAGCTTTATTTGGAGCTGGAGCAATCGGCAGCATTATCGCATGGTTTAGAGATGGTGGAAAACCATTTGCAATACCAGGATCATTACACATTCCTGGAACAATTAATGGCATACCATTTTCACAATGGACGATTTCGCTTGAATCAAGTCTTATCATGGTTGCCGCAGGAGCAATTATTGGTTGGAAAATGGCGTGGTCAATGCTCCTTGGAGCAACCATTAACTATGGTTTTTTAGCACCAAAGATGGCAGAGATTGGAGCAATTGATGCTGCAAATATCGGTTATCGTGAAATTGTTCGCTGGAGTACATGGACTGGGGCCTCCATCATGGTGACATCCGCACTTTTTGCTTTTGCATTACAATGGAGCACGATCAAGCGCGCTCTTTTCAAGTTTGTTTCTTCCTTAAAGGGGGAAAAAAGAGAAGAAAACCCCATGGATAGAATTGAAGTTCCAAATAGCTGGTTTATTGTCGGAACAACTCTATCAGGTCTTGGTTGTGTCGCTGTTCTTTACTACTCGTTTCAAACATCTTTTTTAATGGGAGTATTATCTGTCATATTAACATTTGTTCTGGCAATTGTTGCTTGTCGTGCAACAGGAGAATCCGATATTACCCCAGTCGGTGCAATGGGAAAAATAACTCAACTAGTTTATGGAATTTTGGCACCAACAAATATTACAACAAATCTTATGACCGCCTCTGTAACAGCTGGCGCGGCTGGAGCCTCAGCAGATTTACTTATTGATTTAAAAAGTGGATATCTTTTAGGAGCAAATCCAAGAAGACAATTTATTGCACAATTTTTAGGAATATTTTTTGGGACACTTGTTGTTGTTCCTGCCTTTTATTTACTTATTCCTGATGCCTCTGTTTTAGGTACAGATAAATGGCCTGCTCCCGCAGCACAAGTGTGGGCCGCTGTTGCCAAACTTCTTGCAAATGGATTTGAGGCCCTGCATCCAACGGCCAGAATGGGAATTTTATGTGGTGGTTTAATTGGAATTCTAATTCCTTTAATCGATCTTTATGCCCCAAAAAAATTAAAAAAGTTTATTCCATCAGCAATGGGAATTGGTCTTTCAATGGTCATTCCATTTTTCAACTCGCTGTCGATGTTTATTGGTGCATCGATTGCAACCGTGCTTTATGCAAAAAAATCGGCATTTGCTGAAAAATATGTAATTCCTGTAAGCTCTGGAATTATTGCAGGTGAATCGTTAATGGGAATTTTAATTGCTCTACTATTTGCTGCCAACTTACTATAAACACATAAAAGGCCATTATCTGGGCCAAGAAATTACCGGCAAAACAAGTTCCATTGTCGTTCCGGCATTGGAGCTTGTTTTAACACAAATAGAACCACCAATCATCTCGACAATCGATTTTGCAACAGTAAGTCCAATGCCCCCGCTATTTTTTGTTGAAAAATACAGATCAAAAATTTTATTCATATTCTCTGGCGAAATGCCAGTTCCAAAATCTTCAACCAAAATCGTAACTTTTTTATCTATTACTTTAGCAGAAACTATAATTTCTTTTTTTCGATCCTTCTCTTTTATATCCTTCATGGCATCAAAGGAATTATTTATCAGTGCCATCATTACCTGTTGCATACCACCAAAGGAACCAAAAAGAGTAATCTTTTCTTGTGGTAATTTTTTAATAATATTAATGCCAAGTTTTCCATATACAGCATCACAAATTGGAATAACAGCATCTAACACAGCATAAAAATCAACATCTTTAAAACGACTCTCGTCTAGCTTTGAAAAATCTCTAACACTTTGAACCAATGCTCCAATTCTATTTACAGAATTTTCACAAGTTCCAACCATTTTTAGAAATAGTTCTTCAAAATTATCTTTTTTATAATTATTTTTTAAAAACTCTAAACTTACTTTCATTACAGCAAGCGGATTATTTATTTCATGAGCAATCCCTGATGTTAAAATTCCAAGAGAAGATAATTTTGCCACATGTAAATTTTTAATTAAATCATCGTTTAACACAAAGATGCTCCTATCTAAATAATTATTTTAAATATAGCAAATCATATGACGAAGGAATTGGCCAATTACTGGCAGAAATTACCTGTTCTAAACTATTTATTTTTTGCACCAGCATTTCCACTTTAGGTAAAATAATATTGGCGTAATCTACTGCTTTCTTTAAATCACTACCGTTAAGTTTTTCCATCTCTTCTTTTATTTTTCTTTGGCCAGAAATTATCTCTTTATAAATGCCATATAGCTGGCCACTTTTATTGGCAAACAAATTTTTCTCATCTACTTGATCACCAACTTCTTTTTTTAACTTTAAAAGTAGAGAAAGCTCTTGTTCTGCTGCTGGAACTAAATAACGATTAATCATCATATTTAAAGTATCAATTTCTATTTCTAGATATTTATTATAGCGTTCAATTAAAACATGAGCACGGGCCTTTAACTCTGAATCTTTAAAAATACCTTGTTTGAGTAGGACATCACATACCGTTTTATCTGTTAAAAATTTGATTGCATCAGGAGTTGTCTTTAAATTATCAAGGCCTCTTTTTAAAGCCTCTTCATGCCAACTACTACTATAGCCATCACCATTAAAAATTACAGCTTTTGAACTTTGAATCCATTTTTGAATTAAAAAAATCAAAGCGCTTTCGACACTCTCTCCACTATTTAATTTTTCTTTTAATATTTGATTTGAATCTTGCAGCACATCTGCAACTGCTGCATTCAAAATTGTGACAGGGAAACCAACGCCTTGACTTGAGCCTACTGCTCTAAACTCAAATCTATTTCCAGTAAATGCAAATGGTGAAGTTCTATTTCGATCAGAATTATCCTGCATCAAATAAGAAAGCTCTTCAACCCCAATATCAAGAGAGCTTTTTCCTAAAGAAAAAATCTCTTCACCTTTTAAAATTGCATCAAACATTTTTTGCAAAGTTTCTCCGACATAAACAGAGATAATGCTTGGAGGAGCTTCATTTGCGCCTAATCGATGATCGTTGCTATGAGAGGCCACCGCGATTCTTAAAAGTTTAGCGTGCCTAAAAACGGCTTCAATAACTATTGCAACCATTGCCAAAAAACGATAATTATCTAGTGCGGTCTCTCCTGCAGATAATAAGTTCTCTCCACGATTATCATACATCGACCAATTTACATGCTTTCCTGAACCATTGATTTTTTGAAACGGCTTTTCATGCATCAAGGCCACTAAAGAGTGTTTTTCGGCAATTTTTTTTATCTGTGCCATGACTAACTGATTATGATCTGCTGCTATATTTGCTTCTTCAAAAATAGGAGCAACCTCAAACTGCCCTGGAGCAACCTCGTTATGTCTGGCCTTGGATGGAATCCCCAATCGATACAATTCAAAATCAAGCTCTTGCATAAAAGCAAGAATGCGATCTGAAACTGTTCCAAAATAGTGATCTTCTAATTGCTGATTTTTTACAGGGGTATTTCCAAACAGTGCACGTCCTGTCATTACCAAATCTGGTCGTAAATTATAAAGAGCTTTATCAACTAAAAAATACTCTTGTTCTGGCCCAACACTTACCTTAACCCAATCAACCCCTGATACTTTGGTTAATTGCATAAACTCTGTTGCCGCCTTATCAATTCGCTTTGAGCTTTTAATTAGTGGAGTTTTTGTATCTAGAGCATCTCCGTTATATGAAACAAAGACCGTTGGAATACATAAAACTTTACCATTTTGCCCTTTGGTTAAAAACATTGGAGAAGTAACATCCCATGTCGTATATCCCCTGGCCTCAAAAGTAGATCTGCTTCCTCCACTAGGAAAACTTGAAGCATCTGGCTCACCTTGAAGAAGTTGATCAACAGTTAATTTTTGCAGTAATTGTCTATTTGCATCAAACGAAATCATTGCTTCTTGTTTTTCTGCGGTACTACCTGTTAGAGGTAAAAACCAGTGACAAAAATGGGTTGCCCCTTTTTTTTGTGCCCAAGAAGTTACTGCAACAGCAACCATTTCTAAATGCTTGCGTTCAAGACCTTTTCCTTTATCTAAAAGATCACACATCTCTTGGCGCATTAGTTGTGGAATCTCTTCTGATCTTCTTATATCAAAAACATATTCGCCAAAGTATTTCTCTATTTTTAAAAATTTTAATTTTTCATCTTTAGGTAACTCTATTCTTCTTAGTTCCCGATGAGTGGCCTCATGGCGTGCTTTATTTAAACCTGTAATATTATTCATTAGTTCCCTCACTAAACTTTTTAAATTTTTTTCTTTGAAGGAAGCTTTTGCCGATAAAAAAGATTCGAAGAAAGAAAATACTAACTGACATAAAAAGTTAAAGAAGTTACACTTGTTCGTCAAGTTCCATATAAAAATCAAACAAGGAATTTTAATGAAACTAACAACTTTTTTACTATCACTACTAGGAATGATTACTGCCGTTTTTGCTAATTCAAAAATAGAGAGTATCGATGTCGAACAGCTAAAATCACTACTTCAAAATCCAAAGAATATGGTTTTAATCGATGTGAGAACAGTTGAGGAGTTTAAAGAAGCACATATTTTAGGAGCAGTATTAATTCCTCTTGATGAAATTGAGAGTAGATCTTTGGAAATAAAAAATAAATATAATGGAAAAGATATTTATCTTATCTGTAGATCAAGCAATAGATCAAAAGTTGCATATCAAATTTTAAAACAGGCCCAACTAACAAATAAGATTTATGATGTTAGTGGCGGGATGAGAGCGTGGATGGCCAAAGGGTATCCCGTAGAAATACAAAACTAAAAGGAATATAAAAATGGACAAATCACTATTTGCAGCAAGACGAAATAAACTCTTAGCACTTTTGAGCGAAGGTGCTGCAATTATAAAGGCCGGTGATTCTAAAATTAGAAGTCATGATACCGAATATGAATTTAGAGTTGATAGCAATTTTTACTACCTAACAGGTTTTCTAGAACCAGAATCAATTCTTTTGCTATTACCCAAACACGACAAATATAGATCTGTTCTTTTCATAAGACCCAAAGATCCATTAAAAGAGACATGGACAGGAATTCGCATGGGTGTTGAAAAAGCGCAGGCCGAATTAGGAATTGATAAAATTTTTTCTCTTGATGATTTTGAAAAAGAGCTACCAAATCTTTTAACCAATCACACAAAAGTTTATCTAGATTTATTTAACCAAATAAATTTTGCTCAAAAAATGATTGAGATATGTAAAAACTTAGCACGCACTCTTTCAAGACAAAAACAAAAATTTGCCCCTCGAGAAATATCAGACATTATTCCAATTATTGGAAAGCAGCGTTTAATAAAAGAACCAGTAGAAATTTTAGCGATGAAAAAAGCACACTCCTTGAGTGCAACGGCCCATTTAATGCTTATGAGTTATGCTAAACCTCAGATGAAAGAGTATGAATTAAAGGCCCTACTTGAATACTATTTTGCAAAACATGGAGGCACAACAGCGTATGGCTCAATTATCGCAAGCGGAGATCATGCAAACATTCTTCACTACATTGAAAATAACGATACAATTAAAGATGGTGATTTAATTTTAGTCGATGCAGGTTGCGAACTTGATTGCTACTCTTCCGATATAACAAGAACCTTTCCTGTAAGTAAAACATTTTCAGGCCCTCAAAAAGTAATTTACGAACTTGTCTTAGAAGCGCAAAAAAAAGCAATCAGTATTTGCGCGCCAGGAAAACATTTAATAGATGATATTCATATGATGGCAACAAAAACATTAGTTGAAGGCCTAATACATCTAAAGCTATTAACTGGTAGCGTGGATCAAATTATTGAAAAAGGTGAACATAAAAAATTCTATCCACACGGAACTTGTCATTGGATGGGTATAGATGTTCACGACAACAATCCATATTATGATGAGCGTGGAAATGATATTCTTCTTCGCCCAGGAATGGTATTTTCTGTTGAGCCTGGTCTTTATTTCCCTGCATCAGATACTACAATCCCTTCAGAATTTAGAGGTATTGGAGTTAGAATCGAAGATGATATTGCCATCACCGATTCGTCGTTTGATAATCTAACGAAAGATCTTGCAAAAGAGGTAAATGATATCCAAGAAGCTTGTCGCAAAGATTTTAGAGAACTTCAAGTTCTGTAAGCCAATCTTTTAAAATAACATCATAGGTATGTTCTGCAATAAAATAGTACCCACTTCTTGATAGGTGGAATGGATCATAAAACAAACTTAAAAAGAAGCGAACTTTTGCCATTGCTTCGCGATCTGTTTCATATTGCACAATCCCTCCAACATTCTCAGGATTTGCGCACGATGAAATTTCTGATGGTGGCATAGTTTTGTGAGCAAATACTAGATAATCAAGATATCCGTAATGATAGGCCATTACACCTAAGTGATGGACATAAGCAACTTTTTTACAATTAGAAATCTCTTGCATCCTTAAAGAAAATCTAACCAGCATACTATTTAATTCTTCAGGAGTTGGTCGCCCCATTCTATTGTACATATTTCTATAAGAAGAAATTTTTGCATATCCTGTATCGCTCGTAAAATTTGGAAAATCATACCCACTAATAACGACTCTGATATCAGGTTTTGTTTCAAACATCGTTTGCACTATTTTTTTTGTATTATCAAAAATTTTATCAAAGATTTTTTGTTCCTCCTCTTCGCTCATTTTGACATTCCACTTTCCTAATAAATCATTTCCTCCAATGCTTAGATAAACTATTTTAAGCTGAGGCTCGACTTTTAACTTATTAACAATTCTACTTAAAAACTTTTCAGATAACATATCTGTAGTTTCTGCTCCCATCTTAATGGTTCCATTTTTTCCACAGCCACGTAACTCAATTTTATTATCTGGATGGGCCCTAGAGGTCCAACGATTAATCTTTTTACGATAAAAAAGATTAGATAGACTATGATATGTACACATAAAATGTGCCCAACTATCTCCAACAACTAGCATCGATATCTTTTTATCTACGTTTTTTACAGACTCCAAAGAGTTTGCATGAGCAATATCAAGTAACCCAATAAAAAGTGCGCAAATAGCAAATAATCCATTAGTAAAAGTTTTTCTCATATAAGTATCCTCTCCTGATTCGTCATAAATAATAACACAAAATATGCTCAAAAAATAGACAACTCTGAAAGCTCTACATGGTGTCAAAATGCTTTCTTGCTAAAAATTATAGAACTGCTATATATGGATTCTACAGAGTGACTTACTACAAGGTTAAAATCTATGAAAAAACAGCTTAAAAACACCATTTTAATCGCTTCTTTACTATCAACAACCTCTATAAGTGCAGGATTTAAATGGCCAATTTTTGGAAAAACCTCAAACGATATAACAATAAATAATGTAATTGTTAAAAAAAGTGACGCTATAAAAGGACAATTTATTGTCAATGTTGCTTTTGGCAAATCAAAAACTCAAGTCCATTTTCCAGCAGGAAGTAACACAAGTGTTATCTCTCAAGCAATAACAGAAAATAAATCAGGGAAAACAGAAATTGAAATAATTCATACAAGCGCTGTAAATATATTACCTCAAATGAGTGCAAAAACAGTTCGCTTAAAAGCAAATGTTCGTTCCGAAAAGAAAAACAAGCAAATTGTTTTTGCAGCAAACGAAAACGAAACAATCGTTAATGGACAAAGTTATCCTCAAGGAGCAATCATTTGTCCAAACATCTATAATTTTTCTGTCTCAGGAAAAACTTTAATTATAGATCTAACGCAATATAAGAATCTATCGTCTTGCCAAGGATCAAATATTTGGAAATATTCTCCAGCTTTTATTGGCCATAGAGATTTAAATAAACAAAATCTAAATCCATTTCCTTTTAAAGATTTTTCAATAAATATTTTTCCTCAAAGTGTTGATACAATGCTTGGAAGTCAATTAGCAAAAGAGGTAAATCAAGAAAACAAAGATTTATTATTACCAGATAATCATCCGGTTGCTCTATATATTCAAAATCTTGCAACAAAACTTGCAAATAATTCTGATCTTGCACGCGAATTGCCACAAATAAAAATTAAAACCTATGTAATTAACTCCAATGTATTAAATGCTTTTGCTGCCCCTGGAGGATTTGTGTATGTCTATCGAGGACTAATCGATGCAGCAAAAAATGAGTCAGAACTTGCAAGTGTTATTGCTCATGAAATTGCGCACGTCATTGCTCGTCATAGTACAAAAGGGATATCGCTACAAGCTCTAGCTCTAGCAGGAGCCTTAGTTCAACTTGTAAAAGATAAAAAAGTAACTCTAAATAGCGATGCAGAAATTTTACAAAACATAAATAATCTAACTGCTACAGATCTTATACCTTTAGGAATTGCACTGGCCACACCGTTTAAAAGCCGTATTGCAGAAGCAGAAGCTGATAGACTTGGATCTCAATACTTAGTGGCATCAAATATTCATCCAAGCGGATTATCAATGATGTTTAAAAATTTTGAGGCAAGAAGTTCTGATGCCAATATAACAACACTTGAAAAACTAATGCGCTCACATCCTCAACATGCAGAAAGAATTGCTCAAGGTGAAATATACTCTTCTTTATTTTTCCCAGAACAAAACTACGCTTTAAATTCTACAGAATTTAATATTATGAAACAAAACTTAAATCGATTGCCTGTAACAAGTGATAGCAAAATAACAACAGATTCTGCTCAAGCACTTCTTAATGCAATTGACAAAACAAGCTCAAGCTTAATTAGTACAAGTGCAATGTCGATTTATAAAAACAAAAGCTACGCACCAATACTTCAACTTATTGGACCTGTTTGGAAAGAAATTTTAAAGGCCCAGTAGAAAGAATTACTAGTCTTTGTTTTTTAATTTATCTTCATTCGCAGCAATGAATGCTAAAATTTCATCTGACATTGCAAGCAGTTTTCTCCACTGTTCTTTATAGAGAGTAACTGGAAAACGGCCAAGGCCATAGACTGACAATCCACCTTTTTCTCCAATTTTCATTCCCATAGGTTTTGAGGCCTTCTTTTCTTTTAATGCCTCATTTTCTGCTTTTAACCTTTCTAGTTCTGCTTTTAATTGTTCTTCTGACATTTATATCTCCTTTTTATAATACACCATCGACCATTGGAAAATATTGCTCTTTTGGATTTACCAGATGCCCTTTTTCAAAACCTGTTCCAAGATTTTTAATTTGAAAAACATCTTCAGATAAATTCAATGTTTTTCTTAGTCTATCCATTGTTTCAGGAGCAAATGGATAAAGCATAATCATTAAATTTTTCAAAATATAAAAACAGCTAACAATTGCGTCGCTGCGCTCTTTTTCTGGGAAGCGATCATCGTGTGGTTTATATTGCACAAAAAAACTATTAATTAGTCTTGCATAATTTTCAACGGCAAATAAAATTTGCGAATAATTTCCTTTCTCCATCAAATTTAAATATTTTTGAACAATTTGAACTGTTTCTTTTTGTGCCTTTTCTAAAATTTCTCCAGAAGGAATCTCTCCTTGAAATTTTGAATGAAGTGCTGAAATTGGCTTTTCAAAAGATGCATTTAGAGGGCCTGCTAAAAATTTATTTCGTTCTTCAAAAGTTTTAAAATCAAAACTAGATGATTTTTCTGGCAAACTAAGCAGTGCCAAATAATATCTAATTTGATCAGCACTATAACCTTTCTCATCAAGCATTTGATCGCCAGTATAAAAATTACCTCGCGATTTACTCATTTTTTCACCATCAACTAAAAGATGAAAATTTCCAAAAATATCAGTCATCTGCAAGTCACCTTGTATCGGTAATTCCTGCGGATTATTTTTTTGTCCAAGCCACATCGCCCCTTGCATCAATACATAAAAATAAACATTATCTTGACCTAAAAATTGACACACTCGCGCTTCAGGATCATTCCAAAACTCATGAATACGTTCTGGATTTTCGCCTTTTTGCAAAAGAGCAACTTTTGAAAAAGAGATCGGAGCAATTAAAGAGTCTGGCCAAACATATAAAGTCTTTCCTTCCATATCAGGATCAAGATCGACAGGTAGTGGAATTCCCCATGATACATCTCTTGTAATAGAACGATGTGCCCAAGCATCAAGTAATTCTATTTCTATGCTATTTGCAGAAAATATCTCTTTCGTTTTTTCTAAATCGCTCATAGATTCAAATTGAATTACAATTTTTTTACCAGGAGCATATCTGCTTTTATGTTTTGGCAAACTCTCTTTTACTTCTTTAAACCAAGGTTCATGTTTGTTTGAAAAACTAAATGCAGGCATAACCGTTCCAATCACTTCATTATAGACGGCCGTTCTCCATTTTTTTGCCTTGCTTTGAATCCAAACACGAAGAGGATCTGCAACCTTCCATAAATCAAGCCACCAGTGAACAGTATCTTTTAACACTGGTGTTGCATCGCTTAATGCACTTTTTGGATTAATAAGTGCTGATGGATCATACTGCATTCCACACTTATCGCAATCATCACTATAGGCCGATTCATTATCGCATTTTTCGTTTGGACATTTTCCACGCACATAACGATCTTGTAAAAAACGATTTAAACTTGGATCAAACCACTGCTTGCTCGTTCTTTTTTCAAGCATACCATTCTTCATAAGATTTCTAATAAAGTTTTGCGACAACTCTTTGTGATGTGGAAAACATTCAGGCCTTGATGTTCCGGTATACGTATCAAGCGATATATGATATCGACTCATCGTAATTTTTTGTTTGGCATGAGTTTGATTAATAAAATCATGGATACTAACTTTAGCAGTTAGCGCCGCAACTTCACTTGTTGAGCCATGATCATCTGTTCCACAAACAAACAAAACATTCTCTTTACCAATTAACATCCTCAACCATCTTGCATAAATATCTGCCGGA
>CAZCDT010000074.1:0-14475 GCA_964497525.1 uncultured Bacteriovoracaceae bacterium
TTGAAAAATAAACTCTTAATGCAGCCGGCCAAATAAACTCTTAATGCAGCCACTCAAAAGACCTCTGCAAATAAAAATCTTACATCATTTTTCTTCTAAATCCACTCCTTTCTTTTTTTGGTTTGGACGATACGATGGCCCTTTAACATCAATAATATGAGCACACGCTGCTAGTCGATCCAAAATAGCTTCTGCTATTACTTCATCTTCAAACAGAGTTTTCCAGCCTTGTGGTTTTACCTGAGACGTAATTATGACAGGGCCTTTTCTATATCTATCTTCCAGAATTTCATAGAGGATATTAGCTTCTTTGTGAGTATAGTTTCGAAGTCCTAGGTCATCGATTATTAAAAGCTTTACTCGTGTACTCAGTCGATTTAAGTATGTTAAATATTTCCCTTGAGCTTCGGCTAGCTCTATCTCTTTAAATAGTTTATTTGCAGAGATAAAAAAAGTTTCCACTCCAGCACCACATGCCGTCTGTCCAATGGCCTGTGCTAAAAAACTTTTACCAGCGCCTGTTCCACCAATTAGAAGTAGGTTTTCAAAGTTATCAATAAAGTACAATGTTTTAAATTGCTGTATCATTGATTTTGTAATGCCTCTTTTGGGATTAGTTTCAAAATCTTCTAAATGGTTCTTATCTTTAAACCTGGCCCTTTTTCTTAGCGTCTCTGCCTTTCTGTTCTGTCTATAAAGATGTTCATCCTCCAGTAAAAATGTAAAATATTCTTGATGTGATAGGTTAGATCTGATTGCTTCTTGAGTCCTATACTCCAGAGAATTTTTAATTCCAAAGAATTTTAAATCATTTAATAGTTCAATCGTTTCATTCATTTCTACCTCCTTGTAAGCAGATTAAATTAAGTTGTCGTGTTGGAACTTTAAAAATATTATCTTGTTTGTCTGGTCGATAATTTCTGGCAAATTTTCTAATATTATCATAATTGAGACGGTTAAAATCCAATGCCATCTCACATCCGTAATCAAGTGCTTCCTTGCTAAATTGCTTATTAAGACCGATTATTCCTTGAACTTTTCTTAATATTTTTAATGGGAACTTACTTTCCCTAATAAGTCTTTTGACTACAAGCGATGCATTAGTTCCTATCTTGTCGGCTTCCCGCTTTAATTGGGCCAAATGATAATTAACCTCCACATATTTTTGTTCGGGATAATGGGCCGTATTTGTAGAGTAGTGATACTTTCCTGCCATTATTTTATGAGTCGCAATTCTAGTGCATTGATAATAAATATGAACTATGTGCGAGTTGAACTTTACATCTAGTTCTTTTCCAACATATTTATATGGAGCAGAATAATAGTTCCTATCATGCTGAATATGGCAATCTGGATGGAGCTTTGCTTTCTTAAAATAAAAAAGTTCATATGAAGTTGATGGCAGCTCTCGCAGATGAGATTTTTCTTTTTCAAAAAAGTAATTTCTACTATTTCCTCTACCTTGCACGAATGCTTCATTGGCCTTTATAAGCCACTGCCTAAGCTCCATATTTAGTTCAATTAAGGAGGTAAATGTTTTATTTCTAATTCTTGCTAAAAAATCTGTTTGCAAATATTTTACAGCATTCTCAACATTTGGTTTATGCCTTGGACTTTCTTTATCGGCAGGATCAATGACAATAGAATAATGTTTGCACATATCCTGATAGGTCGAATTTGTTATAGGATCATACTTGTCTGCCTTTATAACTGCGGTTTTACAATTATCTGGGATAATAAAATCTGGAACTCCACCAAAAAAAGTGAACATATTGTTATGGGCCCTTATAAAATCTTCAATTTTCTGTGAGATTGTGAATTCGGCGTAGAATTTTCCAGAATAACTCATGGAGCCAACAAAAAGTTCAACTCTATAAATCTCTCCTGTCGCCGGATTTAAAATTGAAACTGAATCACCAGAGTAATCTACTTCTACAGATGCACCTGGTTTACGATCAATTTTAATCGTAATTTCAGGATCTTTTTCAAATCCATGATTTCTTAAATATTGGCAAAATGCCTGATAAGAAGGGAGTTTGTGAACTTCAGATAGTTCTTCATATAGTATTTTTTTGGATACCTTTTCTAATTCTTTGTTAATGTAGTCCCAGTCCAACTCGGAAACCCAGTCAGGAATAACAAAATTGAACTCTGGAGGAGAATCCCCCCAATACCTTTTTACTGTAGCACGATCAATTCCAAGTAATTTTGAAATTTTTCTTTGAGAATGGCCCAGCTTTTTAAGCCTGCTAATTTCATCTTGAACTACCATAGACAACCTCTTGTTTGCCATCAGTTACTCCTCATCATTAATTAAATTGAGGAGCAATCTTACATTTACAAAGAGGTCTTTTACATTTTTATGACTGGCTGCATTTAGGGTTTATTTGGCCGGCTGCATTAGGAGTTTATTTTGCATACATGGTCTTCTACTGGAAATCTTAATGCAGTTTGAAAACCAAAACGAAATGAATAACTGAAAGAGTGCCATTAAAAAACAGGATTTGCATTTCTGTTAATTTGTTTGAAAACCAAAACGAAATGAATAACTGAAAGAGGCAGGTTCTGGCACTCAAAACTCAGCATTGAGTTTGTTTGAAAACCAAAACGAAATGAATAACTGAAAGAGTCATTAGGGCGTATCCAAGGCCAAGAGTTGCGGGCGGTTTGAAAACCAAAACGAAATGAATAACTGAAAGAGAATAACTCGACAGCTACGCTTTGGGATAGCTCGACGTTTGAAAACCAAAACGAAATGAATAACTTCAAAAAGAGCTATTGAGATTCTCTATCAGAATTAAGCTCTTCCCCAAAAAGCTCAATGAACGACTCTCTCGTAAGGATTTTTCTGAAATATTCTTCATGCCCCTTAACTGCTTTTTTAACGGCCGATTCTGCGGATTCGATTGATTCAATAACTTGTTCTTTGTCTTCCATTCTATACCTCTGGGATTACTATAGTACGATGAACTATCCTTGTCATTATTACGGTCAAAATTACACTCATTTCTTGTTTTCTCGATCTTTTCCTTCGGGGATGTGTTCGATATATCCTCCTGCTTCGGCATCAGCAATATGCTCTGCAAGAGCATCTTCGGTAAGGAATCCTCCACGAAAAAATGTTATTCATACAGAAATCTTTGATTAGAACTTAGCTAGATTCAACAGGGTGATAAAAGAGCGCTTACAAATGTGGAAACAAATATTATTCTAGATGGCAACTGGTTGGCATCAAATTACAAGGGGAAGTTGGGATTTAAGTTTTTAAAACTAATCGATTCCAGAATGGCCTAAAAACATTAAGGTTCTTTGTTCTATTGGTTAATCCTCTAAACAGTCTTGCAAAAAATCGTCTTGCGTATAGAGGATAAGGATTTTTATTTGTCGATTCCATATTTTCGATCATTAAAGAATATAATGGGGTCCAATGCTTTGGATTAGTGAGGTCGTATAGTCGGCCATCAATTTTATTGATGTCTTGTAAAACAGAATAAAGAACATGAAACTCTTTAGGCATAAATCGCTCGTAAGCTTCAATAAGATCTAACGCGCTCATGGAAATATCAAAAACTACTTTTGTATCGTATGTAGATTCACAAATAAGATCACCAGCTTTATCAAGAAGATCGGCGATGATTTGATCTGTCTCTTGATTTTCTTTAGGCACTTCAAGCTGATTTAGGTCTTTTATCATTTTTGCACATTTTGAAAAAAACATCGGGCACTCTTGTTTGGTTAGGTTTTTCATAAAATAATTTCCTGGCCATAAAAGATTGCACCTACCGATAGATAATGTCTTATCTAAAAGAAGTCAAAGCATATAAGTCGCTCTCAAACTAAATAATTTAATAGATATTGATGTCCATAAATGTCTATGTATTTTTTTCGCCAATATTTGTTGGATATAAAACTTTGTGGACCATTTTTGTCTAACATGTCGATTAAAATAAGCTGAGTTTATTATGCAAAGTAAAAAAATAAAAGAGTTACTCTCGGGAAAAGATCCACTGGTGGTGGCCAAAAAAATACGTGCCTCCACTCATGCCGATCCATTCTTTGTTTTTTGGATAGGTCCAGATGGTGCAATTTATAATGCGCTTGATTCTCATCACTTAAATCCTCCACAAGGCAGTAAAGATATTCTTCATGATCGCAATCATTGTGGATATTTAAGAGGACGAGCAGTGTTAATAGAAAAAGAGATGTTAGTTGTGACTTATGGATATCGCGGTTTTGATCTCGCGCCTTGGCAGATTGTGCTCTTAAAAAAAACAAAGCTTAAAGATTATTTGTATGAAAAAGCAAATGTAGAGAATAAAGAAGTTTTGAATATATTTTTTATAACTGAGATAGGGGTAGTTCTTGATTTGTCATAGCATGGACATTTATGGACATAAAATATGAATAAAATATTTTTTGTTCCCTGAGTTTTTTTACTGTGATAATGCTATAAAATTGACGAGGGATTTATGATAAAAAAAATTGAAACAGAAAAATTACCAATTCTAATTTGGACAAACGATGTTGAAGAAGAGGCCATAAAACAATTAAAGGGCCTTGCAAATTTACCGATAGTTTTTCATCATGTCGCTGCGATGCCAGATGTTCATGCAGGAAAAGGCTCTACGATTGGAACCGTGCTAGCAACAGATCGTGCGATCATTCCTGCGGCGATCGGTGTAGATATTGGCTGTGGTATGAGTGCTTTGCGTTTTCCATTTCAGGTCGATTCCCTAAAAAATTTAAAAGAGCTTCGTCACTCAATTGAGCGCTCAATCCCAACAGGAAGAAATGTTCATCGTACACTAACTGACCGAATAAAAGCATCTCATAAAGCATTAGGATTACCCGCAACAATTAAGGAGAGTAGTAAGTTATATAAAAACTCCCTCTGGCAGTTGGGAACTCTTGGCGGTGGAAATCATTTTATAGAAATCTGTCTTGATTTAGAAGATACCGTGTGGGTTTTGCTTCACTCAGGCTCTCGCCATATCGGTAAAGAACTTGCCGATAAACATATCGAGATTGCAAAACATTGCATGGGAGATAAAATAAACGATTTGCCAGATTCTGATTTAGCATATTTGATAGAAGATACTCCTGAATTTTTAGCATATATTACTGATATGAATTGGTGTCAGAATTATGCCAAAGCAAATAGAAAAGAAATGGTTTTACGTGTAGTAAAAGATCTATCTTATCATGTTTATCAAGATGAACGTTTAGTTGATAATTTTGAATCATATTTTTTTGTTGATTGCCATCATAACTATAGTCAACAAGAAAACCATTTTGGAAAAACGATGTGGATAACAAGAAAGGGTGCCGTGTCTGCGCGCCAAGGTGAATATGGAATTATTCCAGGATCAATGGGAGCAAAATCTTTTATTGTGTGTGGCAAAGGAGATGAGTACTCTTTTTCATCTTGCTCTCACGGAGCAGGAAGAAAGATGAGTAGAACAGCTGCTCGACAAAAATTTAAAGAAGAAGATATTGAAAGAGAAACCAAAGGCATTGAGTGTCGTAAAGATCGTGGGATTTTAGATGAACTTCCTTCTGCTTATAAATCAATAGATGAAGTGATGGAAAATCAAAAAGATCTTACGTCTGCGATCCATCAATTACGTCAGATTATTTGTATTAAGGGATAATTTTTTTTAAAAATATGACATCAAAGATTTATTATTCTTTTTCAGATAAAAATATTATTGAAGGCAGTGCCTTGCAACAGTTTGAACGAACGGCCGCGATGGATGGAATTATCTCTGCCGTTGGCCACGCAGACATGCATCCGGGAAAAGGTTATCCTGTTGGTGCTAGTTTTTTAACTCAAAAGATAATTTATCCATACTTAATTGGAAATGATATTGGTTGTGGAATGTCGCTGTTTGAAACAGATATTTCGCCTCACTGTTTTAAGATGGATAAAATGATACGTGCACTTGATGATCTAGAGTCACCACTTAATGAGCTACCACAACTTCCAAATGAATTACCAAAATCTACGTTACGTTTTGAATCTTCGCTTGGAACTCTTGGTGGTGGAAATCACTTTGCTGAATTTATGCGAATAAATAAAAGCTATTCTCCTGAAATTTTAGAAGCGTATCATTTAAATCCAAAAAAAGTTTATCTGCTGATTCATTCTGGATCTCGTGGTCTTGGAGAAAGTATATTAAGAAATCATATTCAAAAATTTTCATCTCAAGGCCTTCGTGTCGAATCTGTAGAGGCCCAGGAGTACTTACAAGAACATAATTATGCTTGTAATTGGGCCAGCTTTAATCGCAAAGTTGTGGCCATGCGTATTGCGAAAAAATGTCATCTTGAGACATCTCTTTTTCTTGAGCAGATTCATAATCAAATAGAAAAGAGAGTAATTGATAATATAAATTATTTTATTCATCGTAAGGGTGCCGCAAGAGTTGATTCTTTGTCGATCCTTCCCGGATCACGAGGCAGTTATACTTATCTTTTACGTGCTAATTTTCCTTCTCTTGAGAATCATTTTTCACTTCCACATGGAGCGGGACGTAAATGGCAACGAGGTCATGTAAAAGATCGTCTTTCTCATAAGTATCGAGTGGAAGATTTACAAAAAACAGAGCTTGGAAATTTTGTTATCTGTGAAGACAAAGAATTACTCTATGATGAAGCGCCTCAGGCCTATAAAAATATCGAACGCATTATTGATGAACTTTTAAAGGTTGATGCAATTTCTAAAGAAATAATTCAGTTCACACCACTGCTAACTTATAAAAAAAGGCAACGGCAATGGTAGAAAATGATAAATTGCTGTCTTGTTTAAAGAAGCATCCCAAAGCGAAAACGGTGATTTTAACTGGCACAGGCGGGGGATTTGATTGCGTACTTGAAGGTCGTGCATCTAAAATACTGAGAGGATTGGTTGATAAGTTATAACTTACAAGTAGATCATTATTATGAATCAAAAGCTCAGTTAACTCGTTATTTTTTTGTGCTTAGTTTTACGAGAATATTTGCTTTTATCTTTTATTATTTTAGTTGGTCGCGGCAAGACCCTTGGTTGTTGCAAAGCAAGATAAATACTTAAGCAGACCAAACATTGTGTTTTTGGTTTTTTCTTTCCAGTATATTTTGGATGCTTGTTACATACTTTCATTAATTAAATCATTCTAAAGTTTTCGATATTTTATTTTGTCTATTTTTGTCCATCGTAAAAATTAGTTATTAAAGATATTGTTTAACAAAAAAATTAAAAATGCGATAGCGGCAAAAATAGACATTATTTGTCTAAAAAAGATGCGAATATTTTTTTGGTGCCATATGAAAATATACTCAAAATTTAAAGATTATTATGATGTTGTTCAATCTTATGACATAGATGATGACATCGTATATCGACGAAGCAGAAAATGTGTAGATATTTCTTCGTTAAAATATTTAAATACAAAGAGATTTCATCTCCATGTACCGAATTTAAATAAAAACCTATGTAGAAATATCAATATAAAAAGTTTTGATTGGGGAATCGTTGGGATTGCGGGAAGATGTCATTTGTTCTTTAAAATTCTATATCATCCAAAAACATTTCCTTTAGAAAATCCTCTTGAACGCCCAAAATTAGTAGATGCGTCGATATTTAGTAATGGGAGATGGATAATTGAAAAACAATTAGTTTTGCCGCCCCCCAAACAGGCCATTTTTTATTTTCAAGATGAAATAGACGATTTTTTTTTACATAAAATTAGTAAACGAAGTTTGAAAAATTGGCACGATGCATATTCTTATGACTGTTTGAAAAAAATGTTTGCAACAAATTCTTTATTGTTTAATGAAATGTGTACGGTTTTAGAGAAAATATTTATCAACGAAAAAGTTCCTGTCTTCTCATTGGCAGAAGAAACACAAATAACTTTAAATCCTCATCTTTATGAATTAGAGTTTCAAAGAAAAGTTGAACCGTTTACTTGTTATCAGGATATCAGATGGTACCTTGGTGGCGTCTTAGGAATGCCAGAAAGATCGTTGACTGTTATTTCTGATGAAATCAGAGCACAGCAGCACGGTTTTGATAAAAACTCTTTTCGCACAATGAAAGGAGATAAAAAACCTCGCAAATCAAATCGCGGAAAAACATCGTCTTAGTCGCACTCTCTGTGATTACCAACCCCTGTTAATATAATAACAATCACACCAGTTAGGAGTATTCGGGGTGATCTTTGTTATAATTTTTTCGTTACCACTTGTTGTTTGTTCTACAGTGTAACTATACAAAGATTCTGTTCCAGAACAGCGACAAATTTTGTTAAGCTCATTTTTTTTATCTGCTGACAAAGTTAAAGTTGAAGTTGAAGGCAGATAAAAAGTTCTTTCAGCTATTCTTAGCTCTTGCACAGGGTTTAGTGCACAAACACGCACCCCATTGATGTACATACAAGTGCCAGGCAATAAGTTCATTTCAAATGCACCAATTGCATGCTGAGTATATGCCGCAAAGTAGACGATCAATACAAGAAGTAATTTCATTCGGCCTCACTTGATTGATTATGTTTTTCTTATTTCTAATACTGGCACAATGGTGAGACAAAAGTTGTCCAGAGGTGAGAAATAGTTTGCGTTCATAACAAAATTTGTCAGGAATATTTTTTATAGTTAGACGCTTTTTGTCCATCATTTGAATTAAGTCATTACAAAGAATATACTACTTACGATACTAATTTTTATTTGAGCTTAACCCAGATAATGCATTTAAAATCTACTGCGGGAGCAAATTGCTCGATACAGACGGCGTCTTCACAATTTTTTGACCTCCGCTTATTAATATAAGCGTTCGGCCAAAAAATTGTTCAATCCTTGTCTGAATCGGCACTTTACTCCCTCGCAACGATCTAAAATGCATTATCTGGGTTTAAAAATTGATAAAAGGTTTATTTATGAAGGTGTTTTTTAGTGCCGCAAACGAGATAAAATTTGATTTTGATTATATTACAGAAGGGCAAGCATTTGTCGGTGAAGTGTATGCTGGGCCAAAAAGATTTTTAGATATTCTTGCGCTGCATTTGGGCCTTAGTGGTTTAAAGGCAGAGCATCTGAGGGTTGAGCAATATTATCAAATAATAGATAGCACTTTAGATGAAAAAAATTTTTATTATAATTCCTTTAAGGCCGATCCATTATCTGTAACAAAGCATCTCTTAAAAATCAGAGATGAACTAATGCTTTTTGGATTTGATTTTAAAGTAACAAAAAACATGCCAGAAAAGATAAAACAGCTATGTAAGCTAGAGGAAAAATTTGATTTAAAAGGTGATGCTGATATTTTTAATGAAATTTTACAAAATATAAATGGTGATTTGGTCGTTAAAGAAGTCGTGCTTTTAAATGATATTTCTTTTTACGAACCCCACTTGATTAAACTTATAGATAAGTTAAAAGAGTGCGGTGTGAAAATTTTATCGCACAAAAAAATAGTCGTTGATGATGAGAAAAATTCTGATCTTTTAAAGTTTAAAACTTATCTTGCGGGAAAAAACAAAAAGAATCATGAGATTAAAAATGACGGTTCTCTTATTATTTTAAAATATAAAAATATCTATGAGCTGTCTTCATACTTGGCAAAAGAAATTTATTTTTCCAAAGAGACTCCTGTTTTATATGCGCAAAACTCACATGATATTGTTAATCGCGCATTATGCTTAAATAAATTACCAAGTAGTGGATTATCTTTGCGCTCTAGTAATCGTCCATTGACTCAATTATTGAAGTTAGCACATGTCGTTTTATGGGAACCAATTGACATCCATCGGTTACTTGAGTTTTTGCAGTTATCAAAAGGACTAATAAACAAAGCGCTTGTTTCATGTCTTGAAGAGGCATTATCTGAAATGCCCGGAATTGCTGGCCCTTGTTGGCAGAAAAAGTTATCAGAATTAGAAGAGTCAGCAGCAGTAGACGATTGGAAAAAGTACAAAAAAGAGCTGTCATTTTGGTTTGAAAGAAAACGAATTGAATCTAGTGCCGCATGTGCAATAGAAGATGTTATTGATGTTTATAAAAAGGTTATGGAATACGCAAAATTTCATGCCATACAAGAAACTTCGATGGATAAAAATAGTAGTTGGGAATTATATTATTCTTGTGAAAAGCTAATAGAGATACTTGAAAAAAGAGTGGTTTATAAAAAGCATATCATAAAAATAGATTTAGAAAAAATTATAGATGACCTAATGCCAGAGATTACTATTTGCTTGCGTGATGCAGAAGTCAATTCATTGCATTTAATGAAAAATTCTAAAGAGCTGTTTTATCAAACAAAATCTTTAGTCTGGATTGATCTTTTTGACTTTTCTATGAATAAAAATGATTTTTGGTCTATTGATGAAAAAAAGTACTTACAAAGTCATGGAGTAATTTATGATGATTGTCTGCAAAAGTATCAAAGACAACTTCAAAGTGATTTGACGATGATTGAAAATGTTACTCAAAAATTAATTTTATGTGTGCCAGAAGAACCAAATGATGTTTTAGAACATCAAGTCTATTTTAGCTTACAACATTTTTTAGGTGATTCTTTTTTTGAAAATATTAAAAATATTTCTGATCATATTTTTGAAAACACCTATAAAACATTAGAAAAAAAGCAAAAAAGAGAGATTCCAAAGATTGTGGATAAATGGAAGCTGAAGAATTTAACAAAGGCCCAAATGAAAACAAGAGAATCTTACTCTTCGCTTAATCAATTATTTAATTATCCATATATCTGGGTGATGGAAAAAATTGCAGAGCTAAGGCACGTGAGAACTCCAGAACTTGCAGACTCTAGTTTGCTTTATGGTAGCTTGGCACACACAGTATTTGAGTCCTTTTTTAAAGAATATACAGATTTTTATTCTCTTTCAAGAAAGCAAATTATTTCTTGGTATGAGAAAAATTTTTATAAAATAGTGGAGCAGTCGGCGGTTTTGCTTTTACAAAAAGATCGTCAGTGTGATTGTGAAATGGTGAAAATAAAGATTAAAGAGGCCTTGCTCTTTTTAATAGAAACTCTTGTTGTTAATAAATGGGAAGTTGTTTCTTCAGAGGCCGAGCTTCTTGGAATATTTGCAGATGTTGATATTTATGGCCGAGCAGATCTTTTGCTGAAAAGAAAAAATGAAGTTGCAGTTATCGATTACAAATGGAGTGGCAGGGGTTATCGAGAAAAGATGGTCTTTGAAGATAATGATACTCAGTTGGCCATATATTCAAAACTAGCAAAGTCACAGATGAAAAAAGAGATAGTACATGCAGCATATTTCATTATTGATTCTGCCCTCTTGATTGCAAAAAATAATTTTGGTTTTAAAAATGCAAAAACAAAAGTTGGCACTCAAAAGGAAAGTGATCGGTATGATGATATCTTTAGTAGGATGGAAAATACTTATAAGTTGCGCAAAGAGGAAATAAAAAATGGAGATGTGATTTTTTACATGGATGACTATAATATGCAAAAGTATTTAGAAAATGATGCCTTACCAATAAGTGAAGATGCTCCTTACTCTAATCCATATAGCTCTTTTTGCGGTTGGGAGGATGAAAATGAGTAAACCAAATATTCGTATTATTTGTGCCAGTGCAGGAAGTGGTAAAACCACCAAACTGACCAATGAATTAATCGAGATGATAAAAGATGGAGTGGGCCCTTCACGAATTATTGCCACTACTTTTACCAATAAGGCAGCAAAAGAATTGCATGAACGTATAAGAATGCAACTATTACAAGATGAGAAAAGCAGGCACCATATTGCAGATCTTTCTTCTGCGTTAATTGGTACGGTTAATAGTATTTGTGGCAAACTGGTAGATCGTTTTTGTTATGAATTAGGCACCTCTCCAAAGACAGAAGTAATTCCCGCAGATGAAGAAGATTTTATTTTTAATCAATCAGTTTCTATCGTTCTAACAAATGAGATAACTACTAAGATGAACAAGCTGGTTGACTCCTTTGGTTTTTTTACAAAAGATTTCAAGGGAGATATTTTGGATTGGCGAAGTATTGTCAAAGACATTGTAAAAGAAGCGAGAGCTAATCGGTTAAGTTGTGATGATATAAAAAAAAGTGGCACGAAGTCATGGCAGTTATATGGATCTTTTTTGCCTAAAGCAGATTCAATGGCGGTTAGTGCAAAAAATAGTGAGACATTTAAAGTTCAATTAGAGCAAGCAGTTTTTGAGATCACAAATGCAAATCTTAAAATAGATAATGCTACTGATAGTTTTTTATCTGACTGCAAGCAGTGCCTTAGTCGTTTAGATAGTGCTCAAGGCAATAAGTGGCCAGATTGGATAAAAATTTTAAAGGGAAAAGTTGGGGCCAAATATCGAGACATAGCGGAAAAATTGATCCCCATCGCTTCCAAGGTTTATACTCATCATGATTTACATGCGGATATTAAAGAATTTTACGATATGATTTTTGCCCTTGCTGGTGAATCTTTAAAGGTATATGAAGATTATAAAAAGCAAAGAGGTCTGATTGATTTTATAGATCAAGAAACAATGGTCTTAGAACTTTTAGAAAATAAAAGTATTCAAAAAATTATCGCCCAAGAAATTGATTTGTTACTTGTCGATGAATTTCAAGATACAAGTCCTATTCAGTTAGCAATTTTTTTGAAGCTAAGCGAATGTGTTAAAACCATGATTTGGGTTGGTGATCCAAAGCAAAGTATTTATGGTTTTAGAGGTGCCGATCCTGAATTAATGTTAACTGCTGCAAACACACTGGCCGGAAATCGTGCAGAGGTGTTAGATACATCTTATCGTTCAAATCCATTACTTGTAGCGGTGACAAATAGTATGTTTACTCAAGTCTTTAAAGATTTGCTTAGTACAAAGCAGATCGTTTTAAAAGCACATCGAAAAATAGAAAAAAGTAGTGCTGCCTTTTTAGAACACTGGCATTTTGCAAAAAAAGAAGATGGAAAAAACAATAAAGATCTTTATTGGAAAAATTTGGCAAAAGCAATTGATCAATATGTAAGCGATGATCTGCAAATTGAAGATCGTTATACAAAAAAAATGAGAAAAGTTTCCTTGGGTGACATTGCTATTTTAATGGCCACGAATAAGGATTGCATGGATTTGGCCCGAGAACTAAGATTGCAAGGCATTCCTACGGCACTAGCAACGACAGGCCTTCTTGCTACTCCTGAAGGGCGTTTAATGACGTCATGTTTGAAATATTTAAATTCAAAAAAAGATTCTTTGGCGTTAGCAGAGATTTTACTTTTAACAAGTCAAAAAGGTCGAGGAGATGAAATTATCGATGACCGGATATGTGCAATCTTAAACGACCAAAAACATCTGTGGGGACAAGAAAATATCTATATTCAAAAATTAGAAAAAATAAGAGGAAACTCAAAAGAGATGGGACCTTGTGAACTATTTGACCAGCTTGTTTTAGAATTTGATTTCTTAAATATTGTTTCTACTTGGGATAATTCAGAGAAGAGATGTAAAAATATTTTACGGTTTAAAGAACTTGTTTCTGATTACGAGAATCGTTGTAAGAGGTTTAAAACGGCTTGTACGATCACCGGAATGTTGATGTGGCTTGATGATCTGGAACAAAACAAAGCAGATGAGCAAGCACAGGCCCACGGAGTTGATGCCATTAATGTTTTAACTTATCACAAGGCAAAAGGGTTAGAGTGGCCAGTCGTCCTTTTAGCAAGTATGGATAAAGATTTAAAAACGCGAGAATTAGATGTTTCGGTATCAAAAAGTTGTGATGGTTTTGATGTGCATAATCCTTTAAGTAATCGATTTATTCGATATGGTATTAATCCATTTTCATCTCAATTAAAGTCGACGCTGTATTTGGAAAACATTCAGACATCTGAATTATATAAAAAGGCATTTAAAGATGCTGTCTCTGAAGATGCACGTTTACTTTATGTCGGGATGACAAGGGCCCGAGATGTTTTAATCTTTTTATCGCGAGCGGGAAAAACTCCTTTTGCTTGGATAAATCGGGTGTATGGCGCAGGTGGTGACTTTGCTTTGCCGTTAACAGCTGGAGTGCACCAAACAATTTGGAGTGATGATAAAAAAAATATAGAGATTAAGGTGCGAGAATTTTTAATGGAAGAAGATGTTGAAAAAAAGAAAGCTCTAAAAAAAGAAATTTTTGGACTTAAAGATTCATTGGGAGAAATTCAAGAGCAATCACTCCATGTGAGTCCTTCTGACATAATAGATCACTCGGTTGATTTGAGCGTGGGAGATATTTGTGAGTATGGGCAACGTATTGCGGTAAAAGGAAAAATAGATGATGCTCTTTTTGGAACGGCAATGCACAATATATTTGCTCTTTCTCAAAAAAGACTTGAAGAAAAAATTCATACATTACTAGAAGCTCATGGATTAGATACTGCTTTAGATAAAACTGAAGTGATGGCCTCTTATGTAAATTTTTATAAGTATATTAATCAGCGCTGGAAAATAAAAAAG
>CAZCDT010000075.1:0-14224 GCA_964497525.1 uncultured Bacteriovoracaceae bacterium
TTTAAAGTAATTTAACAATATTTCAATATTTTCTAGAAAAAATTTACTTAATTTGCTAATACCTATTAACGCTATAATTAACATTGGAATAAAAATGGCAATTGGAAGAAATGATCCATGTAGCTGTGGAAGTGGTTTGAAGTATAAGAAATGTTGTTTAAATCGAGTCTTTGCATATACTTTGTTAGTTACAACACAAGAATTTGAGTCTTTTTCATGCTGGATTAAGCTTACTCATAACGCAACACTTTATTCTCTTCATCGTTATATTCAAGATGCACTTCGGTGGGACAATGATCACATGTTTTCCTTTTTTATGGATAACAAAATGTGGAGTAGACGGTCCGAATACTCTGCAAACCCTTACGGTGAAGGAAATGCAAATATTTGTTTGAGAAATGTTTTAAAACCAAAAAAAGGAGAAAAATTTATTTATCTATTTGATTATGGCGACGAGCATCGTTTTGATATTGAAATTATTGATATTGAAAAAGTAGATAATTTAGAAGCTTTTACTGATGAAATTGTGAAAATAAAAGGAGAGCTACCGACTCAGTATCAATATTTTGAAGAAGAAGATGTCGATTGTCTAATAACAGACATTGAGACAATTGAAAGAATTGCGATAGAGAAGCGTGAGGAAAATTTGAAATTTAGATCTTTTTTAAAGATGTATGATGGAAATGTAAATATAGATGAATTGATACATGCGATAGCGAGTGATGTTTCTCAGTGGATAGACTGTCTGCAATGCGCAAACTGTTGTAAAAAATCATCTCCAATTTTAACAGAATCAGATATTGCACAGCTGTCATGTTCGCTTAAAAATAAAATAGAAATGTTTAAAGACAGATATTTAAAAAAAGACGGCGATTCGGATTTTATTTTTAATACTACTCCTTGCCCTCTACTTGAGGATAAAAGATGTTTACAATATGATTGTCGGCCGGATGATTGCAAGTCGTTTCCTCATTTGCATAAAGATAAGTTTTTGACACGTCTTTTAAGTGTTGTTGAAAATTATCACATATGTCCAATTGTATTTAATAGTTATGAACAGCTAAAAAAAGAATTTACTGGTTGGCAAAATCAGACAATTTATTAAAAGGGAATATTAATGGGAAAAATTTCAAAACAGCTTAAAAGAAATCTACTTCAGCATCTGAATAAAAAGGTGATCGATTTGACCGATTTAAGAGAAGCAAAAAAAGAAGCAGATAAAGCAAAAGAAATATTAAAGGATCTTCAAAAAACGATAGAGTGTGGGACAGTTGATCAGCTTCACCGAACTTATGTTTCGACAATTGGTTTAATTGCGAGTTGCATGTATGGTCTTGCTAATTTAAAAGAGATGAATGTTTTTCAAAAGATATCAAAAAAACAGGAAAGTTTATATATACCAGGTGGCCCGCCGATTAGTCCACTTACTGATTCATATTATTCGCTTTGGGAACTATTTGATTTGCATTTTGGTTCAGATAAAGAAACTTTAGGATCTGTTTTTTTAGATTTGGCACCAGAACTAAAACTGCAAGAAGATACTATTACAATAATTGATATTTTAAATTCATCAAGAATGGGGATTTATGAAGTAACGAGCATCGAAAATGATAAATTATGGCTCAATGAACTTATAACAAGTAATAAATTTTTCTGCACTTGTCCTGCTGGTTATAAAGGGAAAGTTGGTCAGCTTTGGCTTGCAAGGTTACTTCCTCCTGTTTTTGAATGTGTGAACTATTCTGTGGTTATGACCACGCCATATGTTCTATTTGCTAATAAGCAAGAGTGGCTTGATTTTTTTAACAGAAATAATATAGACAAAGAATCACTTCATGATTTTATGAAGCATGGGCCTTTTTTAAATTATTGGCATGAGTTTATTTTTTATGGATTTTTTAATTATACAGATCAAGCAATATTTTTAGGTGGCATTCCTGATCGGCCCTCGTCACTGCCGTGTAGCGAGCAGTATAATGAACACGAAAAAAATTTAAAGAATGCCACTGTTGTTTTAAGAGAAGATGACAAAGATAAGATAATTAAAAACAGTAACATGCATGCTATATACAATGATGTAAGTAAACAAAAAGACGAAGAGCTTCCAAGTTTATTGAGAGGTAAAAAGGCATCAGAAGTTTTTTTAGAATATGCAATGCCACTAATTAATAATTTTGATATCGGTAATAATTGCGATTTAAAAGATATTCATATGGCACTAGAAATTCCGTGGTTAGTGTGGAATGCGTGTGTTTTTGAGAGTTCTAAGAATAAAAACACAAAGATGATGTTAGAAATAAAACAACAAAGCAAAAATGATAAAAAACTTATGGAGTTGATATCTTTTTTTGAACAACGTAAAAAAATCTCTTTTGCTGATTATAATTATTTAATGGGTGAATATAAATTAATTCCACAAGGTTGCGATGGATTTAAATTACGAATGGAGTGCAGGAGTATTTAGTCTTTATTTTAGTCGTATCACAACAGTGGTAAAATCATCTGGATCGCTTTCAACAGGATCAGGAAGTTTGTTTAATATTTCTGCTGTTTCTTGTGCATTAGTAGTATTTAATTTTTTAATACCTTGAGTGCTTTTTCCATCAGTACGAATAATAAGCAGTTCGTCTTTTAAGAGAGTATCCGTTTTTGCTTTTGCTTTAGAGTAAAATGATACAGGATCTTTATCATTAACATGTCCAAATGGAGAGCTTTTTAAATCAACGATGGCACCATTTTTTTCTACAATTTCAACAAATGATTCTCCCAAGGAGCAGTTATTTATAGCGCCAGTTTTTGGGTCTATTATTGTGACGCTTGTTTGAATATATCTATTTTTTGCATCAACTTTAAAATTTGTACGAATTGCTTTTGCTAAATCTTCAACGGTTGTGTTTTCTTTGAATTTATATAAACCTGTAAATGTTTCATCAGTGGATAAGAAATCTCTAAACTTATTTGCAATACCAGCACTTTGATTTCCATGGCCTGTAACATCACCAACAATAACCAAAAGTTTTCCATCCACAAGTTTATCTATATGGACAACGTCTGATGATAGCTCTCCTTTTTTTGCCGCCTTCATTGTAATAACAGCATCGAGTGTTGGAAAGTCTTCTTGAAGAATTTTTTGATATTGCTTAACTGCATAAATATTTTCAGGATATAGTTTATTGGCATCAGATACTTTTTTTGTAATACCATCAAATTTTACAACAATAGTAGTAGCGTCATCTGGAGTGGAAGCAGCAGATACTTTATTTGCAATATTTTTATGACTGCTTTCCTTTTTTAAAATTGGAGCAAGAACATTCTCTGCATCAGCATTGATGTTTTTTGTAAGTAGAGTTTCTTTATTTCGAGGGACCAATCTATTCTCATATACGCCATCAGTAATACCTATAAGCATGTCGCCATTATTAAGTTTTTTTGCTTGAGATGCAAATCGATTTTGTGGTTCATAAGGCCTTACCATCTCTTCAAATATGGCACTTCCAGCATTTGATAACGACTCAACTGCTCCATCAGCGCGTTTAATAAAAAATGGTGGATGACCTGCACCGCTATGAATGATCTCGCCAGTTTTGGGGTCAACTTGAGCAATGGCCATAGTAAAATATTTTCCCATTGAGTCTGTGTAATTTGTTTCAATGATTTTTATTAAATCTCCAGGTGGTAAACCTTGAGCAACGGCATCTTTTAAAAGCGGCATTTTTTCAAACATCTCATGAATTTTAAGACACTCTTGTGCAGATACTGTTCCATGACCAGAGACATCTCCAACTATAAAATAAAGTTTCCCATCAAGAGATTTTTCAACGCGATAGATATCACCTGTTGGCATTCCAACACCAAATGGCCTTGCGCGCACTTCTAGAGAAACTCCATCAACATTTGAGAGCACTGCTTTAAATTTTTCTGGTGATTGAATTAGATCTTGTTTGGCGCGAATTTTGGCACTCTCTGTATTTTTAAAATATTTTATTATATCTTTAAATGTTTTTTTGCCATGTAAAAGTCCCTCTTTTCTTAAATAAGCAATTTCTCTATTTGAAA
This sequence comes from uncultured Bacteriovoracaceae bacterium, assembly GCA_964497525.1. Taxonomy (GTDB): domain Bacteria; phylum Bdellovibrionota; class Bacteriovoracia; order Bacteriovoracales; family Bacteriovoracaceae; genus CAZCDT01. The sequence continues at coordinate 4,057 of CAZCDT010000075.1, forward strand.
AACCTGCATCAAGAAGCATTTTCTTTTTTGCTGCATTAGATAGCTCATCATGCGATTCCATTACTGTTCCTAAGGCTTTTGCACGCAACTCCGGTGAAAGTCTCGTGCCATTTTTTTGAGCAGCTCTTTTTGCAAGAGATTCTAGTTTTTTAAATTCTGGATTATTCCCAAGAGTTTCTAATACCGTATCTCCAATATGTCCGCGAGAAAGTTCTAGATCGCTTAAATTAAGGTTCTCTGCAGTATTTAAAAACGATAACTCTCTTTTTTTCTTCAAAACATTGACTTCGTTTTGGATAAACTTAGATAAATCATCTCGGTTTTTAATTAATACATTTTTCAAGTCGAGATCAGCAGTATTTGCAATTTCTTTATTTAAAATTGTTATTTCTTGTAATGTTTCTAAATACTCTGAAATGGTTGTGTTTTTTTGCGATAAAATATTTTTTAAAAGATCTTCGATATCGATATTTTTTAGTTTTTTTAAGACATCTAATTCTTCTGGGCCAATTTTATTTAAAATATTGAGAGCATTTATGAGGTCATCTTTTGACATTTGTAAAAGAGATGATAATAGATTTTTAATTTGTGTTTCGCTTTGAAAAGAGTGGAGTTTTGTAATAAGTGTTTTTAGATTTGGAAGTTCATCAATTTTATTTGCAATAGAATTAAAGGCCAATAGTTCACGGGATGCTTGTTTTAAAAATCCTTTCGTGGCCTCATCAGATAGCTGTAAGGTCTGGGCCAGAGATGTCGCAGACTTATAAGATTTAAGAAGATATCTTGTTTCAAGTCCAGATGCGATAGTTCCAAATCCTGCGAGCCATGAGTTAAATGCTGCTTCATCAATTTGCTCATTGTTATGAGTAATGTCTTGCAAGGCAAGATTGTCAGATGCCGATATCGCCTCTTGTCTTAAAACTTGATTTTCTTTTTTTTGATGGGCGTATTCTGAAATCCAATAAGGAGTCTCGAAAACTCCAAATGCAGTTCCTGTTGCTGCAGCACCAAATGCAATGGTTGGTAAAGATACTCCCGCAATGGCTTTGGCGCCTAAAAGAAATGCACCACCAGTTGCCGCCATTGTTCCAAGAGCGAATCCTCCAACAACCAATCCTCCATAGACGAATCCTTTTTTCCAGAAATCATCTGTTTCATTTATGGCCGCAGTTCTTAGAGCATTACATGCTGCAATTGAATATTCTGGTCTTTGAATTAATACTGTTCCAAGGGCCACAGGATTAGTTCTTGCAATTCTTGCTAATGCTATTTCTGGATCAATCTTTTTTTCTTGTGCGTTTTGATGTAATTCAAGCATTCTATGACTTTGCGTTAGGATACTATCTTGCGCTTCTTTAATCGATTGCTTTATAAGTTCTTTTCCCTCTTTTTGACTTAAGTAATTGTGTTTATAGAATCCGCGCCATGGATTCAAAAGAAATCCTGCATTTTTATTTTTACTTTGAAATTCTCTTGTGTGCTTTTGCAGTTTATCTGTGAAAAGAAAAATACCACCACGCTCATCGGCAACAGTTTGTTCATAGATGTGTTGATATTTTTGATATGCTTTATCATATGATTCTACTAAATTATCATTTTCTTTTTCTTTGGTTGTACGATTTGCTTGTTTTTGTAAATATGCTTTTTTATCTTCTGATGCCTTTGCTTCTTGCTCTTTTTGCAATTCATCTAGATTTGTATCTTCTGATATATCTAAATATGGATCGCTTTGATTATCAAAAACTTCAACTTTGCTAGATTCAATATTGCTTTTTGATTTATTGGCAATAAACACCACACCATCTGTTTTGTTTAAAGAAATAACATTGTCTAATTGGTTGTTTAAAAGTGCGATTCTTTTATTTAAATAGTTTTGAATTTCATTTAAAGAATAGGTTTTGCTTTTTTTAAGATCGTTTAAAATCTTTTGGCCATGAGACATTAATTTATTTTTTAACTCATCGTCGCATTTATTTTGACATAAATCATTAACGCTTTGAAGTAGAGACAAAGGAGTTGTTTGATATTTATGCTGTATCGTTAGATATGTATTTAGTGAGTTTAAAAGAGATTGATTGAGTAAATCTTTTTCAAATGGAGCAACTAAAAATTCGCTAGAAATATTTCCGCCAGCTTGTAGTAATTTTTCAATTTCTGGTATTTGATTTAATGCTGGAGTACAGGCGATAATACTCGGAGATACGCTTGCAGCTGCAGAAAGATAGCGATCACAAAGTCGCATCTTTTTTTCAGCATCGTATGCTTCCTGATTTCCAAGGTCACAGCGATCCAAAACTCCTTTCATTGTGATAAAGTTTTCGAGTTTCGGTAGATGTCTTTTAAGACAAGCACTACCAAGATCGTTATGTTTGATTGTATCTGTTAATCTTTTTTCCACAGATTTTAAAACAATCATTTTTTCTTGAAATAGAGCAGGATCATTTAATATTTTATTTAATTCTAGAATCTCTTTTGGCGCATGCTTTAAAATATGACAATCGTTAGCAAAAGCTTGGAATGTCATAATAGCAAGAACTGCTAAAGCAGATTTTAAAAAAAGCATTTAAGAATATTCCTTGTTTTTGCAAAAGATTTACTTGTATTGCAAATCACAATATATTATCTCGCATGTAACGAGGTGCTTTAAGGGGGCAAAATATGCTTGTAAAAATTTTTTATACTATTTTTACAACAAAGATGGGGTATGCGGCGATTTGTTGGAATGAAAAAAAGGAAATTTGTAGGGTATTTCTGCCAGAAAAAAGTGTTAGCAGTCTTCGTATAAAAGTTAGTAAAGAGTTAAAAAATAGTATATTTTTTGAAGTTAGAAAAAAAACAGCGATATCAAAATCGATTTGTCGTGTTATTTTTGAAATAGAAAAATATTTTAGTGAGCAAGAATATTCCTTTGCAAATATAAACTTGTCTTTTACTGAAGTCTCAAAATTTTGTTTTAAAGTATACTTGGAGCTAAAAAAAGTAAGACATGGAGAGACTATTTCTTATAAAGAGCTAGCATGTCGCTGCAATAATCCTTTAGGTTCAAGGGCCGTTGGAATGGCCGTTAAAAAGAATCCAATTCCCTTAATTATTCCATGTCATCGAGTGATAAAATCAGATGGTGATCTTGGAGGTTTTTCGGCAGGAGACGGCATTTTATTAAAAAAAAGGATGTTGGATCTTGAGAAAAAAATAATTCATAATATTTCTAATAATTAGAAATTTAGTTTTGAGTTTAATTTTAAACAGAAGTAATTTAAAAATTATATGTCATGGCAAGGTTGTAGTTGTCTTTTATGGGTACAATCGCGACTTTGACACTTGTTCCATCACCGATAAAGTATCTACTCATGAAGGTTCCAACAAAATTACCGAGGGCCAGTCCACCAAGAACACATGCGGGATAGTGGACCCCCGCTTCAACTCTGGCCCAAGCTGTACCTACTGCCATCAAATACACAAAGTTATCAATAATATTGTTATGAGTTTTGTTGAGATTCATAAATGTTAGGTTTTGTGAAGTAAGAGCAGCTCTAACTGCAGCAGATGAAGTGTGACCTGAAGGAAAGCTTTGAGGGCCACCATTGGGTCGTGTGCGATTTGTTTTTTCTTAGAGCTCTCGTCGCCCTAAACTTGTAAAATAGTAAGCGAAAAAACCCACAGAAAGCCCTTTAAGCTTATTCCAAAGAATTGGCCCAGTTTCGTTGCCACTATTTGCGATGAGTGCTGTCGAAAAATAAGCAACACTGGTTCCATGTCGTAGGAGATCGCTCCAGTCGCTAGCACTACTTTTGCTGCCAAAGATTGGAGTACTTCTTGTTGCCCAACTAGAAAGACTTCTATCGACTCCCTTTTTATAAATTATATAACTGGCGGTTGCGGGAACAATTGTTCTAAAAGCAAACAAAGAGCCAAAGAAAGAGCGAACAAATTTGCCTGGCCCATTATTTTTTCCAACACTTTCTCCCCATTTTTTTGAAGAATTAGAGGCACAGCTTGAAAGAATAAATGTGAAACAGAATAAAATTAAAGTTATGCGCATTGTAAATCCATAGTGTAATTAATGCTAATGACAGATGCTCCTTTAAGCAAATAAAAAATTGCAAGGGGTAGCAGCGGCCTTAAAAAAATGCTCAATTTTGAAAAGATTAGCGCCGCTTTGATATGATAAAAAGATAAATTGCAACAGAGGTTAACGCCAAAACAGAGATAAGTTCAGAAGTTACTTGAGAGATTAAAGAGATTGCTAAATCAATTTTAAAATAAATAAACACTGCAAGAATTACTCCCATAATGGATTCGCCTGCAATAATTCCTGAGCTAAATAATACTCCATTATCAGAGTCAGAAATTTCTTCCTCTTTTTTGTGGTAATCTACGGCAAAGCGAAGTAGACCACCTACAAACATTGGAATTGCAAGTGTAACAGGAAGATAAATTCCTACTGCCAGAGGCATTAAGTACAATCTAATTTTACTTTTTTTCTTTGCAAGATATTGATCTAGAACAATAACGATAATACCAAGGATGACTCCAAGAGCAATCATGTTATATGGCATGTTGCCAGAACCAAAAATAGCATTAGTAATACTTGCAAACAATGCAGCTTGTGGTGCTTTAAGACCTGTACCAATACCATATGCATTATGTAATAGAGTTAGAACAGGTGCAATAAATGCCGCACTTGCGGCAACACCAATTATTGCTCCCCACTGCTGAAGCGCAGGAGTTGCTTTTAAAAGATATCCTGTTTTTAAATCTTGTGAGGTGTCCCCTGCAGAGCATGCAGCACAACACACAACAGCGGCAACTCCAAGAGTCGCGAGTATTGCGGAATTATTTTGAATTCCTAAAACTAAAAGTAAAACCGAAGTAATTAATAAAACAGAAATAGTCATACCAGATACTGGATTATTAGAGCTACCAACAAGTCCTACAACATAACTAGAAACTGCAACAAATAAAAATCCCAAAATAGTCATAATTAACGTTGTAATTATGGTGTAACCAATATTTTGAAGAAGATATTGGTATAAAGCAAACATGATAATTGTTGAGATTATAAAAATAATAAGCATCGGAAGAAGCGACATATTGCGTTCTGATCGTTCAACAGTGTCTCCTTTTTTTGCATTATAAGTTTTTTTAATTTCTCCAAGACCTTTAAAAATTCCATGTCGAACTGAAATAATAGACCAAAGACCTCCAACAATCATGGCCCCAACGCCGATATATCTAATTTTTGTGGACCATAGAGTCCATGCAGCATCAAGTGGTGTACCATTTGCTAGTTCTGGAGAAAGTGCCATAAGTGGAATTCCAATACTCCAACCAATTAGTCCTCCGGCCAAGACTAGAATTGCAACCTCAAGTTTTACAATATAGCCGATGGCAAGTAGTGCAGGAGAAATATCGCTTCCAAAAAACCAAACTCTGTTTCCTGCAAAATACGCTTTTTCAACGGAGGCCTGAAAAACTTTCATTCCTGTTCCCAAAAATTTAAAAACTGATCCAAGGGCCAGTCCTTGCAATATTGTATATAATCCATTTTTTCCATCTTCTGATGCACCAGTTTTTAAAACTTCGGCGCATGCGACACCTTCTGGATATACAAGGGTTTTATCTTCAACAATCAGTGCTTTTCTTAAAGGAATCATAAATACTACACCAAGCATTCCGCCACCAAGTGCGATAAGGGTTGTTGGCCAAAATTGAAAATTGGTCCAAGCTCCGACTAAAAGTAGTGCAGGCACAGTAAAAATAATACCCGAGGCAAGTGATGAACCTGCGCTGGCAATTGTTTGAACGATATTACTTTCATACAGACCAGGACGTCGTAGTATGACTTTAAAAAAACCCATCGACATTACTGAGGCCGGAATTGCTGCAGAAATTGTCATCCCGGCATAAAGTCCAAGATAGACATTGGCCGCTGTTAATAAAATCGCAATAAGTATTCCAAGAACGATTGATACAAACGTAAATTCGATGATGGTGTTTTGATTTTTTTTCATAAATTCTCTCTAAATTTAGTAAAGATGATATCTATTCTTTTACTTGAAAAGCACAAGTCAAAGAGTATATTATTACACATTATACGACTCGTATATTTTAAAGATTATAGGTTTTAATGTTTAGTAAAAAAAAATCGATATGTTGTGATAATTTTTTAGGGATTAGTAAAACTGCCTTTAATACTTCAGCAGCTTTTGTCGATTTTTCTCTATCAAATCTGGATAGTATAGAAGTAATTCTTTCTGAGAGAGTATTAAGAAAGAAATCTGCTAATAGTTGGCCAGAAAAAGCAATAAATCTATTGCTGCAAAATAAAAAGCATAATGATTTTTTTATTGCTGAAAATAGGTGTGTTGAAGACCCTTTAATTTATGAAAGGGCCCTAAATAACTCTTTTCCATTTTTTGAATATTTGAAAAATCAAAAGATGGATCTTTTTTCTCGTCAAAATAATAAAGATGTTATGTTTTTTTCTCATCATTATTGCCATGCTGCGGCGGCAGCATATATGTCGCCATTTAAAAAAAGTATTATATTGGTAATGGATGGCTCAGGACTTAGAATTCGTCACTTTAAAAATTGTATAAAAGTCGGTGATCACGAATATTTGCCGATAAACTTACCAGAAGACTCTAGTGAAAGTTGTTCTGTTTATTTATATGATGGATCTGCACCAAAGTGTATCTATAAAGATTGGCAGCTATTTGTAAAAAGTAAACAATGGCCACAGCACTATTTTTCTTCAGGGCTTGGAACGTTATACGAAAAAAGTGCAGAATATATTTTTAATTCAAAAACAGCGGCCGGGAAGGTTATGGGACTTGCCGCTTTTGGTATGGCAAAAAAAATAAAAAATAGAGAAGTTTTTTTGGAATCCTTGAATTGGAATGATGCTTTTAGTGGTTCATCAAAAAAAGAGTGGGAAAATTCTTTTAATATAAATAGATGGTCTGATATTGCAGCATCAGTTCAAGAACATTTTCAAGAGAGTGTATTTGCTTTATTGGAAAAAATAAAAATATTACATCCTGAATATGATAATTTAATCTTGGCAGGTGGAACGGCCCTTAATTGCACAACAAATATGAAAATTGTAGATGCTTCTTTATTTAAGGAAATATATGTTCCTCCTGCCCCAGGAGATGAGGGTATTTCTTTAGGCCTTGCAATGGCATCAAAATATTATGTTACTCCTCAGTATCAAAAGGAAATCGTTGAACACGAGTTTCAGCACAGTTTTTTAGGAGCAAAAAAATCAGATCCACAGATTGAAGAAATTATGCACTGTTTTTCTGAGATGAATGTTTTTATACCATCTTCTATTGCAGAATATTGTGCTAATGAGTTAGCAGCAGGTAAAGTTATTGCATGGTTTGTTGGAAGAAGTGAAGTTGGACCTCGTGCCTTAGGACATAGAAGCATTTTGGTTCGTCCAGATCGTTTTGATGTAAAAAATTATTTAAATGATAATATAAAATTTAGAGAAAATTTTAGACCGTATGGCTGTTCGGTAATTCACGCGATGGCGGATGAATATTTTTGTGTGCCAAAAGGTTTTAATAATCCCTTTATGTCTTTTGCGGTAAAAGTTAGGGCACCATATAAAGATCTCTTAAAAGAGATAACTCACGTGGATGGAACTTCTAGAATGCAGACAGTAAGAGAGGGCCAATCAAAAGAATTTTATGAATTGTTAATGGAGTTTGGTAAGAAAACAGGAATTTTTTGTCTGTTAAATACAAGTTTAAATGTTATGCATGAGCCAATTGTTGAAACGATTTATGATGCAAAAAGATTTTTAATTAATACTCCTGTAGATGGCCTGGTTATTAATAATGTTTATATTACAAAAAAAGAAAAATGAAAAATAATACAGTAGTTATTACATCAAAAGAAAATTTTGTTTGGCATAGCATGCAAGAGATCATACCTCAACTTGTTGATCAATGGGAAAGTACCGAAGACGATTTACATGCAGTTTCTGTTTTTTGTGTTGATGACATATCTTTAAAAACAATGATCCCTGCTATTATTGCTGCCGATAACATAGTTTTTACTTGCTTTACAATAAAGGTGGCACAACTTGCAAAAATGATACGAGAGACGATAAATCGTGAAGCAAGATTTATAATTCATTTGCATGGAATGGCCACGATTGGATGTTGGCCTATTTTAAAATGGCAAGGAGTTGATAGCTTAAGAGAATCAGATATTTTTATTGGCACATGTGATGGCGATATAATGTGTATGCAGCAATCATTTTTTAATGCAACGGTTGTAAAAATTCCTTTTACAATTAATGATTCAGATATACAAATTCCTCCATTATACAGATCGGAAGACGAAATTTCTCTTGTATATATCGGCCGTATTTCAGAACAAAAAAATTTACATACATTAATGGTTGCTTTTTCTGTGGTTTGTAAACAAAGTAACACTAGAAATTTACGACTGCATGTTTTTGGCAAGGAAGATGGGCTTGGTAGTCCAAATATGGATATTACTTTTTCAAATTATCAGGAATATCTATGTATGTTGATAGAGCAGTTAAATATTTCTGATAAGGTGACATTCCATGGTCATATTGAACGAGAGGCCATTTATAATTTCTTAGGACGAGAGCGTTATATATTTGTTACTCCAACACTTCATTCAGATGAAAATTTTGGCATGGCAGTTTTTCGTGCCTTAAAAACATCAAATTATGTTGTTGCTACAAATTGGGGAGGCCATAAGGAATATGTAAAAACTTTTCCAGATTTGTTTTATCCGATTACCGCTTACTATTCAAAGTATGGACCTTTTGTTGCTTTATCTGAGATGGTTGAACAAATATTATTGGTTATTAAAAAATATGAAAAGAAGAATCAAGAATTATATAAAAATAGTGACTTTGATCGATGCAGCATTGTTACGAAATTAAAAAAATTGATAGTTAAAAAATCTGGAGCCGACTTTAGATCTCTTAAAAAGACAGATATTATTTTAACAATGTTAGAGCAAGAAAAAAAAATAAGAATGTTAAGTAAAAAACAGTGCAGAATTTTTTATAATTATGAGGATGAGGTTGCTGGTAGATTTTTAAAATCATATGGAGCAAGTTGTAATTACTGTAATAGTCAAAATGGTAAAGAGTATGTCCTATATCCGTGGGCCAATATGGAAGGTAATTGGCTTCTTGTAAAAGATCCACATCGCGGAGAATTTCAAATAGATTTAAATAAAGAAAATGATATTTGCGATTTTATTATTTCTAATGGTTTTGGATTTTATAAATGAAAAAAAATAGTCTAAATTTTTTTGATCGAAAAATATCTCCTGATGCTTTAGAAATCGATATTTGTAGTACAAGCATTGAATCTTTAGTAAGAAAATGTGAAGAGTATTTTTCTGCGAAGGGAATTAAAAATTTATGGTTTGTGGATCAAGGAGGATTTAAAGGAGACCCAGATCAGATTATAAATGTTGTTTTTTTTGGTTCTTTTTTTTCAAAATTTTTAGAGAGTGGAAATTGGCCGTTAGGTAAGTATAGATTTTGGTGTTTATCTGATTGTGTGAAAAATATTTTTACAAAAATTTTTGGAATTTCAGAGACTGAAGTGAGCATAATTTCAAGAAATGAGTTGTGGCCAGTTGATGAAAGAAGTAGGAGAAAGAATCAAGAAACACAAGTAAACATTGCTGCATTGGCAAATTCTAGAATAAAGAGCAAAAAAATTAATTTCATCTTTTCTGGAAGAATATCTGCTGTAAAAAATATTGAATTTTTTCTAGAAACAGTAAAATATCTACAAAAAGATTTTCATCAACAGATACGGCCGATTTTAATTGGATCATTTGATGATAGTTTTCATGTCGATTGTGGCCGTAGAAACTTTGGAAATTATGAAAATAAAATAAAAAAAATTCTATATGACAAGAGTTTTACAATTAAACCTATTATTGCACAACAAGGCAGAGGCGTTAATTGGATTGAATATGTTGAAAAAAAGTGGAAAAGCACGATAAATATTTTTGTCTCTTTATCTACTTTTATGTGTGAAGATTTTGGTGTTTCATTGCAGGAATCTTTAGAATCTGGATGGCCTGCAATTATATCTGATTGGGGGGGGCATAAAGATGTAGATGATGATCTTGTTTTTAAAGTACCCGT
>CAZCDT010000076.1:0-14134 GCA_964497525.1 uncultured Bacteriovoracaceae bacterium
ATTAGAGCTTGATAAAAATTCTCAAATTGCAATTGATATTAATAGAAGAATTATTGATCTAGAAAAGATGTATAACCTTGATCCAAACATTATGGTTAATGGCAGGGATTTAGGTAAAAAAAGAGCTGATTTTTCTATCGGTCAAAAAATAAAATATGATAATAACGTAACACAAGTTACAGAGCAGCCAACAGCGGCCCAAAGTAAGTTTGATTCTTATATTTTTGAAACGAATTTATTTGCGAGATATAATGCTTCTCTAATGCAGCGTTTTGTATTTTCTCCAGAACTTCGCCTTGATTATAGTCGATATAGCGATCAGACTCATCCCGAAGTTTACAAAAATGATAATTATAGCATCTCCCCTGCCCTAAGAAATAGTATTGAACATACTGCATTTAAAAATCAAGCGGCCCTTATTTATGATTTTGAATTTAACTATACTGCACGCGATACTGACAGCACAAAAACCAAAAGATACTATGGAAAATCTGGAGCACTTGTTTTAGGAGAAAAATTTAAACTATTCTCTTTTGGCGATACAACAATTAAAGGAAAAGCAAAAGTTTATAAATCTTATCAGTATACTTCAGAAAGTAAGACTTATAGCGCAATGCTTGATCAAATTGTCATATTGCAAAATAAAAAATTACTTATTTTCTTGATATCGGTTGATAACGCTATTGTAAATAACAGCTCTAACTCAACACTTTCTTATCTTTTTAGAACTGATTATCTTCTTGGTAATTTGATTGAAAACTACTCATTTAATCTTGCATACGCTTACACTGCTGTTAATACCAAAGAGCAAAAAGAAGCGCGAGGGATTGAAACGACACATAATCCATCATTTAAAGTAACCAGAAAAAATATTTTTCTAAACGGTCTTAACGTTTCTGTCGGATACGACTACACAAGAAATATCTCTAAAGATAAAGCAAATTATGATTATAAAAAACATGTAGTTAACTCTGAATTAAAATATAATTTCTAGTTTTTTAAAAAAATCAGACTTTAATTTTTTTTAGAGTAATTATTTTTTTACACAAGGTTGATCTATGATTAAGGCAGTTGTAGAAAAAGTGCGAAGTATTTTGCATGTATTTAAATTATTTATATCAAATATCATAAAAGAGTATGTTCGCTGGCTTGGAATTTTTTTAATTGTTGTCAGTAGTTTTTTGATGATAACATTTTATTCTATTATAGACCAAGCTGGAAATAACACAAACATTAGTCAGTTCTTTATTTTTAAGATTTGGAATAATCTAGAAAACTTTTTTTATGATACCAAAGTAAATCAAATTAGAGATAAAGATGCATTTGAAGATCGCATCGTTTTGGCGGCAATAGATGATGAATCGATAAGAGAAATTGGCCGCTTTCCATGGACAAGAACAAAGTGGGCCGAACTTGTCGATAAATTAAATGTTTTTGGCGCAAGAACCGTTGCTTTTGACGTTTTTTTCTTTGAACCAGAAATCGGCTGTAATGTAGAATCTCCCGATATCGCATTTGCAAACTCTATAAAACGTTTTCAAGAACAAGAGGGAAGAAAAATTATTTTACCGTTTAAGGTTGAGACACTTGAATATTCTCCAAACATAAAAGAGATGTATGAAACTACAGTTCCTGTTTCTCTTTTAAATGACCTGATTTTTTTTGAAATAGAAAATGAAAAAATTTCTTCACAATTGAAAAAGTCAGTTATTCCTAAAGGGGCAATCACTATTGATACTATCACAGATGCAAATCCAAACGTTGGTAGTGTTGGAGAGGACATGTCTCCTGATGGAGTTTTTCGAGAATATAAATTAATTCCATATATTTTTTTTAGTGAAGAACAAGATATGTCTACAACATTTAACTCTCTTACACTTGCTACTTATACAGAATTTCTTAATCCATCACTAGGTGATAGACCAAAAATAAAAGCTGTTATAAAAGACGAGCAATTACATTTTCAACACCTTAGCGACTACAAAATATATGTAAACTACGCTGGAATCACAAAAATAAAATGGTTTGGCGGTCCAGAAAATTTTCCAACAGTATCAATCCGCAAGATATTATCTGCCAAAAATGATGACAAGGAGATGATCAAACACTTTAAAGATAAAATTATTTTTATTGCATCAAATGCTTTTGGTGCGCACGATCTTAGAAACTCTCCCATTGCCGGAAATCTTCCTGGGGTTTACTGGCACATGAATATGTTAAAGATGCTTTTAGACAAATTTTCTTTTAAGGCCTCTTCTGAATCAACCATCATGCTTTTAATTTTAACATTTATTCCAATTTTAATTTTAATGTTAATTGGATTTTTTAAAAATGCTATTTTAGATTTATTTACACTGATATTTTTTATCACCGCAATTATTATTCTTGATGTAAAATATCTCTATGCAGAAGGATACGACATCAAGCTTTTTACCTGTATCTTTTCAATTTTTTCCTGCTACATGTGGAACACCTTCTTAAACTTTTACGTCGCGAATAAAGAGAAAAAGCAGATCAGGGGAACCTTTTCTCGCTTTGTGGCGCCATCGGTTGTGAACAAAATGCTTGATGATCCAAGCATGGTAAAAGTCGGAGGAGAGAAAAAAAATATCACTGTCTTTTTTTCCGATGTTAGAGATTTTACAACCATTAGTGAGCGTTTAACTCCAGAAGAGTTATCAAAGGCCTTAAATCAATATATGGGAGTAATGACTGATATAATTTTTGATAATCATGGAACTCTTGATAAATATATTGGTGATGCTATTGTTGCTTTTTGGGGGGCCCCTGTTGGCGTTGAAAATCACGCTTATCATGCGGTGAAAGCGGCGTTAAAGATGCACGAAGAGTTGCCAAAAATTAATGCTAAATTTCGCGAACAAAATTTTCCAGAATTTAAACATGGTGTTGGTCTAAATACTGGAGACTGCTCTGTTGGAAATATGGGATCTGATAAGATTTTCTCCTATACTGCACTTGGCGATAACATGAATCTTGGAGCACGACTTGAAAGTCTTTGTAAATTCTATGGGGTGCAACTAAATATCTCGGAGTTTACTTTAATGGCAATTCCAGAAGAGTTAAGAAAAGAGTTTAAATACCGTATCCTTGATAAAATGAGGGTTAAGGGTAAAGAAACTGCTGTAACAAACTATGAGGTCTTTCATCCATCACACAAAATGTATAATGATGATGATGCGATAGCAAAACATAATCTCGCATTTGATCTGTATCAAAAACAAGAATTTAAAAAAGCAATTGCACTTTTTGAAGAAATTTTAAAAAAATATCCAGATGATAAAGCAAGTCATTTAATTTTAGATCGAAGTTTAAAATATCTAGAAGTGCCACCTCCTCCAAACTGGGATGGAGTTACAACCCATAAGGAAAAATAATTTTATGAGTATTGAAGCACTACGCTCTCAAATTATAAATACTTCAAAATTAACAAATGAACTTATAAAAAGTACTAGTTATCATGAAAATTTAGAAATTTTACTTAAGCACTGCATCGATATGACTGATGCAGAATATGGATTTATCGCAAGTGTAAATCTTGAAACAGGCATTTCTAAAACATTCTTATCCTACGAAACAGAAGATGGAAAAACGAAAAATCTTTCGCAAAAACGCCCTCCCCTATCTGCAAGTGAAATTGTTGCGGTAAGCACGCAAAAGCCTCTCATAATAAAAAACAGCATGCTTATTCCAATAACAATAAGCGAAGATGACCCTGGATATATTGGTATTGTCACTACAAAAAAAAGTTTCACAGAAGATGATTTAAATATTGCCATCATGTATCGAGAGCTGGCCCTCTTTGCTGGAACAAAAATAGATCAAAAAGAAGAAATAAAAGAGAGTAAAGAGCGATACTATTCACTCTTTCAACAATTAATTGAAGGAGTGGCGATCCTTGATGTTGTATTTGATAAAAATCAAGTGCCGATCAATTTTAAATTTGCTCAAGTAAATCCTGCATTTGAAAAAATAATTAGTTTAAAATCAAATACAATTATTAATAAATCTATTTTTGATTTTTTTGATTTTAAACATGAAACATGGAATAAAAAAATCAATGAAGCGATTACAACAAATCGTCCTGTACTATTTGACATGTATGTTTTAGAAGCCTCTAAGCATCTTGAAATTAGAATCTATTTCCAAGCACCACGCCATATAGCTTGTCTAATAAAAGATATTACTCCTGATAAAAATCTAGAACAAGAAAAAGAGGATTTACATAAACAGCTACTCTTCACATCAAGGCTCTCTTCATTGGGGCAACTCTCCCTTAGCATGATGAATGAAATAAACAATCCTCTATCTATTATTTCTGGAAATATTGAACTTTTAAAATCTAGTCACAATGAAACTCTAGAGACCAACAATGAGCTTGCCTCTAATATAGCAAAAATAAATAGTGCCTCTTTGCGAATTGAAGAGATCATAGGACTTGTAAAATCTCATATTTTGCACGACAGTGAAATTTTAGAGATCGTAGACATACACAAAGAGATCGAAAGCGTTATAACACTAATCGAACAAATTTATAAAAAAGATGGAATTATCATTTATAAAAATTTTCATGATCAAAGCATTTTTGTGGAAGGAAATGCAGGAAAAATTCAACAAGTAATAATGAATCTTTTATCAAATGCTAAAGATGCTACAAAACATCTTGAAAAAAGAATCATAACGATTTCTACCATCACAAGGCAAGAACAGGCACTAATAACAGTAAGCGATAATGGACATGGCATAAGACAAGAACATGCAGGAAATATTTTTCAACCATTTTTTACTACAAAAGATTTAGGAGATGGTGCGGGGCTTGGGTTATCGGTCTCTATGCAAATAATAAAAGCGATGAAAGGTGAACTATCTTTTGATTCCGAATTAAATAAAGGAGCATCTTTTATAATTAAAGTTCCCACTGTAAAAAAGAAAGAGGAATCTATACCAAGTGATCCAGAAGACGATGAATCTAGCTTTGAAAATACACTATCGGGCACTGCTCTTATTATAGAAGATGATGTGCATATAAGAACTCTACTTGTCGATTATTTAGAGTCCTTTGGACTAAGTGTTGATGAAGCAAAAGATGGTGAAGAAGGTCTTGAAAAATGTGAAGCAAATCAATACGACTATGTTCTTACAGATTTAACTATGCCAAATATGACAGGAAGAGACTTCTTAAAAAATATGGGCCAAAGAAAAAACTTAAACTGTAAAATTTTTGTCATTACAGGAATAAGTAATCCTCATCTAAAAGGACTCCCAGTCGAAGGAGTCCTTTATAAACCATTTAATAGAGCTGCAACTTACAAGCTACTAACCAAGGGTTTTTGAAATTATCTCGTAAGTATTTTTTGAAATACCAGGCATGTTTAAAATTCTATTTAACTCTCGTTTCATCAACTCTTTGTTTTGTGGCATCAATTTCTGATAGGCATTAAAAGCTGTTGAAAGTGCTGACGCCATTAATGGATTTTTCTTATCTATCTTGATAATTTCTGTGGCCAAAAGCTCATATCCTTGGCCACTTGGATTATGAAAATGCTCTAAGTTTTGTGAAAATCCTCTTAGCACTGATCTTAAAAAATTAGGAATATTTTCATCATAGGCCGGATGAACTAAAAGATCTTTTGTAATTTTTATTATATCTGGATGACTAGCAGCAGTTTGTACGGCCATCCATTTTTGCATAACTAAAATATCATTTTTAAATTTTTCATAAAAAATAGTCAGCGCTTGTTCTCTTGCTTCGTGACTTGAAGAACAAAGAATACTTAGAGCATTTAATTCATCGGTCATATTATTGGCCGTTAAAAACTGCTTTTTAGCAAGCTCGACCATTTCTCTATCATCTGCAGCATTTAATCTTGATAAAACAACAGCCTTTAACGCTCTTTGACCAATATCTTTAGCATTAAGAGAGTACTCTTTTTTAACAGACAATTTTTCATAAATATTTAAAAAGTCATTTTTAAATCTCTCATAAATTGCTTTTTTAAGTCTTTCTATCGCTCTTGCATTTAAAGTAAAATCGACAATATCTTCTTCTTGCATAATCATGATATCTGATGGCAGTCCCAAACAAAGTGCCTTAAATGAATCATCAATTTTACTATCATGTAAAATTGCTCCATAGGCTTCCAAATAATCTTTCAAATCTGGTAATGTACTATTTGATGCTAGTGCATTTTTTATTTTTAAGATTAATTTAAGTGCATAGTTTTGGGCCGCATCATAGCGGTTAAATGAATTTGTATCATGCCCCATTTTTACAATTAAATCTCGATCGCTTTCTTGATACTCAATTTTTATCGGTGCTGAAAAATCTCTATTTAAAGATAAAATAGGATCGCTGCTAATATTTTTAAAAATAAAACTTTCTCTTTTTTTAGATACAATCAAAAGATCATCTTTAATTCCTAAATTAAAATCATCTCCCTTTTCATTTAAAAAGCCAATCTTAAATGGGAAATAAAGAGGTTTAAAATCTTCCTCTTTTACTTTAGTTGTTGCCTTTTGAGTAACAATAATTTCACACTCTTTTGATAAAGCATCATATTTTTTTTCAACCAAAACAAGAGGTGTTCCTGCTGTTGAATACCAAAGTTTAAAATGTGTCAGATCGATTTCTGCTCCTACCTCTATTGAGTGAATAAAATCCTCTGTCGTAACTGCCATACCGTCAAAAGTTTTAAAATAGTAATCCATACCTTTTCGAAATTTTTCCTTACCAACTAGGGTCAAAAGCATTCTGATAACTTCTGCACCTTTTTCATAAATCGTTGCAGTATAAAAATTATTAATCTCAATATACTTTTCTGGCCTAATTGGATGAGCATTGGGGCCTGAATCTTCTGGAAGTTGCCTTAGTCTAAGCATGCCAACATCGTGAATTCGATGAACACTTCGAGAGTGTAGATCCGCAGAAAACTCTTGATCTCTAAAGACAGTTAAACCTTCTTTTAATGTAAGCTGAAACCAATCGCGACAAGTAATTCTATTTCCTGTCCAATTATGCAAATACTCATGAGCAATTACGGCCTCTATTGCATCAAAATTTGCATCGGTAGCTGTTTTTGGATCGGCAAGTAGAAGTGCCGAATTAAAAATATTTAATCCCTTATTCTCCATTGCTCCCATATTAAAAGCATCTGCAGCGACAATCATAAAAATATCTAAATCATACTCTCTGCCAAAACGATCTTCATCCCATTTCATCGATTTTTTTAAAGATGCCATAGCGTGGTGACACTTATACTCATTGCCCTTATCACAGTAAATACGAAGAGTGATTTTTCGATTACTACAAGTAACAAAAAAATCCTCAATCATTCCTAGATCACCTGCCACCAAGGCATATAAGTAACTAGGCTTATAAAAAGGATCTTCCCACACCGCAAAATGTTTATTATTTTCTAAATCACCAGCATCTATTAAGTTTCCATTTGAAAGTAAAACTGGATACTCTTTTTTTGAAGCAATGATTTTAGTTGTAAATTTTGACATCACATCAGGACGATCTAGATAATAGGTGATTCTTCTAAACCCTTGTGGTTCATTCTGCGTACAAAACATGTTTTGAGACTTATAAAGGCCTTCTAGGGCAAGATTTTCTTTAGGATTAATTTCTACCGTTGTTTGAAGCTCAAACTCTTCAGGCAAGCTAAAAATGGTCAAAGAGTGTTCATCTACTTTGTATTTATCGATATGAAGCTCTTGCCCATTTAATTTTACACCTAAAAGTTTTAAAGACTCACCATTTAAAATTAAATCTGCATCTTTAACTTTTGAATCTGGATTCCTGTTGAATTTTAAAGTTGATACTACGACCGTTTGAGAATCATCTAAATGTACTTCTAAATTGACATTTAAAATCTTAAATTCAGGTACAGTGTAATCTTTTAAATAAATAGGCCCTTTTTTTGCTGTCGTCACGAAAAACTCCTTAATTTAAGGTTAGAATCCAATAGATATTTTGCACACTATAGCATACTGGATTTATCAATTACCCTGCAACGCTTTTTTACTCTTTTTTCCTATCAAAAAATAAAACGGCGTGTGATATAATTTTTATGTAATAATTTTTTTTAAGGTTTAAATATATGACGGTAAAAGATCCAAATCAAAAACACTATTTTTCTCAACTTGATCCAAAACTTTTTGATCAAACGATGAAAGAAATTACCCAATCTAATCACGAAATTGAAATTTGGCAAAAAGGAAAAGATGAAGAAAAAACAGAGAAATTTCAAATTATAAAATATGTTCCAGCAGCAAAAAAATTTTTAATTCAGCCTTCTGGTTCTATTTGGAACAAATTAAAACCATCTGATTTAACAAATCAAGAAGTCTTAATAAAAATGAGTGTGCAGAGTGTAAAGTATCTTACCAATTCCGTTTTAAAACTCGACTTGAAAAATGTTGAATATTTTATTGAAATAAAAAATACAATCTTTATTGCTCAGCAAAGGCGAGGTTTTCGTCTCTCGGCCTCAAAATATGTTAAACTAAGGCTCACTATTAATAATCAATTCTTTGATTGTCTTGATGTCTCAATTGGTGGGGCATCTTTTTGGGCAAAAGAAGAGGCACGGCAAGAGTTTCCTGCAAATTTTATATTTAAAGATGTAACTCTTGAGATAAATCGCAAAAAATTTAATATCCCACGAATCCAAATTTTAAAAATTCTTCATACTGGAGAAGATACTGCTATGGCCATAAGACCAGGCATGATAAAAATTGCAATAAAATTTCCAGAGTTACCTATTGCAACAGAAGAAGCACTCTGCCTTGCTTTAAACGATGAGGCCCGATCAGAAGAAATAAGAAGAACTCTTATATGAAAATATTAGTTACGGGTGGTACTGGATTTATTTCTAGACACATAACAGACTTATTACAAAAAAAAGGCCATCAAGTTTTTTCTTTAGTCTCTCATGAAAGTAAAAATATACTTTTTTTAACAACTCCCAAAACTATTATTGGAAAAATAGAATTAGAAGGTAACAACGATTGGATTAATCACCTACCAAGTGACTTAGATTGCGTCATTCATACTGCAGGAATTGTTTTAGGATTTAAATCAAAAGATTTTTATCTTAAGAACTCCGAAATAACCAAAAAACTTATTGTTGTTTTAAAAGAGAAATATAAACGTTTAAAATTTATCTATCTTTCAAGTATTGCCGCAATAGGACCAGCTCCAACGACAACACCTCTTACAGAAGATGCTTTATATTGCCCTGTATGCCAATATGGAAAATCAAAACAAAAAGCAGAAACATACATTAAAGATATTGCTCCTGATCTGTGGGAAAAAATAATTATCAATACAGCAATGGTTATAGGCAAAGGTGATAAGTATATCGATCCCATTATAAAAATGTTATATTCAAAAATGGTTCCTCTTCCAGGATTCTCTTACAAACAAAAGCTTTACTCTTTTATTTCAATACACGACTTAGTTGCACTTGTTGAAAAACTTCTATTTTATACTCCACCGACAAAAAATCCAGAGTCATTTATTGCGGCCAATCCGCAGTTGTGCACTTACATGGATTTTTTTTCAAATCTTTTGATTGCCATAAAAAAAAGGCGACAAGTTCAAAAAGTTTTTTTTGTGCCAATGCCTCTTTGTTTAGTAGACGTTGCCATTTTATTTTCAACTATTGTAAATTTTTTTAATAGTAGTTGGGGAAATAGCATGACTCCTGATAAACACCATCAACTAGCTCACAAATACTGGATATTCTCCGGAAAAAAAAGTGAGCAGGTTTTAAATTTTTCTTATAAATGGGATTTAAAACATACAATGGACGATCTGGCCGGAGAACTACTTCTTCGTTGGCCCTCAAAAAAAAAATAATCTCTTAAAATTTAAATGATGCAACAACTTTGGCTGTATCGCTATCTATTTGGGGCACAATGTATGGACTATGTTTTAATATAAAATTATTCCATGCACTTTTATTATTGTAGTTTGCAGCGGCCCTTACTCCTTCCGATGCCCAAAAAGAGATAAATAAACTTGCAACAACATCTGAAAGATAGTGCTTTTGCCCCTGCACTCTTTCATATCCAACCATACAAGTTAATCCAAATGGTAAAATTGCGGCATAAGGCCCGTAGTACTCGAGAGTTTTAAAAGTTAATGCGGCAAAAGGAATCGTATGACCAGACGGAAAAGAGGACTTTCCACGAAATGCAGTTTCCCAAGTACTAAGATTATCATCATCTGGTCTTTTGTGAACATCCATCATACTCAAAACCCAAGTTTCAAGCAAGGCCCCATAAAGAGTTGCCGTATACTCCATAGCAAACATAGCGAGTTTCTCGTTTTGTGTTGTAACCGAATAGCGATAAAGACCATAAGACAAGAACGGAAAATTTGCGAGAATTGCAAGATCTGAAGCAATTTTAAATGCACCAAACTTTTTTTTATTTTTCATCACATTTAAAATTCTTTTATCTTGGTCAAAAGAATAGGTAATTATAGGGGCCGCAGCAATTAATGAATAACCATTTGTAGGAGCTAAAAACTGATGCTTTAATCCACTAAAAGTTAAGTTAAACGTTTGATACAAATCATGCTTAAAATCATAAGAGACAAGCACATTGGCCGTCACAAAATGTGAATAAGTAAAAATTAAAAAAATGCAAGCCCTAAAAAAAGTTTTTTTTATCACGACTAATTTCCTAGTTTATTTCCTGGGCATCCAACTAAAACCCACGCATGGAATGTAATTATTACTAGTTACCACTCATTTTAAAAAATGCAAATAACTTTAGTATTTTTTACAGGACTCAAGTAACAAATTGTAAGAAGTTTTACCTACTAATAATTTTGTAGGACCAATAAACTAAAACTTGAAGGGACATTTTACAACACCTGATGGTCGACGTTTAAAAATGGATTTTGAAAACGTCGATTTTTTTCTTACTTTTTTAAAATCACAAATTCTAGACCTTTTGCCTCTCTATAGGAAGCTCCTTGTGATAAGTAGCGCTTGGCAACTTTTGGTTCTAAAACTAAACTTCCGGCCAAAATATCTATTCCATAATCAAATAAGAGAGGGTGCATTGGAGTGCTTGGGCCAACCATAACTTTAAAGGCATTCCTAGAATAATCAAGCATCGCCTCAAAGGAGTGATTTATAATAGTTGTGGCCGTCATTAAAACAATATCAGAGATTGGTAAAAACTCTGAATACTTATCTGGGCCCACTTCAAACTCTCTAGTTGGAAATAGTTCATATACCCATAAATTCTTGCAAATATTTTTTTCATACAGTTCAACAACATTTGGAAAGCCACCAATTACAGAAACTCTTTTATCTTTGCCAAATGTCTTAATCCATTCAAAAATATTTATTCTTTGAGTTTTACTTAAAAGATTTGGATCATTTACTACAGAGTTTATCGCTGCCGTTGCCAAAGATTTATCAAGCAAACTATCACTTTTATAAAGCTGGGCCAAATCTTTAACACTCTTTTGATCTAAAAATCCAACATCTTTAATTTCTAAACAATTGCTACAATTAACAGTTGATGCCAGTCCAACAAATTTTGATTCTAAAAAAACTGTATGCCTATAAATTGCAATATCTGAAATTAAGGATTGATCTGCAATAGATATAAAATCATTACTAAAATTTTTACTCATGATGAATCGCCTTGTTGACTTATTATCTACCTAATTAGAGGATACTCTTACTTATGATAAAACAAAAAAATATAATTGTAATTACAGGCAAAGTTGGCAGTGGCAAAAGCTCTTTTTTAAAAAAGATCACATCTTATTTTCAAAAAAGCTGGTGCCTTGACGGCATAATATCTTTCTCTAAAAATAGATTTAAAGAGAATGCTTCACTAGCATACGAAATAGAAGTGCTCGCGACTAAAGAGAAACTTTTATGGGCCACACGAGAAAGTCCAGAGGCCCTTTTCACTTTTAATCAAGATACTTTAACAAAATTAAAACAACATTTTGCAAATCTTGATAAAAAAACAGAAGTAATTATTTTAGACGATATTGGTTACGCAGAACTTTACAACCAAGGACTTCAAGATATATTTCAATCCTTTTTACATGAAAATGATTTGCCTTTAATTGTAACAATCAAACAAAGTGCTTTAGAACAAATAAAACAAAAATTTAATTTTTCTCCAACTCTTTTAATCGACCTAAATGAGACTTCTGCAAAAGAAGCTCTCCTTACAATACAAAAGATTCTTGCACCATTAGACGCAGAAAAAATTGGCATTTTTGCAACAACTAGCGGAATCATGGAAATAACTGTCGGCTCGATAATGAATGTAATAAGAAATCCTTTTAGGCCAACGGTAATGCCTCTGTTGCAAAATTTTCTTTTAATCTTATTTGCCAAAGAACTTAAAGGGAGAGGAACTTTTTGGATTGTCTTTATATCCGCTGGATTAAAATCATTTTCTCCTATGGGAAGTAAGCTAAAGCCTATGCTTTATATAACAGTGCAAGGACTCTCTTTTTGGCTGCCACAGGCCATTATTGGCTGGAATTTTATCTCTGCGTTTATCGGCTCTCTAATGCTTGGATTAAGTACAATGGTGTTAAGTTTGATACTTGACTATATAACCTTTGGCATGGCCATTATCGACTCTTATATTAATAGTTTTGATTTTGTATTTAAATGGCTAAACATTCCATCTATCTCTTTTTTTACAGTATTAGCGATTATGGCCCTAATTAAAATTGTTATGTTTAGCATCATGGCACCTATTGCATACTTTTATGATTTTTCCGCTCCTTTAAAAAAATGGCTTAGTAAAGTTGATGAAATTGATTCAAAGCAAATTGAACTTCTTGAAAATCCAACATGGATACAATCTCTTAAAGGAGCACTAAAAGATATTTCATTAAAGTTTTTTGTAATCCCTTTTATTTTTTCTGCACTACTAATATTCTTTTTTTCTAATTTAAGTACTGCGGGCTTTATTCAAGTAATGATGCGTGGTCTCTTAATTTCTTGGTTTGGTTTTTTAATTGCAAGAAGAATTAACTTTGTTAAAATAATTAAGTTCTTAAAAAAGCGCAAATTAGATCATATTGCAAATAGCCTCGATGCTGCCTTAAAAAAAGTACAAGCATTTAGAGATTCAAAACAAAGGAAATAAAAAATGGAATGGGATTGGAATAAAAAATATAATCAACTAAAAGAACTCGGCAGACCGTTTGTAATAACAACCATTGTTAAAGCCGATGGTAGTGCTCCGCGTGGTATTGGGGCAAAAATGATTGTTACAAAAGATCATGAAGATTTTAGAAGTTTTGGCACCGTTGGTGGGGGGAAGATTGAATTTTTAGTGATTGAAGATGCCAAAGAAGTTATGAATACAAAACGTTCTATTACAAAATCATATGCTCTCGATCAAACAACAGATCAAATGTGTGGCGGCTCGATCGAAGTATTTTTAGAATTTGTAATCGATGCACCAAAACTTTATCTTTTTGGTGCCGGTCATGTCGGGAATGCTCTATGCAGGGTTTTAAAAGGATCTCCGTTTGAAATTCATTTAATAGATGAAAGGAAAGAGTGGGTCATGCACAAAGAGCTTCCTCTAGAAGTTATTCGTTATCCTGAGATGTATGATACATTTATAGAGAAAGCAAACTGGAACAAAGAGAGTGTCTTTATTGCAATTATGACTTACGGACATGCTCATGATAAAAAGATTTTGGAAAAAATCCTAAAAAAAGATTTCAAATATTTAGGCCTTATGGGAAGTGCAAGTAAATGGAAACATTTTCAAAATGATCTTTTAGAAGATCCAAATGCTAATATTTCAAAAAAAGACTTAGAGAAAGTTACTTGTCCTATTGGCGATAGAAGCGTTGGAGAAGGCCCTACAGAAATTGCAATTTCTATCGCTTGTGAAATTTTAAAAATTTATAATTCTTAAACCCAGATAATACCAATTGCAAAAATTAATTTTGGGCCAATCATCGCTGGCAATGTATCTTTTCCCGTATTGAAAAGAACAACTTGAATATTGTTTCAAATATCTTAAAAGAAGTAGTTTTATTTATACCAAACCCACTAAATAATGTTGGGAGAGAAATGGCAAGTTGTGATGAGAT
>CAZCDT010000077.1:0-14039 GCA_964497525.1 uncultured Bacteriovoracaceae bacterium
CAAGGCATTAACCGTTATTCTGAGATAGTAAGCAGCATCCTTCGTATTCATCCATATTAAATTGTCAAAAAACAACGCTGGTGAATTAAAATCACCTGCATAACAATTACTAGTCATATCACAACTCCATTTTATAGTTAAGTTGATAATGATTTGAGATAAAAAAATTTACCGATTTTTCAACATGATTATTGTTTGATGAAATTTCTTTTCCTGCCATTTCTGCCAAATCCATCTTCCAAGAAGGTATAAACCCTTCGCCAGATAGTACGGTGAAAGGATGATACGAAGAGTATTGATCAAAATAAAAAAGTACACTTCTACTACGAGCCAAGAAAAAAATCTGGTTACGATTTCGACAGTGAAACCCCAGATTGCAATCAGGGCATGAATTAAAAATAGACCGATAAATATTTGTAGTAGTAGTTCCATCAATTCTCATCATACCATTCCTTTTTCTTATCGTGAAGGCCTCAATAAAAAATGTTGGCCAATAAATTTACTTGATAGTCTCCTCTGTAACTTGAGGTAGATTTGTTTTACTATCCCATTGAATTTTTAATTCCACCTTGCGCATCTGTTTTATTTTCACCGCATCGATATGGGCACTTTTTACCGTTAGTCCATCACGCTCATAAGTTCGGTACTTTAAATTTCCTGTAACAAAGACTTCATCTCCAACCTTACACTCTTTTTTTATCTTATCTGCCATATCTCCCCAGATTGCGATTTTATGCCACAGTGTTGCCTTATCTGGTTCACCTGTATCAGATGGAGAAAACAAATCTTCTGCGATAGAGATATTTAAAACTTTTTTTCCGTTATTCGTTGATACCAATTCATCAATACTGCCAATTCTTCCAAAAATATTTACATTGCCAAAAATCATAAACACCCCCTTATAAAGAAATTTCTTGAATTCTTTTTAAATCTTTGCCTGATAGTGTTGGTAAAATGTCCACTGCAAATTCTTCGCTGGAATACTGTGTTTGATTTTCTCGGTTAAAGTTTTCGGCCCATAGTGCCAGCTTATCTTTTTTTGAAAGTGTACTTGTTCTAAATTCTAAAATATCGGCCTCTGTTATTTTTGGTATTGCCAGCTTTAAAATATCTGCCATTTTTATTTTACAGTTAGTTCTACGTTGATTGGCAGCAACTAGATGCGCTTGTAATTTTTGGTACAAACTTTGATCTTGCTCGATACCAAGATCAAATTCAATTTTGACTAATTTTATTTTTGCCTCTGCATTTATCTTTTTATTTTCCTGCTCACTTCTTTCCATTTCTTGCCTCCCGAAAAATGTTGCCTTCTCTTTTTTTTTCTTGGCCTTTGTTTCTGTATTCGTCTTTTGTTCTCTCTCCCTCTCCCTCCTTATACTTACTTACTACTACCTACTTACTAACTACTATTACTTAAATTTACTTTACTTACTCTCTTACTACCTCCTCTTAAAGTGTAGATTTCTGACCACCTCCTCTAAAACTATGTTGTGAGGGGGTGGTCAGAAATCGGAACGCAAATTGTTTTTTGATTTAAGTTAGTTACAAGATTTTTCCTAACGGGGTGTGTACCCAGATACAACCACGTTAGGAATACGTTACAACCACCTTTGGAATTCCATGTTTTTACAATATTCATAGCAATACCTCTTCAATTTTTTTTTGCTCACCAGCACTAAACCACAAAGCGTCATGAAAATTATTTGTGATTTGATCCAGTCTTGGATGAAAGAAAAATATGAATTTCTGATGTAATTCCTCTATCTCGGTCTCGTTTAATTTGGCCTTTACTGACTGAAGTAGTGTTATGTAAATATCAAAATCTGATCTTTGGTCGAATGCGTAAATCACTTTGTGATAGTTTTTATTTTCTAAGTAGTGAAAGAATTTTGATTTTATTCTAGAGGCCGCCTTTCGAGATGTTTCCACTTCAAGCGCCGTCCAAAAAATCTGAGTGCCATTAATTTTAAGGAGAAAGGCATCTGGCTCAACGGAATTCAATGCGTTGAACTCCGTTGAATCTACTATTTCGTGAGGAAAAATACATTTATCAAAATACCCAAGACATCTAAATGTTCTTGCTAGCTTTGCGGTAATCCAATCATGTCTAACAAAAGTGTCATCGAGTAAAAATTTTCCTTTTTGACCCAAGCTGTTTATTCCATTCTTTGTAAGCTGATAGATGACCTCTCCATTTAAAGGCCCTGCAAGTTTACGAAGAAAATTTTTTTTAACAAGTTTATCTAAGGTTTTTCTTAAAGCAGAATCAGTTTGTCTGAAACTCAGCTCATCACGAAGCTCCTTTAAACTTAAAAACTTCCATTTTTCGAGTATGCGTAGAAGTGAAATTTGATTGTTGGCCAAACAGTATGCACCCATTATTACTCCTTTATGTTAAAGCTACAAGTTCGTCAGAACCAACGTTTATCTTCTTGTTGTTAGATAAAGTATTTTTTGCCAATTCGATCGAATCGTTTTCTTTTTTTGCAAGGAGTTCGATTTTTTTAAAAGCATCACTATCCCTTGTGTTTCTAAAATTCACTAATTCAACTCTAAATGGAAGGCGTCTTACAAGCACTCCTTGTCCAACAGAAACATGTTTAATTATATTTGGAGAGCAGATAAATTCTTGTGTATCCCTAATGGTGCCTTTTGTTTGAACTGTGCCATCTATTGTGACGTGAGTTTCTTTTTTACCGCTAACGGTTCCAATCATTGAAGAAAGAATTTCTGCATTTTCTGAAATTGCTTGTTTAAAAATAATCATATTAGAACTGGAGTTTTCAATCATGGCCTCTTTAAAGCCTGGCACTTGTCTATCAAAATCACTTAAGCTTTGAATTGCTGTGGTACATTGAATACCGCTTGAGCGCCCTTTATTAATCAATTCTAAAATTCCAGAAATTGCAATCGATCCAGCTTCATCAAAATAAACAGAGATTGAATCCTGAATTGATTTGTGAGTATCATTTGCTTTTTCTTGATATTTTTCTGCGTGATATAAAAGTTCTCCAACAAAAAACTTACCAACTGTTTTGGCAATTTCTCCATATCCTAGAGTCGGAAGTCCAATGTATAAGCATGCTTTTTTATTTCGAATATCATCAATTGTTAATGTCGCGGTCTTGTTCTCTGGCACTAATAAATGGCCAAACGCGGAGCAGTCAATATCTTCAAGTTGGTTAATAAGTCCTTTGATATCATTTAACACATCTTTATTTTTGAGACATTTTTTTAAGATCGCTGAATATGTTATCTCACATTTTTCCGCACGAATCGCTTTTACCGCATCAATCAAAGCTTTCTTCGCCTGCCCCTTATAAAATTCCTCACTCCAAACAAAAGCATCCATCACTCGTTGAACAATTTGAGATACATCACCATTTTTAAGCGGATTAAATCTATCACTCGTTGGATAGTAATGAGAAAATACATAGCACTCTTTTTTATACTGCTTACACATAGACTTAAATTGTAAAAGCGATTCTCGATTGCCTTTTGGATCAATAAATATTATCGGCCGTCCGGCCTCTAAGTCTTTTTGGAAAAACAGATTTAAAAGATTGGTCTTTCCAAAACCAGAGGCCCCAATTACAAAGTTGTGCATCCGAGAATCAATTTCTGATAATGGAATTGCTCTATCATGCGTTATTGAATACCCAAGTGTTGATTCTGCTTTGCTGTTTTTTTTGCAGCGTAAGTCTTTTGTGTTGATCGTTTTAAGTGGTGGTGCGCCACCATTTTGAGCATTGTTCCAAACTTTTTTTGCTAGATGAACAAAATACTCTCCAAAAAATTCAATGATCATCCAGATCGCTTCTAAAAAATATCCTACGCCGTGTTCTAAAAGTCCTGACTCTTTTTTTGAATTAGTTTGCATTATTTGCGCCCTCCTCATAGGTTTGCTCAAGTACCGAAAACTCTGGCACATAGAGCGTATTGTTGTTTGGTAATTGAATATATTTTTCTTTTACCTTGTGTTCGATCACCACCGGCCGTTTCATTTTCTCTTGAATGTTTTTAGGAATTTGCTCTGTAGGAATGAGATATCTTTTACTTGGAACAATATTGGTGTTGATTATTAAATCTTTTTCACCAAGTCCAAAGTTCATAACCGATACATCTTCTTTGTCTGGCAGCAGCATATGCTTTAGCTCTCTGTTTTCTGGATTCTCCCCATAAAAAAATCTTCCGGCCTTGGCACCGATTATGCCGCCCGTGGCCACACCAATAGTGGCCCCGAGGGCGGCGTTTAGTTGCTGATTAGTTTTGCCCTGTGGACTTAATTGTTTGCCAACCATTGCACCAACTGTGCCGCCTAAAAATGATCCTGCAAGTCCTCCATAAAATTCAGAACGCTTGACCGTAGAGCAAGAAACAAGAATCAGTAAAAAACTTATGAGCAATATTTTATTGCTTTTCTTCACTTGAAAACCTCCTTTTAAAATAGATAAGGACTTGAGTTCCGGCGTTGATAAAAACAACTGGCTCTGTAGTGTTCATCTGATTTTTTAAGGTATCAGTTCCAAGGCTTGCTCCATCAAGTAGGCCACTTATTAATTGATTCTTATGCCTAGGAAGTTCCATGCCACCATTTTGAGAATTTATTTTAGCGGCAGGAATGCCAATTATTCCTTTGGCAATTTCGGCCGCAAGCATTCCGGCCACATATCCTTCTTGCCCTTCGTAATACTCGCCACGAATGCCACTTGAGCCATCTAAATTTAAAATGTCTGTTTCTATTTCATATTCGCGCCCATTTTTTACTAATAAATTACAGGCCGCAATCACACGTTTATGTTTGGTAGTTCCTGTGCAGCTAAAACGTGAATTTTCTCCTAATCTTTCTCCGGCAAGCGGTGCAACTAAAATTGGAGATTCCAAATTGGTCGAGACAACAGAGTTTAGCATCTGGCCTTTAATTACAGTGCCGGTTACAAACTCTAACGAATTATCGCTTATAAGTGGCCGATTACTTTTTGCAGGAATTAGTGCTTTTAGTTCTGCGTTTTGCTTTGCAATTGTTTGTAAAAGTTTTAAGTCACCTCCTTTGTTTGTTGCTGGTTTTGACAAAACAATACTTTCTTTTTCCTGACTGC
This sequence comes from uncultured Bacteriovoracaceae bacterium, assembly GCA_964497525.1. GTDB lineage: Bacteria > Bdellovibrionota > Bacteriovoracia > Bacteriovoracales > Bacteriovoracaceae > CAZCDT01. Next base: position 5,100 of record CAZCDT010000077.1, read on the forward strand.
TATAGCGTTTGCTTTTAGGCAAAATATTAATTGCGGCCCATGAGTCGCCTATTAGTGCCAATAAAATTATTAGTAGTTTCATCTTTTATCCTTTAGTTAAAAACCCTGACACCATCAACAATTACAGGCACACCTTTTCCCAGATAGGTAAGCGATAAAACTTTTTCTCCATTGACAAAAACTGGCGCCTTTTTTTTATTTAAAAATCTGGTTGAACTTTTTCCTTCCCATATTTCAAAATCATTAGTTTCACGGGCCTTGACAAAGGTTGAGTCAATTGTTGCATACGACACATTGATAAAATCATGCGGCTTTGCATCTTCTTCTAAGTAAAAGCTGTAAGGCCCTGCATCTGTTATCACCAAGAAGTTTGATTTAATTCCTTTTTCTCTAGGTTTTATTATCAAGGTTTTATCGCTATTAACCTTTTCAACAAAAAGATCATCTCGTGAACCACCATAGGTATAAGTCTTTACTGGATCATTAAAACTAAGCACCGTTACAATGTTTAATCCGATAAAAATAGTTGCCGCCTTGTGCGGTAAAATTGTCATTAGCATAAATTACTCCTCATCTTCTTTTGTTAGATATTGCTCATCGATATTTGAGATTCCAATGCCAAGAGCGAGCTTGGGTAATTTGACTACTTGCAAATCAAATACTCGAAGGCCCTGCTCATCCTTTAAAACCACGCGACAGACGCTATTTTGCACCGATACTTTTATAATCTCGGCATTATCAAGTTCTAAAATATCGGGATTTGCTTTAAGCGTTTTATAAGTATCTGGATGAAATAGTTGAGAGCTTATATTTTCTTTTAAGATGGAGCTTGCACCAAAATAGCAAACCTTTTCTTGTAGTGCAGACTCTGACATTACGGGAAGATCGGATAAAACTTGAGGATTTGATTTTGTAGCAAAAAAGATATCCCAAACATTTAATCCTAATAAAATTGAAACAAGACCAATCGTTAAGATATGGGGATAGGTTTTTACCTCTTCCCACATTTTTCTAATAGTTGAATCAAATAATGCATAAATTGAATCTTTCATGAATCTTTCCTTGGTTGAGGTTTTGTATAAATGGCCTTACGAGGAATGTTTCTTTGCGGAGTTTTTCCATTTGTAATAGTTTGTGACTTTGGCGTTTGTAAAACACGACTTGTTGGTGCGACACTTCTAATCGGTGCAGACGCATGATTTTTTATATCGCCTGTATTTCTTGTAAATGAAGTACTCTTTTTGTTTGGCGAGATAACAGATTTTAACCACGCTTCTTTTTGCCTCTCATGCTGCTCAGATTTTCTAAAAAATATCTCCTGACTTCCTTTTGGCCCAAACTTCCCGGCCTCGATATTTTTAACCGCATCAGAATTTTTTAATACCACATCGCCGCGCCCTGCATGGTGTAGTGCATTGGCAGCTTGCTTTTTTTGCTTTTCAACTTCTCGCGCCTTGAAGGGATTAATTACTTGGTTAGATGCCAAAATGCATTTTTCTGAAAGTCCTTTTCCTTCTTTAAGTGAACACAAAGAATTTTTTGAAGCAGCAATTTCGCTGGCAGTTTTTGGACTTCGCTCTTTGATTATATTGGATTTAAAAAAGACACTATCTTTCATATTAGAAAAAGTGCTCTTTGACCAAGTACCAACCCTTGATGCGATCGTTGCAACACCACCTGTAAGAAGTGAAGTCGCCGCCATTTTTCCAAGTTTTTCACCAATAGCAGAAACACCAGATCCATCCATCAGCTTTGCAGTTATCACCGGAGTAAATAGAAGCATTACTCCAACTGCAACAAGCAGAAGCAACTCTTCAAAAGAATTTCCATCTACAAGTTTAAAGGACTCATAAGCAGAACCTAGAAAAATTAATGTTGCAGCAACCACCCATGGCATTAAGGCGCACCACAAGGTGCTCTTTAGTGCCGAGCCAACAGATTTTGCACCAAAGTTAAAGACATGGATTAGCGCGATAATACCAGTAAAGGCATAGGCAAAGTGATAAATTGAAGAGTAGACAAATTTTAAAAACAAAAGGCAAAGTCTGACTAAAATCCACAAAATCCCAGATAGAAAGTCATCGCGCAAAAAGCGAACCTCTTGAATAATATCTCCCCAAGATTTAGAAATAACCCCTTCGCTTTTATCCTCTTTTTTACTGCGCTCTGATCTAACTTCTTTTCGAATCTCAAATCTGGCCTTTTTAAAATTATCGAGCTTGGTGAAGATGTTGCTGGAATATTTTGGCATATCAAGAAATTTGTCGGCCAGACTCAAGCTGGTATTAATCACCTCCATGTGAATTGGAATATACAGTGCCAAGATCAACATGGAGAAGATCGCGCGCTTTAGCGTTCCTGAAAAATCCATCTCTCCTAAATATTCTACGGCCAGTGCCCAGAGCAGTATTGCCGGCATCAGGTACCAAGAGTAATCCACCAAATCTTTTGCTACAGACAAAAGTATCGGCGAATTAATTAAAAGGGTTTCTTGTAGTACTTGGGGATTCATCGAGCCCTTCTTTTGTTTCTCAAATCTCCATCAGAAGAAAAATTGTAATATTTTTCCCAGTTGTTTTTATCTTCTTGTTGTTTGAGTGCGACATAGTTATCGCGCGTTTTCATGTCAATTAGATGATCTTCAATTCTTAAAAGACTATTGTTACTTCTTATTTGCTCATCCAGCATATAGGCGTTTGTTTTGGCCGTTGCCAGCTGAATATCTTTTGTCGATGATGTTGAAGGAAGTGCGGCCCTACGCATGGCCATTCTTTGTTTTTGACTATTTCTATTGCGCTCTTTTTTATTTTCAGCTTTGGCAATTTTTGCGCCGACAATCTCCATCTCTAAATTTGCAACATACTCTTTGGTGTCTATAAGCGTTCCCTTTAGTCTTCTAACAGAGTCAACTAGTGAGCCTAAATCTTGTACATCTAACTGCTGCAAAGACACCAACTCTTCAATGTGATATTGAAGCCTTTCTGCAAAATCAATTTTTTCATTGATGGCATTGGCCACTGAGGTAAACTGCTCTGTAATTTGTTTTTGGGTTTCAAGTAGCTCTGATAGTTCTGCAAGCTGACTGGCCGTGGTGCTGCAAAGAGTTGCCAAAAGCAAAGTGTCTTGCCCAAATCCAGCATGAAGCTTTGGCAAAAACAACAACCAACAAGACAAAATTAGAACCTTAAATTTTTTGAGCATATTCAATCGCCAAATAGCTGTGAATGATTTTTTTAAATTCAAAATCATCGATGTATTTACTGATGTATTTATTAATTGCATCAGAATCCTCCTTGGTGGTGTTAAATAAGGTGTACTCAAGTGGTGTTCCAAAATAGCGAACACATTTAGAGTGCATTTCGCTTTTGTAATAAAATTCGCTATAGATACCTTTGTTGCCTGAAAGCGAACCAACTTGTTTGACATCAAAGTCACTTACAAATGGGCCGACTCTTAAGTCCTGTCTGAAAATTAATTTATGATAGGAGTTTTCTGCGACCACTCGCCCCATGTCAGAGCGAATAAAATCTTCAAAGCTTTGTGAAATGGCAATTGCCGTTGCGCCTTCTTTTCTAAATGTTCTAAAGAATTGCACAACAAAGTCAGAGGCATGGCTTAAAATATTCCAACACTCCTCAAAAACAAAAATCCGGCGTCCATCCATCGACTTAAAAAGCTCTATTAAAAAAACAATCAAGGCCGGCAAAACACGATCTGGATATTTAGAGAGATCAACAAAGGTAATGTCAGCACTTTGAACTTTTTCGTCAGAAAAATATTCCCAAAACTCTTCAAAAAAATATCCAATGCCTGTAAATGTTTTCTCAAGCCTTGCAATTAAATCAGAAAATGAAATTTCAGGAGTATCTTGCAATATTTGTTTAATTTCAGAAAATAGCTTCCCCTGCGCTTTTAGATCAAAATCTTTTGGGTCAACCATTGCAAGAATTAAGGCCTTTAAATAACTTGGATCAGAAAACATCATCGGGTTAAATGATTTTGCAAACGAGTTGCCGCCGTTATAGAGGGTATTACGAAGAAAAGAGGCGTTGTAATCCAAAATGATTGCTTTAGCACCATTTTTTAATTCTTCAAATATTACCTTGTTGATCGCAAAAGATTTTCCGCTGCCACTTCTACCAGATACTAAGACATTGTTATTATCTGCCTCTTTTGAATTTAGATTAATTTTTACTTCTGCTCCTGATCTTGCTTGAAAGGCAACACCATCTTGATGAAGCTTATCAACAGATAAGGGCAAAAGATTAACAAGGTAGCTGCTGGTTGCAAGATGGGAGCGAACAAATCTTGGCGGCATAAAAAAGAAATTCTCTTTCCAAAAAACAGAAAGGCCTAAGGTTTCCACAAAACCGCGATATCCTCGAAGCTCCATCTGCGCTAAAATGTTTTGCGCCTCTTTGACAATATCACGGGTGTTTCCCTGTACTCGAACAAGCACCCATGCTTCAACATTAAAAAGTGATTCCACCCCATGAATTATTCCTTCAAGAATTGATTCACTCTCGCTATACGATGCCTCGCTTTCAATATCTCTGATGTGCTTTTGAGTATTAGAAAAATGAATTTTTCTTTTTATATCAAGCCGAGATTTTGCTTTGCCGGGTTCTAGCTTTTTAAGATTGATAACAAAATCACCATAGCGAGCTAGTTCACAAACATCAGGGTGGGGCGGCATTGAATACAAGTTGATCATTTTGGTTTGCAACAGGTTGCATACCAAAGTATCGCCACCAACAACCGTTGGATTGGAATACAGATCACTCATACCAAAAAACATCTCTTGAAAGTTTTGGGCCTTAATAATTTTACAAGATGGAATACTTATAAAATCATGATCACAATTAATAAAAATGCGTCCACTTAAATAAAAGATTCGTACAAAAGAGTTTGCAGAGAGGTGGCAGGCCCAATCTTTAATACTTTTTAAAAAGTCATCCAAAGTATCATCAGGCATCTGTTCTAAATCTGGTGGAAAGACTTCATATAAATATGTCGCACTCCCTGTACTTCTTGTTATCACATTTTCTTTAATCATTTTTATTGGAAAATTTGATTTCATAGTTATAATCCTTTAAAGCGCAGCAGATACTTCCAATCAAACTCATGCACTCCTTCAAGCCAAAGCTGAAAAACATTTCTTTGAAAAAAACAGTTAATGAGAAACTTTCCAAGGAGCATGACGAAGATCACAATCAAAATCCAAAAAGGATTCACCTGAAAGGTTGAAAGAATAAAGATTGCAATGCCCATCCAGATAATGTCAGTAATTGCGATTCCTAAAACTTTTGGATAACTCTTTAAAAAGGCCGGATAAGTTATTTGTTTATTCATAATTACACCCACGTTTTAATTGTTGATACGATGACGCCAGCACAAAGCGCTAAAATCATTCCGATGATTACTTTTTGCAGTTTTTCAGAGGCGTCCTGCTTTCCTAAAACAAAACTAATTGCTGTTATGATCAAACCAATACTGGCCAGCTGCACCACAAACTTTGAGCCGTTGCGCTCAACTTTTTCTGCAACTTGAATAATGTTTTTGGCCCACACTGGCGTAGATAAAAAACAAAGCGTTGATAAATATAAAATCTTATTCATATATTCTTCCCCCTTCCTCCCACAAGCTGCGAGGAATACCTTCGACACTTAAATCAATGGAGTATTCCTGAATTTTTCCTGCAAAAAACTGGTGCTTTGTTGTATCGACTGGCGTTTTATCAGGCCAAGCGCAATTGTCAGAAACAAATCCATAAGAGGTGGCATTTTGGTTTTCATCTGGAAGAATTTCTAAAAATGCATCTTCTTCAATGTTTAAAATATCATTGGTCTCTACTTCAAATTGAATGATTCCACGCTTGAGAAAACTTTGATCAGCAATTAGATGTTTTTCTTTTGCGCTATCTAAATCATAGGATTTCTTTCCAATAATAAGATTTAGTCGATAGTTAGATAAATCCTCATAGATTGGCAGAGGAGCATCTTCTACGATTACTTTATCCAGATAATTAGCAGTGCAGTTTGCATCATGCCTTCTAGTTGCTCGACGAAAGCACATGTAAACATCACCGCAACCCAAAGAGTGACCGCCAATTGTTCCGCCAGCAACAGGAAAATTAGGTGGAGCATCCTGTGATGCTGGAGCACATTCGTTAAAGCTCTCCCATAGATATTTTTTATAAACGATTGTATAAAGACCATTTTGGCCACCATTACAAGTAAGGCCATAAAGCCCGCAACTATTACAATCACTTGACCAGCGCCATGTTTGCATAGGCATGATTCGCGCTTGAACTCCATACTGTTTCTGCTTGCCAGAAAATTTAAGGGTAAGAACATCTCCTGCTTTAACTTTTCCCAAACTGAAATGTGTCGGAGCATTTTCTTTATGAAGCAGAGTCTTACTTGTTAAGATTGTCTTTTTTTCTTTCAGTGCGCCAAGCAGATCAAGCACCGAAGCATATACTACGGCATAGCTTTCTCCTTCTATCAGTGGCGACTCTAATCCTAATCCGTCATTGCTTAAAATTATCCAAAGCTTTCGTTCCAGATTTTCTTTGGTGACATTTATAAAATCAAAAGGAAGGCGCAAGTCACTTTCGTAGTCACCAATTTTGATAATTGATCCATCTGCATCACTTGCAACATTCTTTTTCAAGCGAACAACAAACTGCTCAAGATAGTCAGAAACTCCATTTATTCCTACAGCAACATGATATGTTGTCGTTTCATCTGGTGTTGAAACAATTACTCGTGCTGTTTTGGAATTTATTCCATTAAAATAACTAGCAGACAAAAGCTCGCGGCCATCTTTAAGTTTAAATTTTGTGGAATCAATAGACACATAAATCTGATCATCATTTTTTATAATGTTGTTCATCAGAAAAGGAGATAGATTTAAATAACCCAAACGAAGAAGCCGTTCAGAAGTATTTGCGTCAACACCTTCACCAAGGTTTAGTTCAATGTTTTTTCCAGCTTCTGAAATTGCTAACTGTGTTCCGATGCGTGATAGTTTAAAAGCACTATTTAGTGAATAAAGAGATAGCGCAAAATCCGTTGCTGACAAAAATGCTGGATGCGCTTCTGGTTCTAATTGATATGAAAGATTGATTTTTCCACTATGACTTACAAACTGCGCCTTTTGCGCCACATAGTCATCAATGGCAGTCTCTGTTGCAAACCTTTTGGCAAAGTTCCAGCTATTAACTGGAATTAGATTTTGGAATCGTTTGTCTAATTGCCAAGAAAGCTCGGTGTTGCCACTGCTGGCCCTGATTGCCGCCTCACGAAGAAGATATCTTCTGAATATATCATTTTCTATACTGCGATCTTGATCAGACTCAAGTGCGATGACTTGATTTCTTTCACCCTCTGCAACATCAACATTAAATTGAATTTGTCCTGCTAAATTTTCTTTGACGTTGATTACGGGAATGTTTGCAATATATGGATCACTTCCTGATTCAATTTCATCTGCATCAGAAATCCAGTCGCCGTCGGAATCAATAAAGCTTGGCGTAATTGATGCTTCATTGTTTTCATCTTGCAAAAGTTGCTCAGATTTCCATGCGCAGGAATAAAAAAGTGCTCCTATTAAAATTAATTTAAACATAGCGCCCCCTTTTTTTTCTCTAGCAAATCTCCAAAGTTTGCTACTTCACTAAGTAAATTAACCAAGTGGCCGACAAGCTTTGGATTGTTTTCAACTTCAACTTTTCTAAGTGCCCCAACCATCTGCCAAAGTTCTGTTTCCATCTCTTGTGCAATCTCTAATGCTTTTTTTGTATTCATAAACCTGTCCTCACGATTAACGCTTGAAAGCGATTGACTGAATTCATGAGTAGATGATTGCTAGCAATTTCCTCGATAGATAAAATTCCAAGCATTTCTAAAAATTGTTGTTTAATCCTTTTGAAACTTGTTTTCATTTTCTGCTCCTTAGAAAATTGTTAGTAGTAGCGGCCTGACATCAAGGCCATCGCTTGATAATGTTGAATCGAATTGTTGTGATCCACTTCTTGCCATCTGTGGTTTTCAGGTGGCTGCCAAGAATTAATACGTTCAAAAAAATTAGACAAAGCTCTCTTGATGAAATTAAAAAATTTCATTTTTCCCCCAATAGTTTTGCCGGAATTGGCATGTTTGTTAAAAACTAATATCGCAAAGGTTGTGCCAAGTTTTTTGAAGAAGAAAAAGTTGTTAATTGTTGAATTTTACAAGAAGAGAAAAAATGACTTTCGCAAAAAGCCTCTCATTTTACTTTTGCAAAAAGTATCTCATGGGAGGGTATTTGGGACACACATACAATGAGTCGTCAGACCATCTATTTTTTTACTGGTCCTAGCACTAAAAATTTATGACGATCATTTTTTACTACTTTAAAGCACAACAATATATTTTGTGATTATAGGTTGCATTTGCGTCGTGAGTATTTAATTGGAATCCTGCCATATACTTGCCGGCGGGACATAATGTTTGGTAATTAGTCCTACCACAATGATGTCCACAGTCACTATTTTTTTAAATAATTTTTATATTCCTACCGTTTGTGTAACCAATAGGAATCGTATTACTATGATCCGACGATAATGTTGCGATACAATTATCTTCATTCATCAAGAGATACGTTAATGTCGTTTTAAGATCTATAATATTGGTGGTGACCTCTGCTCCACGGCTTTAAGTGATTTATTCATATTACTAGTTAAATGAAGAGTGCCTATGGCCAATAACCCCCATAATACCACTGGCCAGCATAACTTCAACAAAACTTATTCCCGAATTCTTCATATGTAATTAACTCCTAAACTGAAATGTTTTTATAACTTAAGGTACGTTATCATCTGTCGCCACTCACCTCTTTGCTTTCTCTAAAATCCTTGTCAATGCCGCGCAAGCTCCTGCGGCCTCTTGTAATCCT
>CAZCDT010000078.1:0-14012 GCA_964497525.1 uncultured Bacteriovoracaceae bacterium
TGGCCTGCAAGTTGAGTGTATAGGGTGTTACTTGTTAGATAGTGTGTAAGAATATGAATATAATCAAAAACACCACCCATTAAAAAATGAGTGTTAAATTCAAATGCATTTAAAAATCCATCTCTTAAAATAATTTTTGCAATCGCCAGATGATAGTTGAGAGGATCAACATGATTTGAAAGTATAAAAGATGCAAGAAGCTTAATAAAAAAAACAATAATAAAAATAAAAAATAAAACTTGTATGATATCTATTTTGAAAGAATTTCTAAGATTTTTTTGCACGTTGTCCCGTCTCCGTATGGATTAATATTTTGTACCATTTTGTTATAGTCGTGAGCATTGTTTAATAATCGATTTGTTTCTTTAATTATTTTTTGAGGATTTGTGCCAACTAAGATTGCTGTACCGGCCTCAACTCCTTCTTGTCTCTCTGTTACATCACGAAGCACAAGCACCGGCTTGTTAAGACTTGGGGCCTCTTCTTGAATTCCACCAGAATCGGTTAAAACAAGATATGATTGATTCATAAGCCATATCAGCTCTGGATATGGAAGTGGTTTTATAAGTTTAACTCGATCAACATTTTTTAATACCTCGTTGGCAACTTGTTGAACGTTTGGATTTAGATGAACTGGATAAATTATTTCGACATCTGTATTTTCTAACGCAATTTGTTTTACCGCATTGCAAATATCGTAGAAAGGTTTACCAAAACTTTCTCTTCGGTGGGCCGTTAAAAGAATTGTTCTTTTTGTTTTATTTAAAAAAGAGAATTTTGTGCGAAATTCTTCTTCGCGTGTTTCTTTAATAATATTAAGTCCACACAAAAGGGCATCGATTACAGTATTTCCTACTTCAAAAATGTTTTTTTGAACTCCTTCACATCGTAAATTTTCACTAGCTTTATTTGTTGGAGTAAAGTGATATTTTGCTAGATGCCCTGCTAAAATACGATTTCCTTCTTCTGGAAAAGGGGAATAAATATCGTGAGAACGAAGGCCTGCTTCTAAGTGTGCAACATCAATTTTTTTATAATATGATGCTAACGCACCAACAAATGCTGTTGTTGTATCTCCTTGTACAAATACAAGATCAGGAGCACAGTCATCTAGTACTTTTTCAAGACCTAAAAGTGCATCGGCCGTTATCGAAAAAAGTGTTTGATTTGGTTTCATTAAATTTAAGTCATAATCTGGTTTGATTGCAAAAAAATTAAGTACTTGATCGAGCATTTCTCGATGTTGCCCGGTAACACAAACTTTGCAATTAAATTTAGAATTATTTTTAAAGGCCAAAGCTAGTGGGGCCATTTTTATTGCTTCAGGACGTGTGCCAAAAATAAGTAAAACTTTTTTCATTTTTACATCTCTTTTTTGAGAGTTTTAAAGAGTTTTAAGTTTCCTAAAATAGTTTTTTTAAATGGCATTTTTGATTCACCTAGTTTTAGATCATAACGAAGCATGAATGGGACTTCCGCACAAATTGCTCCCATTAGATGGCACTTAACTAAAATTTCAACCATTGATGCAAAACTTTTCTCTTTAACAACTTCCTCTCCATATTGTTTTGTAACCCTATCAACAATTCGAGGAGAGTAGAGACGGTATCCACAAGAATAATCCCAAACACCAGGAATATTGCGAAGGCCTTTAAAAATTAATGCTAATCCAAGCGATAAAATCTGCCTCCACCAAACAACACCATAAATGCGACTTCCGTTTTGATAACGACTAGCGATCACAACATCATAACCTTCTAGTATTTTTGTAAGCATTTGCATTAGTTGTGCTGGCTTATGAGAATTATCTCCATCCATAAGAGCAAATGCAAGGCAAGTTGGATCTGTTAAGCGCTTTTTAAATTCTAAAAATGCCGTATTGATACCACCAGTAAGACCTCTATTTTCAGAGTGTTTAATCTTTGTAAGAGAAAATGTTGGATTAAGAGTAGATAATACATCTTCTGTGTTATCTGTGCTATAATCATTAATTATAATTACCTCTAAATCAATGTTTGCTTTCCAAAGATTATAAAATTTTTGATATTCATCAATCAGTGGTACTATATTTTTTGCCTCATTAAAACATGGGAGTGCCATGACAAGTTTTGGTTTCACTGTTTTCCTTTTTTCTAGGAGTTTAATAAGATATAGCTATCTTAATTGAGTTGAGATAATTCGTAAAATTGAAAAGAGTTATTCTTGGAAATTATGGCGAGTATAATGACTGATTTTGTGGTATTTATATTATTGGATTTTGTATTTTTATTGGGCGATAACTTATGCAGATAAGGCAGAATATTGAGCTATTTTCATCTATTGCGACCTATTATGATAGGCTCAGTAATATTATTTCTATTGGATTACAGAAAAAATGGAAAAAAGATGCAGTTGATTTATGTGAAATACGCCCAGAAATGAGTTGCTTAGATCTTTGTTCAGGCACGGGTGATATTGCAATCGATATTGCGACACGTAAAAAAATAAATCAAAAAATTATTGGAATAGATATTTGTCCTGCGATGTTAGAAATTGCCAAGCGTCGGAGTGAAAAATTACATCTTAACATCGACTATTTAGTAGCAGATATTGCCAAACTTGATTTCTTAGATGAAACGTTTGATGTTATTACCATTGGTTTTGGCCTAAGAAATACTGATAATCCCGAAACGTGTATAAAAGAAAGTTTTCGTGTTTTAAAGAAAGGTGGAGTGCTTGTTTGTCTTGAAACTGATTTTTCTTCAAAGTCCAAACTTATGGGCATTTGCAGAATGTATATGGAAAAATTTATTCCTTTTGTTGTAAGATTGTTTGGATATAATCCAGCGCCATACATGTATTTTGCCAAATCTATTAATTCTTTTTGGACTAGAGATATTTGTGTTCAAAAATTTTATCAAGCAGGATTTTCTAACGTAATTTATAAAAAAAGAGCATTTGGTTGTGTGGGTATTTATAAGGTACTTAAATAATTATGAAGGTAATTTTTATTACTGATATCCATGGCCAATTTTATGATTTCATAAAATTACCACAAGCAGATCTTCTCTTGATTGGAGGAGATATTACGCTAAAAAATAATGGACCACCGAATGAAATTGTATCTTTTATAAAAGTGACGCAGCAGAAATATCCACTTGTTTATGCTGTGTTGGGCAATTGTGATCCGATTGATGCCGAATTATTAATTGAATGTCTTGGAGTTAATCTAAATAATAAGATCTTTAAATTTAATAATTGGAATTTAATTGGTTGTAGCGGTTCTCCTCCAACACCAAATAATACACCAAATGTTTGGTGCGAATACTTAAAGCTTAAACAATTAATCCACTCATATTCAAACTTATCATTTATTGAAAAATCTATATTTGTAACTCATACACCACCGTATAACTCTGGGGCAGATAGGTTGAACTCGGGAACAAGAGCTGGAAGTATTGCTATTGACACGTTTTCACACAAATTATGCAATTCAATTATTTTATGTGGTCACATTCATGAATCAAATGGAATCTTTTGTGATGATCGAACAAATAATATTGTGGTAAATCCAGGCCCGTTTAAAAATGGGTATTTCGCGGAGATTTTATTAGAAGAAAATATTGTTCCAAAGGTTAACCTACACTGCATTTAAGTGATCGAAATAAAAAAATATCTCTGATATCGGCAGGAAGTTTTGTATTTCAAAGTGCACAAGCATCGACCGGACCAAAGAAAGTCCGAATTTAGGAGAAATTAAGAATTATTAATTCAAGAATATAAAAAAATAACCGACATGTGCACAGCTTAATCGAATAATTGAGGAGAAAAGTTTATGGCAAAGTTGGTTGTTTTAGGTGGTGGCGTATCTGGTCATACAGCGGCCTTGTATGCAAAAGTTCAATTGGGTAATTCTCATGAGGTAATTGTTGTTACACCAAACGGCCATTATAATTGGATTCCATCAAACATATGGGTTGGTGTTGGCGATATGAGAAAAGAAGAAGTTTTATTTCCTCTTGGGCCAATATATAAAAAAACAGGAATTATTTATTATCAGGCGAAAGTAATTGAAATCCACCCATAGGGTGACAATGGATCGGAAATTCCATTCATAGTCCTTGAATATACATCGTTAGAAAAAAAGGCCAAATAGAGAGAGTTGGTTATGATTATTTAATTAATGCCACAGGGCCAAGATTAAATTTTGAAGCAACTTTAGGACTTGGTCCGGATAAGGGTAATTCATTTTCGGTATGCACTGCTGATCATGCTGCAGAGACCTGGAATCATTTATTAACAATGATAGAAAAGATGAAGAAAGGGGAAAAGCAAAAGTTTCTAGTTGGCACCGGCCACGGTACGTGCACATGCCAGGGCGCGGCTTTTGAATATATTTTAAATCTAGAGTTTAAACTTCGGCAGCAAGGAGTGCGTGATAAAGCAGAAATTATGTGGATTTCAAACGAAGAAGACCTTGGTGATTTTGGGATGGGAGGAATGCATATTAAACGTGGTGGATATATCACTCATTCTAAAATATTTACGGAATCTGTTTTTACAGAACGTGGAATTAAGTGGGTAACAAAATCACATGTAAAAGAAGTTCAAAAAGGAATAATAATCGCACCAAGCCCACCGCGTACAGGAATGCCGGCAGGAGCAATGGCAAAGATTGTTGCTTTAAATATTGTTGATATGATTAAAGGAAATGCAGATCGACCAACAAGAACTGCATCTATGGCAAAAATGGGAGCTGCATGTTTTGCATCAGCAGGATCGAGCCCTTTGCGTGGATCAGCGGTATCAATGACGATGTATCCGATTGTTCCTGATTATGAAAAGTATCCATTAACCGGAAGAGATTTAACATATACAACCGGAGAGATTGGGCTTGCTGGACATTGGTTAAAATATCTACTTCATTATATTTTTACGTACAAAGCAAAAGCAAATCCTTTATGGCGAGTTATTCCAGAGTAATAGGAGAAGATTATGTTAGAAAAAAGAATTCCTTTTGAACAAGATTTTTATCCACCATTACCAACAAAAACAACTCTATTTTTTAGAACAAATATAATTTGGCAGTTAATAAGATTTATCATTATCAATGTAAAGGTTTTACGATTAGTAAAAAAACATTGATTAGACTTCGCCACTCATTGCTTTTAAATATTTTAATTTTTGTTTTTCATCAATATCTTCGACAATTGAAAATGTCCTTTCACTATCATTTTTTGTTACACTTTTTTTAGAAACCGCAATTATTTTATCTGCATGAGAGGCAATTTGAGGAAGATGTGTTATGGCAATAACTTGTGAATTTTTTGCAACCTGCATAAGTGCCTGGCCTACTTTTTGCGCAGTTTCTCCACCGATGCCCGTGTCAATTTCATCAAATAAAAAAACAGAAATAGAGTCACCTTGTGCCATTATTTGTCGAAGAGCAAGCAGTATTCTTGATAGTTCTCCTCCAGAGGCAATATCTTTTATTTTAAAAATTCCTTCGCCCTTGTTTGTTTCGGCCATAAGAGATGCTTTACTTAGACCGCGTATCGAAAATTGATCTGTTTTTGTAAGATGCATAGAAATTGTTGCACCATCCATTTTTAAAGATTGTACTCTTTGGGTGATCTCTTTTGAAAAAATAGTGGCGTACTTTTCTCTTTCAATATGAAGTTTATTGCAAGACTCGGACAAAATGCTTAAAAGTTTATTATACTCTTTTTCTTTTTTTAATATCTCTTCATCAAGGGAGAGAAAGCTTGTTAACTCTTTTTTATACTCTTCATAAATAGTTACAAGTTGTTCTATGCTGCAATTAAATTTTCGTTTTAGTTTTTGATATTTATCCAATCGATCTAATGTTTCTTGTAGATCGTCTTCGATTGATTCTTTTTTTAAGTCTTTGCTTATCAAAAATGATGATTCTTCGATCAGTAATGCTGCATCTTTTAAGGAAATTATTTGTTTTTTCTCAAAAAGATCGTTGTTTTTTTCTAAAATTGAAATGGCCTGTTTTAACATATCTAGAGAATTGCCACTATCACAATCTGTTAGTAAAGAAAGAGTTTCTGAAATAATGTTAGTTTTCTTTTGATGATTTATAAGTTCTGTTTTTTTCTTTAAAAGATGTAATTCATCATCGGTAGAAGGATTAAGCGATTCTATTTCTTTTAATTGAAATTTGATAAAATCTTGCCGCTGGGCCTCTTTTGTTTTTTTATCTTGTAAGACTTCAAGCTCTTTTTTAGTTTCACAAAAAAGAGAGTAGCTTGTTTGATAAGCATCAAGTTCTTTGCTTAAAGAGGCAAAATCATCGAGGAGTTCTAGCTGATAATCTTCTGATAATAGCTTTTGATTTTCAAATTGCCCTACAAGATCGATAAATGTGCGAGCAAATGACTGTAGAGTTGATAGAGGGCAGTTTTGAAAGTTTAAAAAGTTTTTAGTGCTTTCGTTTGAATAAATGATACGCTTTATAATTATTTCATTTCCATCAACAGGAAATCCCATATGATGTAGATATGTGAATACATTTTTGTCGGTCGATTCAAATATTGCTTCAATTGATGAAAAATCTGCTCCTCGGCGAATTATTTTTTTATCTGCCCTTTGACCAAAAATTAATTGTAATGCATCAAGAATTAAGCTTTTGCCTGATCCAGTTTCTCCTGTAATAGCATTTAGTCCAGAGAAAAATGTAATTTCTTGATTCTCAAAAGTAGCAAAATTAACTAAGTTCAGTGACTTTAAAAAAAGTCCTTTTTCTTTTTTATTAGAAATTTTTGCGCCCATAACTAAATTTTTCCTTAATGGTATTAAAGTATTCTCTCGAAGGGTTTTTATACATTCTTATTTTAAATCTAGAGTCTTTTGTGATTTTTAAATTTTCGTTGTAGTTAAATTGTTCAACATGTTGTCCGTCCAAAGTGATAGTTAAAGGCAATTCGTCATTTACTTGTGTTATTTTAACTTTAAAATTATCTGGAATTACAATTGGTCTTCTGGCCAAACTGTGAGGACATATGGGTGTTAATACGATTGAGTTTGTAATAGGATGTATGATTGGCCCTCCTGCGGAAAGAGAATATGCCGTTGATCCAATAGGTGAACTAATAATCATTCCATCCCCAGTTAGATTGTATATATGATTTTCATTTGCATAGACAGATATCTGAAACATTCTAGAAATATCTCCTTTGCCCACAACAGCATCGTTTAAAAATAATCCGACAAAATGTTCTGTGCCACTCTTTGAAGTAATTACATTGAATAAAGGTAATTCATCTATATCTAATTTACTATTAATTGCCTGTGAAAGATATTTTTTAAAATTGTTCTTAGAAAATTCGGTTATAAACCCCATATGGCCCATGTTAATACCAAAAACAGGAATGTTGTGTAGCGCCGCTTTTTTTGAAACATGAATGAATGTTCCATCACCGCCAAGTGATATGACCATATCGCTTTTTTTATAAAAACTTGTCTCTGTTTCAAAAAAAACGTTGCGAGAAGTTCCCAGAATTTTTATCACTCTTGTTTGATCTTTTTTTAGAAAATGTATATTTATTTTTTTCTTCTGTAATATTAAATAAATATCTAAAAGAGTATCTTTTAAACGTTCAACAGACGTCGGGTGTAGGGCAATTGAAATATTTTCCATGAATCAAGTATCTCCATTTAGTAACAAATTAATATTTTCTTGAGAATAATCAAAAGGTTTACTTAAAATTTTACATCCGTACTGATTTGCTTGCTCTAACACTTGAGGAGAACTGTAGGCTGTAATTATTAGAAATTTCTTTTGAATTTCACTTAACCGATATTTTTTTTTTGCTTCTTCTAAGACATCGAATCCCGTTGTATCTTGCAGCATTAAATCACAAATAATTCTGTCGTAATCATTTGCCAATAATTCTTCAATCGCAGATTTTCCTGTGGAGGCAGAAGTTACTTCTACACCATGCTTTTCTAGTAATCTTTTGATCGATTTTTGGATTAGAATTTCATCTTCAACTAGTAATATTTTTCTCATTTCCAACCCCAGGAAGCCAGAGTGTAAAAGTTGCACCAACTCCGTCTATATTATTTGTTGCACTAATTTTACCGCCAATTTTGTTGGCAAGATTAATACATATGGGCAGACCAAGTCCAGTTCCTTTTCTTTTTGTTGTGAAGAAAGGTTTAAAAATTTCATTTTTAATTTCATCATTGATGCCGGGCCCTGAATCTTTGACATGTATTATTACCTCTTTTTTATGCCGCAAAGCATCGATTGTGATAGTTATCTCCTTTTTTGCTGATTCTATGCTGGCAATTGCTTGAGAGGCATTAATAACTAAGTTAAAAATAATTTGAGTGAACCATGTCGGGTTGATGAAAAGAAAAACTTCTTTTATCGATTCATCTTGCTTAAGAATGACAATCTCTTTTTTTATTCGTTTTGTTTCACTTTTTGTAAGTGTTAGAATTTCTGGAATGGTTTTTAGTATATCAAGCTGTACAAAAGAGGTTTCTTGATTTTTATGTAAAAAAGAAAAATTCTCAATTATTTTTTGGCATCTAAGACTGCTTTGTGCCATTTCCTTTAATGTTTCTTGCTCATCTAAAACAAGACTATCTTCGGCCAGAGCTTCTGCGGCCAATCTAATTCCAAATAGGGGATTACTTAATTCATGTTGTAATGTATTTAACAGTTCTTCAATTAAAGCACTGCGTTTGGAATGTAATATTTCTGGTCGAAGATTTTCATCAATGGTGTTTAAAAAAAATAGATTATAATTATTAAAAATTTTTATTTCTGTCCAATCAGATTTTTTAGTATCTTCTTTGTAGTTTGAAAAAATACAAATATCGTCTTTGTAAATTCTAATAGGAGTGGTGATTGACTTTAATGCATCTTTTGCAAGTAAAAACTGTCTGTTGTTTTCATCGTTTTTAATTATTTGTTTTAAGTGAGTGCCAACAAAAATTGCGTGCTGTTCAAATTTTGCCTGTTCAATATCCGAAGGGTGTAAAAATTCACTATTTGAAATAATTAAAACTATATTATGAGAATCAAATGATAATTCTTTTGCAAGATAAGTACCTACTATTTTATGAGAGATTTTTGAAGAGATGTCTGCAATGAACTGTTTGTTTTTACTTTTTTTTATGCCATTAAATAAAGTTGTAAATTCTTTAACTGCCCCTTCTGTAACTGGTAAAAAAACTTCATGCTCTAATATATAGTGATAATATTTTACAGCTCCCTTTTTATGAGTCAAAAGATGACATGATGAAAAAGTATCTGCATGCAATGATTTTAAATATAATAAAAAATCTCTAATATTTGTTATGTGAATAAGATCTTCATCAATTGAAAGATCAATGCCTAATAAACTATAGAAGTTTTCTAAAAACTTTGTTTTAAATCCACTAAAAGTAGTTTTATCTATTCTTTTAGATTTTGTAATTCTGGAATGCCTTTTTCTTTCCACTGATTTAGATTATCGACAAGTTCATATTCTAGCAAGTCCGATAACATGATAATGTCGTCTTTCTCTTTTGCAGGAACAAGCGACTTTAAAATGGCAGTTAGATGTAATTCAAGGGTTTGAATTATAGCAGATTCTTTTATTGTTGTTGGAAAATGATTCCTTATAGTGTTTTTTATTTGGGCCATGAGTTTCACAAAAAAATCTATGTGCTCAATTATTTCACCAAATTTATTATTTGCATCGGCCAGTAAATTTTGAGCATATAACTGTGATAGTTCTGCAATGTTCTCATTGATGACATCTATGTATTCGGCACATGAAGATAGAGCATTAATAATCATATCTTTTCGTGATTGCACAAAAAAATCTATTGATTGGAAGGAATTGATTGGTTGTGTGAAGCGCTCTTTATCTTTATTGATATCCATTTTTTGTCCATCAATAGTAATTGACGTAATAACACTATTTTTGTCTATCGTATTTGTCATTATGTGACCTACAACTTCATGAATTGTTGAGCCTGAGTTGATTTGTGCAGCATCAAAGCTTTCACTATTTATTGTTATTGTTGTCATAAAAATCCTTTTACCTACAATCAGGCATTTGAGGGGGTCTGTATTATGTTTTTAATATTATTTTGCTGACGAAATTCATGTAATGTTTTTTCCGTCAATTCATGTAGTGTTTGAGAAAAGACAGAGCAATCATTATAGGCCAAAAATGAACTTTCGGTTAGTTCTACCAGATTTTTTCCTTGTAAGGTGGACTTAACAAGTGAAAAATAGTCAATGATCGGAGCAAGCATTGGATAACTTTTCTTGGTAAGATTTTGTAAACGATCGATCTCGTCAATTTTATATGATAAATCTCTTATTTTACCTAGCGATACTGTTTTTTGGGCAAGTTCTTGAAGAATATACTTTGAGTACTTTTTTCCAAATTCTGCAAGCTCGTATAAGTGTTGAATTCCTTGTTTGCTTTGTTCTAATTCATTAAAGTTGTTCTTTGATAGTGATGGAATTACATTTTTTTCTTCTTCATTTGCTAAAGAGTATAACCAAATAACGCGATAAAACAGCCGCATTAGATCTTCTGTTTTTAATTCTTTTTGCAAAATTGGCCGAAGGGTTAAAAGACCGGCAGAAGAAAAATCGGTACGCCATAAATCAAGAGATCCTAGATAAAACATGGAGTTGTTTTTTATTAAAAACTCTTCGCTTATTTTATTGTTTTTTACTATCTCTAAAATTGCTGAGCAAACCACTTGATATGGAATGTCTGCATGACACTGATGAAATTCACAAGTCTCGTTTGCAAAACATGGGAAGCATTTTGTTCTTGGAGCAAGCACATAATTTCCTGCACCATAAGGCGTTGTTTCAATTGGTCTAACGGTTCCTAGAGATATTGTAAAACTTGGCACATTATATAGCGAAGCAAGATGCCCGACCATTGAATCATGACCAATAAAAAATGAAACTTTATTCATTAGCTCGACAAGTGACTTAATCGATGTTTGCCCAACATGATTATTAAGACGTGTTGT
Organism: uncultured Bacteriovoracaceae bacterium; assembly: GCA_964497525.1. Classification (GTDB taxonomy): domain Bacteria; phylum Bdellovibrionota; class Bacteriovoracia; order Bacteriovoracales; family Bacteriovoracaceae; genus CAZCDT01. Next base: position 11,008 of record CAZCDT010000078.1, read on the forward strand.
AAATTTTTTTAGTAAAGGGTTTTTAAAAATTTCTTCGGCTTGATTTTTTTCTTTGCTATCTCCAACAATATCAATAATTAATTCAGGGCATTCTTTAAGTAGTTTATAAATAACCTCACTCCACTTGGCAATGTCCCATCGCTTCTTAGGTGTTGAAGCAAATGGATGAATAAGAATGCGATTAATTTTTTTTATTGGGTTTGTACTTTTTACATTTTGCATGGTTGTAACGCCAAGCATTTTTTTATAAATATCGACCAGTGAAAATGGATTTAATGGTCCTCCCATAACATTTGAATATACAAATTGTGACCATTTATCATCTACAACAAGATTATTGTGTAAATCAAATTTTGGGCCCATCTTAAAAGTAGCATTAATAAGAGACGACAAGTAAGAAGATGTTTTTGAAAATGAAAGGTTAATACTTACGCCTATATCTTCATTATTGATTTCTGCAATAAATGTTTCAAAGTTTTTTATAATAGTATCTGCAGAAGTATTGTTTGGTAAACCTGTTAGTTCATGAAAATCGAGAAAAAAACATTTGTCAAATACTTGATCGAGAATAAATTGTAATGGTTTAGCGAATTTTTTTCTAGCAACGAGAATAAGACGAATATCTGGATGATCGGACTTTAGTGCTAAAGCGGCTTGAAAAGTTTGAATAACATCACCAATTCTTGTTATTTGAATAAGGCAAATTGTTTTTTTTGCTTCAACTGTAGTCGTGCTGTTGCCTTGTTCTATTTTATTAATTGGCGTTAGTGTTGCTTTCTTCATTACCTTCCTCATTGGCCAATGTGGCCACAAATAAAGTCATTAAGTCTTTTGTTGTCAACTCTTTTTGCTCTTGTAGCGTGTGGTGTATTTTTTCTAGTTCTGGCATTAATGTTTCTGTTATGCCCATTTATCGTTCTCCTTGAGCTTTTGTTTGGGACCTATAAAGAATCGTGCTCATTTTTTATATTTTTTTGCAGTAACGTTTCTTTTTTTGCCTCTCGTGCGAGTTCTTCAATTGCGGCAATTGTTCCCATCAACTTTTGTAACTCTTTTTTAAATTTAAAAATTAAAGACTCTACATCTTTTATGTTTTTGCTGATATTTTCACCACTAAGGGATTCTATTCTTGTTCTAAAAAGAATTGTTGATATTGAAGAGAGGTGATTGCCGTCACAGTGAGAAAGAAGCCTGTCAAGAGAGAATAAGAATTCTTTTCTTGCTGTAGCGTTTTCTTGAATTGAATTTAGATTGCGAAGAGTTGTTAGAATATCTCTCATTACTTTTGTAATTGCTAATTTCTCTTTTTCAATCCAAGATGAAATTTCTTTTTCTGGATAAGTACATATGGTTTTTAGTTTGGAATTGTTTTGTTTATCAGCGAAAAGTTCAAAAATAAATTGTCTTGAAGCTGTTAGAGATATCTCGGACTGATGATCAATACTTCCTGCAATATGCTGATAATATATTCCATCAGAATCCTCGCATACACGATAAAGAGAAACTCCTTCAGATAAAATAACATTATTTTCTGTCGTAAGACCTAAAAGCAAATTTACCGACTGTAAAATGTCGCTTGAATGTATGAGCTTATTATCCAGTATTTCGTCAGGATTTTTTCCAGTGATGAATGACCTTTTTTTAAGTAAAGGAGTTAGTATTAAATTATTTTTGACACAAGATCCTTGCTTTAAAAATGGAGCCTCGCCCATTGAAATCTCAAGAGTTGGAGTTTCTACTAGGTCTGCAATGTGTTTTATTACGGTATCTGGAGTTACAAGTGCATCCAAATTCATTAAGACAGAAGGAATTGCTTGAAAGTCGGCCTCTATCGTAATTAATTTATTATCAAAGTATTTATTAAGTGAAGAAGCAAAAACTTTTTCCTCTTCATTTGGTGCTACTAGAAGAACTGGATAAAATTGTGGATCGTCCATAAAATCAGCAATCATGCTGACTAAATGGTCAAAGTCAAAATCCTTGTTTTTAGATGATGACTTTAACTGGATGCCGATGATCTTTACTTCGCAGTCGGGTGTTGAGAATTTTTTTCTAATTTGTAAAAAGTTTTTAAAGGCAACTTGGTTGTGCTGAGAGCTTGTAACAAGTTTTTCTCCACTCTTAATCCATGGAATATTTGTTATTTTGTGATAGCTATCTATAAAGTTTATAGGTGTATATTTAAATGTTGGTAAAATGTCGTTAAAAAAAATGGCCCAATCATTTGAATGGACGACACTATTTCTGTCAGAAAATTTTATTCCATCAAACTTAGTATTTTCGCTTGTTAGATACGAAGTGATATAGCTACTAACCGGATCGTTAGAATAGTTTACGATCCTATCCCATGTTGCAATTTTTAGTGGCCTAATTGTTTCACAAAAGAGATCTATTGCAAAACCGTCAGAGAACAAATTACTTCCTTTAAACATAAGAATTTCTTTTCTGGGAATTGTATGTATTGCACTAATATGTCGCAAGTTGGCCGCGGCTCTTTTAAATTCATCAAAAACCAGTACTTCAATTTTTGCATTTGGGTTATCTTTTATCATTGAATTAATTAAGTGAGACATTGAAAAAATATCGCCAAATCTTCTTAGATTGATGAGTAGTATATTATTCATTACATCAACTCCTTGGAATGAACTTGCCCAGAACACATTTTATCAAATGCCATAATTAAAAAATCTAATTCAGAGCTAAATCTGCTTTTTTGCGAAAGTTGATTTGTTATATAGTCATTGATTGTTATTGTTTGATCGATATTTTTACAATAAGAAACCAGCTCTTTATTTTGAATGTTTTGTATGATTTTCTCTACGGAATTATCCGCTCGATACGATAGAAAATCTTTAAAATAATTTGCATATAAATTAAACGATGCAGGATGAGGAATTATTAGTGGTTTTTGTACTAAAAAATTAACAAGTTCTTTATTTGAATACAGATCTTGAACTTCATTTCCGGCAAATATTTTTATATTTGTCTGGTCAAAAATGGCATAT
>CAZCDT010000079.1:0-13600 GCA_964497525.1 uncultured Bacteriovoracaceae bacterium
CCCTAGAGCTACGATCAAACCCTAAAGAGTCATATTGATCTCCTGGTTGCTCTACTGTGATTTTAGTAACAGGGGGTTCATAACTTTCATACTCTTTATTAAGCGATTTTTGTCCAAGTTCAACCAAATCCTCATAGTTATATTCAGAAACGGTTTCAACATATACACCTTTTGCCTTTAATTTTTCTCTTTCTCTAATCCATTCTGGAACAGCATTATCACCAAATTGTTCAAAATCAATTTCTCCACTCTTTGTGGATATTTTACCAATACCACCTTTTCTTACTTCGCTTACATCAGAGTAGCTACTGTCAAAACCACCTACATCCACTTGCGGCATATTCTCTGAGTCTCCAGTATCAAAAACCAAAGACATCCCAGGCTCTATTTCATGGGGATTTGTAATATAAGGATTTAAGGCCCAAAGTTTAGAGTAATAAAATCCTGATCCAAATAATTTTTTAGAAATTTTCCACAAGTAATCGCCCTTTTGGACAACATATTTATCTTTTTTAGATTTTGCAGCAATCTCATTCCACTCATTGTCAGGGATTTTATTTAAAAAATATTTTGAAAGATCTAATAATTTTTTTTCTTCATCTCCAACATCAAATAACTTTGAATCATTTGTTAGCGCTGGAGCATCCTTACCTAAAACATCCCATACAACTTTATCTTTTGCTTGAGATTCGTGCTCCTCTGAGATTGGAGAATCGACACCAAGAGAGAGATCGCTTCCTACATCGTTTTTTAAAGACTCTAAATCATCATATTCTTCTAATTCTGATAAGTTTAGAGAACCTTGTAATTTTGCCTGCTGTTTTTCGCTTAGAACTTCAACACTCTTCTCGTTTTTATCTTGCTGAACTTTTTGTGGATCAGTCACTTTTGCGTCTGCGGATAGTGCATTTAATTCTTCATCGGTAACTGATTCTTCCAACGAAGAATTAACGACTTCAGAATTCTTACGACTTTCATTGTTTTCTAAATCAACTTCCTCGTTTAATGCCTCTAATTCTGCATCAAGCTCTTTGCTATCAACAAAAGATTCCTCTTTGACCGATTTTGTCTCTTGTGCCTGGCCTTCCACTTCAAATAATTCATCTACATCACTTGATACAACATCACTTTCTACATCTTGAGAAAAAGAAAAATTACTTAAGGCCATTTGTGCTAATAAGCAAAGGATAAAAATTGTCTTTTTACAACTAATCTTCATATTTTAAACTGACTCAAAAAAATCATGTAATATTGAATGATATTGCTCTTTCTTTTTTGTTAACTGTAACTTTTCACAACATAAAATCAAACGATCTAAAGTTTTAAATATCACACCAGAAAAAGCATATCTTTCAACGATCTCTTCAAAAACCTGCATGGCCAAATCATACTCTTTTTGAGCAATCAAAGATTCGCCTATTAAAAATTTTGCCCGTGCACCGATTTGACGATTTTTTGATTTCTCTAACTCTTTTAAAAATTTAAAGGCCTGCGCGTACTTTTGCTCCAAAACCAAAGCCTCTGCACTCCTTAAACTAGTAATCTCTTCATCTTGTGGAAGAACAGATAAATCCGCATTTAACAATTCATTATCGCTAATTTTCTTTGGAGCATTTTCTCCATCAACAAACAAATTAACGGTTTCGGTTAAAGGATCTGCTGACAACGCATTTTGAGATTGATTAGAAGGACTTGTCGATGTTTGATCAAGAAGAGCTTGATATTTTTGCCACAGTAGATCGTACTGTTCTTTTGGCACCACTTTCGATGACGATGCAGGCTTCTCATTAAGAGAAAACATCGAACAGCCACTGACGAAAACAAGAATGAATAAAAAGCCGACCTTAAGGTTTGGTGCTCTTAAAATATTCACAATTAGTCCTCCATGACTAAAAAACCTACACATCTTATAAGATTTATTGTAATTGATGTTTAATTTAAGTCAATTACTTTTAAAGATGAGGGCCAAAATGGAAGAATCTACCCAGAAAGAACAAGATGTCTTAGAATTAGTCGTTCGCGTCCTCAAAGAAGACTCCGCATATTTTTATTTCATGTTAGAAAGCAACGAAGGACTCTCTTTCTATTCCACTTTGGATATTCATGCCCACTGCCCCTACCGAGATATTGATATAAAACTTCATCAAAGCACTAAAACCGACTTTTTAATACTGCTTGAAATTCTATCAAAAGAACTAAAGCTAGAACTTATCTATAGCAATTTTATGGTTCCTTTTTTGATTGAAACATCATCGGTATATGGCCCTGTAAAATCTTGGCGCTTTGGAATGTCTTTAGGAATTGATCTTTTGCTTTCCTCCTCAAAATGTTGTTATAACTGTGTCTATTGTCAGTTAGGAAAAATTGAACAACACCACTCTCTTTGCCAAGAATATGTGCCAACCAAAAAAGTCATAAGAGACTTTAAAAAAGTATTAAATTTGAATACTCATTTTGATGTCATCACTTTTTCTGGCAATGGTGAACCAACACTTGCAAAAAACTTATCTGAAGTATCTAATCATTTGCGAAAACTTGCTCCAGCAAAAGAACAAATAATTCTAACCAATGGTCCAATGATTCACAAAAAAGAAGTTTTTAAGACTCTTTTATCTTTTGACAGAGTCATTATAAAGTTAGACGCAAGCAATCAAAAAACATGGAAAAAAATAAATCATCCCGCCAAAGACTTAGGACAAACGTTTAATGAATATATAAATAATCTGATCGCTTTTAGAAAAGAATTTAAAAATCGATTAGAAATTCAAACAATGATTATGGAACTTAAGCAATTAAATATCAAAGAATATGCCTCTATTATAAATAGGATAACACCAGACAGTATATGGCTTAATACCCCGACAAGACCATATCCTGTAGAAGCAAATATTGACGGAAGAGGCAATCACGAAAAAAATAGAGAGTACAAAGTTGTCGAATTAAAAAAGATATCTGAAAGCGATGCCAAAAATTTAGAAAAAGCACTTCAAGAACTAATCGATACACCTATCGGTTCAATTTACCGATAAAAATAAGCTTTGAATAGACTGCAAAGTGATCAGAAAAACCAGCATATCCACGCTTCATTGCCGATACACTAGATAATGGAATCTGTTGACAATAATTTAATATGCAATAGCGCTCTTGTGCTGATGAAGTCATTAACACTTGACTCTGAATGTGTGTAAAAAAACGATTTACATAGATACGATCAAACATTTCCCATCGCCCCTTCTTTTTATAAAAGTAACTACCCAGAAATAATGGGGGAAGAAAAGAAAGCTTTAAACGATTAATTTTTGTTGTGATCTCTAAATCTTTTTTTGAAGAAGAAAGATTAAAATCACCAGCAACAATAACACCAAAATCTTTTTTTTGATAAATTAAAATATCATGTAACAGTAGATCGATTTCTTTGCTTCTTTTCTTAAAAGAATTAAGTTGTGAGGGCAAGTGAACGGCATATAAAACGACTCTTTTCTCACCAAGCATTATAAATAATTTTAAAATACCTCTAGAAAAAGTCTTTAATTCTTCTTTTTTTAAAATAGAAATATGTTTTTTGATAAGCACAACATTTCTATGTCCTACTTTATCCGCCTTTTGCGCCAAAACAGCGTTATAATCTGGCATAAATTTTAAAATTCTATCAACAACTAATTCACTTTCAATTTCTTGCAAAAAAATTATATCTACATCCCCTTTTAATTTTAAAATAGATACTATATTTCTTGTTTTTTCTTCAAGTCGTGCAGTATTCCAATCAAAATCAAAACAATCCCTTGCCCGACTTTTATAACTCTCCAAAAAGCAAAAAAGGGATTTCCCAATAAAATTCTTTGGCAAATACTTAGCATCAAAATTTTTAATATCCTTTTTCTCATCAAAAAAATTTTCTGCATTATAAGTTATGACACTGACAGATTTCTCTAAGGCCAGGACCAAAGAAGAATAACAGATAAAAATTAATGATAAATATAGTGCATATTTCATAACAAGAGATCTACAAAGCTTTTTAAAAAAAATCAAACCTTAAGTCTTAGTAATAACAGGAAGAATTGTTCAATGAGTTGCAAAAAAATAAAAATTAACTACAATTTTTGTACACACCTTAAAAGGACTGGAGTTATTATATGTACTGTCCACAATGCTTAAACGACACCCTTCAAATTCAAGAAAAAGGAACAGTCTTTATATTAATCAACGGAAAAACAAATAACACAGGAAGAATTCGCTACAATCTTGAAAAAGATAAAGAAGAAGAAATCTTAAGAAATATTAAAGAAAAAATTGTCGAAGTCTTAAAATGGTATTCAACCTTTAAAAACATTCCACCAGTGTTTCAACTAGAATTGGCATCTAGCGACTATAAATGTATGAGAAAATGCCCGATTAGTGCTACTTCTAAGTTTACAATAGTTGATGTTTTAATAAAGAAAAAAGACCTACTTGAAATAATCGAAGAATTAAACTCCACCTATAGAGCAACTCTAGCACTAAAAAAGTTTTAATCTTAAAAATCTTAAGAAGAAAAAGTTAAAATTAAGTCAAATTTTTATAGAACTTGTCGACAAGAAATCCACAAAAAAGGAAAAAGATAAGAAGCATTGGGGTTTCATGCACGATATAAAAAAAATAACACAAAAAATAGTAATCATTCCGTTAGCAATCTTTTCTATTTTTGTTGTAACAAGTATTGCCATTTTTGCTTTTATTCAAAATAAAAAAATGCATGAACTAATATCTTTTAAACTTCAACAAACAACCTCAGTTTTGAGTTATGTATATAGTAATTATGTCAACTCTATACAGCAAAGCATAATCAAAATCTCTGAAAATCAAAATATTATAAGAGCCTGGACTCAAAAAGATCGTGCATCACTAAATGCATTATCCAAAGATATTTTGCGAGATCTCCAATCAAATTTTGGAGTGACCAAACTGTTTTTTATCGAAAATAACAAAAAGATTTTTTTAAGAACACACTCTCCACAAGAATTTGGAGATTTTATCAATCATCAAGTGGTGATGCAAATAGATCAAACACAAACATTTCAGGCCGGATTTGAGATCGGTTTTAACAACACTCTAGACTTAAAAGGATCTGCCCCCATTTATCATAATGCAAAGCTAATTGGTTATATCGAAGTAGCAATAAATCCAAATCATATTCTAGAACAAGTTTTTAAAATGAATGGTGGCGAGATCTTTTTTTTACTCAAAAAAAATCTACAAAAAACAGATAGAACAAAACTCGTTGATGATTTTTATATCAGCAATACTTCAAACATAACCCCCTCTTCCCATATTTTATCCTTTTTTAAAGAAAATCAGATATCTGCTTTAAAATTTAATCAGATTTATAATCTAAATAAAGATAGTTACTTTAGGTTAAAAGAATTAAAAGATGCAGCAGCAAAAAACATTGGAATCATACTCGTAAAGCAAAATATAAAACATGAGTATGATGCAATTATAAGTTCAATGATTATTTTTATAGTTAGTATCCTCTTTCTTGGTATTTTATGTATCTGGCTTTTATACAAGCAAATTTCCAAAATAATTTTCAGATTACAGCTTTTATACAATGAATTAACTTATGAAATTAGCAAAAGGAAAGAGGCCGAAGAAAAAAATAAAGAACTTCAAACAAGCATAATTAATACAGGCAAAATGGCCGCATTATCGGATATGGGCTCAGGGATTGCACATGAATTAAATAATCCCCTAACAATCATTCAAGGATATAGCGAAAAAATAACTAGAGAAATTGACAACAATACAATAACTCCAGCAACAATCAAAACAGCAACTAATAAAATTTTAGAGCAATCAAAAAGAATGATAAAAATCATTCAACATATTAAAGATTTTTCAGGTTCATCAATAATTGAATGCAAAGAATTTATTCAAATGGAAACTCTTATTGAGAACTCTCTGCTTTTGTTTAACAGGCAACTACTTAATAACAACATCGAAGTCTCTATAGACATTCATGACGAATTACCGAAACTTTTTATTACTCCAACAAAAATGGAGTCCGCAATACACTCGATTATTGTCAATGCGATGCAAGAGTTAAAAGCAATTGATGATGGTAGAAGAAAGTTTATTTCAATCAAATGCTATAAAAGTAGCGCGGACTCTCTTGCTATTGCAATTGCTGATAGTGGCAGAGGTATTCCCGAAAATATTATTGAAAAAATTTTTGATCCTTTTTTTACTACAAAATCACCAGGCAATGGAACTGGTTTGGGGCTTGCTATTGCATATGGGATAATTAAAGAAAATGATGGAACAATTTCTGCAAAAAATCTCCAGAATCTAGGAACTCTTTTTACAATAACTCTTCCAATAAAAGATCCAGATCATTTAGAGTCTTTAAGCTAATCTTTTCAACATCACCTTTTAAAATATTTTTTAAAATAACATTGTTTAATTTAAATTTTTCTTTTAAAGCGTCATGATCTAAACAATACTCTTCTTTAAACTTTAAAAATTTACTACAGACATAGCACTTATACTGTAGATCACGATTGCTTTGATACTCACTAATGTCATTAGAAAAAAAATTCATAGGATCATTCCTTGATCGAATAAAAATTAACTTTAAAAATGATATTAATGTAAAAAGAGACAACAACAAAAGAGAGATTTTTCTTTTTTTTTCTAACAAAGATAAAAAACAAGATGTTAAATATCTGACAAAAAAACTACGGCAACAGTGCCGAAATGTTATGCTCTCTTAAAATCTTATTAACATATAGCATTGGCAAACCTATTATTGCCGTTTGATCGTTACTTTTAATTTCTTTTATCATTGATAGTCCTAGAGATTCCAGCTTGTAACTTCCTGCACAAAACAAAGGATCATCTAAATCAATATAGCGAATAATCTCTTCATCACTTAATTCATACATCGACAACGATGTCGTATCACAATGCTCAAAAAGACCTTGAGGAGATATTATTGTCACCGCAGTGTGAAGCTTATGAGTATTGCCACGTAATTCTTTTAACATATTTATGGCATTTGCTTTGGTTTTCGGTTGACCAAATATTTTTCCTTGAAATTCTAGCACTTGATCAGAGCCTACAATAAAATCACTTTCATGTTGTTTTAGCAAAGACTCTGCTTTCTTTTTTGCCAATGCAATTGCCAACTCTTTTGGTTTAATTTCTCCGAGTTCTTTTTTTATCAATTCTTCATCAACTAATGGTTTTACAGCATCAAACTCTATCTTTAACCGACTTAAAAGCTCTTTCCTGTAAATAGAAGTACTTCCTAAAATCACTTTATATTTTTGCATCATAACTCTCCATCAAGTAGCTATTGTTTTCCACTCTAGCAAACAAAATCGTAAAGAGTATAATAAATGATCTATGAATCAGTCATCTTTTTTAAATTATCTGTGCGATGTTTTCTATGAGCTTTTACACGTTAAAGAAAACAAAAACCTCACAAAAGATGTGCTTATAAAGCAAATTCTTTTTACAGGATACGAAGTTTTACCATTTATCATATTAATGGGACTTATGTTTGGAGTCATAATAATCCATGAAGGCAGTTTAATTTTTGGAGCATTAGGGCAAAAAGATTGGACCCATCAAGTCCTAGTTAGTGCCATGATTAGAGACTTTGCCCCAATTTTAATTTCATTTATAATTCTTGCACGATCTGGAACGGCAATCTCTACAGAACTTGGAACAATGAATGTAAATAAAGAAATAAATGCTCTTGTGGCCATGGGAATCTCTGTTATTAGCTATATTGTAATTCCAAGAATTTTTGGCGTAATAATTTCTTTAATCCTTTTAAATATCTATTTTGCGATTGTTGGACTTTTTGGAGGATATCTTGTTAGCTCTTTAAGCACCCCGCTTTCGTTTACTGAGTTTTTCACCTCTTTTATTAGACACCTTGATTTAATTGATATTTTTTTAATGCTGTTTAAATTAATTCTATCAGGTTTTTCGATTTCTATCATTTGTAGTTTTAATGGATTAAATGCAAAAACATCTATAACAGAAATTCCTCAACGAAATATTAAGGCAGTAAGTCAATCGATAATTGCAATTATTCTAACACATCTTTTAGGTCTTATAATTCTTTTTGCTCTACAAGGAAATTCATAAATGATTGTGATAGAGAATCTTACACATTCAATTCAGGAAACTATTTTTTTTAAAAATCTTTTTTTTAAATTTGATGTAGGATGCAACTATTTAATCTGCGGTTCAAATGCTAGTGGAAAATCTCTTTTATGTTCTATCATGGGTGGAATACTAACTCCAGACGAAGGTGATATAAAAGTTTCTCAAACATCTTTGTATCAAACCTCAGATCTTGAGCTTTTAAAAATTAGAAAAAAAATAGGGATCATGTTTCAACGACCGGCATTGATCTCTAATTTATCAATCTATGAAAACCTTTTACTGGCAATGAACTTTTACTATCCACAATTAGGACAATTAGAAAAAAAAGAAGAAATTCTACATCACTTAAAAAATATAGAATTAGTAAAATACCGCGATTTTAGACCAGATCTTTTATCTTCAGGCCAACAAAACTTGTTAGCATTTCTAAGGATGATTATTGGAAATCCTGAAATTATTCTTTGTGATGGCAACATCCTTTCCATTGATAATAATTTCCATCCTTGGATCATTTCAAATCTTAACAAATTACAAGCGTCAAATAAAACTCTTATATTTTTCTCCAGCTCTACGCAACTGCTTCCAAACTATAAATTCGATAAGATTTTACAAATTAATAATTTAAAATTGGTGCAAACATGAATTACAAGTTTAAGTATCGTCTTCAAATCGTTTATGGATTTATTGCTATCGGCCTAGGACTTTTATTCCTATTTATTGCATTAATTGCTGTTAATAATCGAGCATTTTCAGGACGAATCAACTACTACACTATTTTAGATAATGCCGAAGGACTTGATAAGTCACCATCGATTTATTTTAAAGGTTATGTTATTGGAAGAGTGAAATCTTTTGACTTAACTGACGATAACACCATTAAAGTATTATTTTATATCTATGAAGAATATCATTCAAAGGTTTTAAAATACAGTATTCTTGATCGAAGTATTAATCCTATTTCAGGAGAAATAACAAAATTTGAATTAATCACACCAGAAAAAACAAATGAAACAAAAGAAGTCGTATCTGAAAATGATATTATTCCTTTTTTGGGAACACCTCTTGCAAAAGAATATATCGATAAGGGTAAAATCACTCTTGTAAAAATTGGTCTTGAGGGAATTATATTTCAAGTAAATCAAATTTTAACCCAATTTAAAGAGGCCAACACCTCTCAAAAAATAGATACTGCAATTAAAAAATTTGCAGAAGAATTAATTCCAAGCTTTGCTGCAACTGTCAGATCATATGCGGCCCAAGATAATTTGCTAGAAAAAATTGGAGGTCATAAAACTGCTGAAATTTTATCAAACTTAAATAAAATGACTCTTTATCTAAAAGAAACTCTTGAGGCAATACACGCTACAAGAAAAGAGATGGCGCCACTTATCATTAATGCAAATGAAACTATGCATGGTGTACAAAAAACTTTAGAAGGCATTAACAACAATCCTCTGATAAAAGGTGGAATAAAAAATAATCCAACACAATTTGGAGTAGAAACTCATGATTAATTTAAAAAAATTATTAAATATATTTATTATTTGTTTTCTTGCAATGTCATGCTCTAGCACTCCAGAAAAAAAATATGACAAAACAGAAATAGATATGAGAGCGACCCAATACCTATATCTTGCAGATAACTACAAGCAAAAAGGAATGAATAAAGAGGCCCACTACTACTATAAAGAAGCACAGATCCTTTTTTTCCTAAAAGGCGATCTTAAAAATCACTGTTTGGCAAAATTAAAAGAGGCCATCATTTATCTGTTAGAACAAGATTCAATCAGTGCTCAAAAAATAATTGAAGATGTTCAAACAATAAATCATCAAGGAGAATTATCTCTTACGAATTCAATTAATTCAGTCAAAGCACGTATCTTGTATTTTGAACAAAAAACAGAAGAGGCCAACACGCTTGTAATAGATTTACTAAATCAAAACCAAGAGAATAGAGAAAAATATGCATATTATTTATTTTTATGGGCCACAAACAACCTAGAACAAGTTAATAGTACAAAATACAACGATCTAAAAAAAGTGCACAAAGAAATTATAACAAAATATGAGAGTAAGAACTTAGAAAGTATTGAAATTTTATCTTTTATATCTACATCTATGGCCACACTAGAACTGCATAGAAAAAATTTTAACGAAGCACTTCAAATTTTAACATTTACAGAAAACCTATTAAAAAAACAGGAATTCTTAGCAGCATTTATAAAAATCTATGATCTTTATATTCAACTTTATATGGCACAAAATAATCTACAAAAAGCGAATTACTATAAAACACTAAAAGAAAAACATGCAATAATGCAAAAAGCCTATCGATAAAAGAAATAGAAAATCTTAACTTTTCTTAAGTTGGTGTTAGACTTTTTAAGTTAATACTGATAACTTAAAAAAATAAACTTTGGATTAACCTTTAAGATATATGAGTCAAGATATTTCAAAACAAGAACTCTATGAATCGGTAAAGACGTTAGTGGAAATTGATGGAAAAGCTCATCTCCACCTATGCCAACACAAACTTTTCACCCTGTTTAGCATTGCATTTCAATTTCTTTTGTATTCATCTACAAAAAATCCTGGATCATATGTGATTAGGATTGAAGACTGTATGCTTGCAGATAAAATTGCTAAAAAAGCGAAAGACCCATCGACTAGAAAATTTATTCAAAGCCTTCTAATTCCTAGAAGATTAAAATATGGGCCATCTACTTTTTATCTGGATTTTTTTCATATTGGCTCTTGGAATTTTACGAAAGACATTCCGATTGGAAAATTAAAGGGGGCCTTGGTTGTTAAAAATACGTCATCTAGACCTCTCGATGAAATAAAAATTGAAGATGATGAAGGACAGGACTTACTAAGCAATCTACCAAGTGACTATTATATATCGACAATCAAAGAACATGCTGAAAAGCTTTTAGTGATTGCCTTTGATAATGAGTTCGATGGTTTAAAAAAAATAGAATTCCCGTTTATAAAAAAAGGTCCTGATCGCCCTGTTCATGGCGTAAAATTTGCGAAAGACATCAACTTCGACGAACTAGAATAAATAAATGAATCGTAGGATTGGTGTTATTCTCTAAATATCTTGAGAAATTTAATTGTACCTTTGCTGATCTAATTTCTTGGTGAAATTACAATGAAAATCATATTTCAAGTTTTCCCATAGGTATTCTGTGTTATTTTTTATCGTAAATCGGACATTGAGGTCAGCACAGATGTTTATGCTATTGCAAGCATAGCGAAATGGCCCTTGATCTCCGCAATAGTCAGAATAGATAACTGCAATTTCAACAAGCTTTCCATTTTGTATTTTGGGACTGATAATTTGTGGGCAAATATCACCAGAAGTATCTTCCAAACATTCGTATGTTCCAGATAATAACTGTGTTGCCTGAGTCGTCGGAATAAATATTAAAAGATTAAAAATAAGTATAAATATAATTTTCATAAGATGCACCTTCCAAGGAAGTTTATAGAGTTGTTTGCAAAAAGTCTAATTGTGCAGTTCTTAAGTAATAGTTGGTTGTTGAATTTGCTATATTGAAACTCATGTGGATATCTTTAAGTAGGATTTCTTCTGGACACGAGTTCGTATGTTGTTGGGTGTGGTGGAGATGGCACTACAACAGACGAACCTCCGCAATCTCACGACATCATTCAACTTCCAACTAAAACCAAAGAGGGAATTAAAAAAATTTGCGCCCCACTCTACGAAGAAGGACGATCTTGCGCGATATTGAACAGGAGACTTAAACATATAAAAACGACATCTTGACAAAATTGAAGTTGAAGTTCAATATTGTACGCATGTGGATTAAAAGAGAAATAACCCAACAAATTCAAGACATTGCAAAAGACAGACCTTGTGTTCTACTAACTGGTGCACGCCAGACGGGCAAGTCATCTCTTCTTGAAAAATCATTTCCAAAATACAAATATGTAAGCTTAGATGTACCAAATCTAGCATCTGAGGCCAAAGAGAATGGTAGCTATTTTCTAGAAAAGAGTGGAGAACCAATAATCATTGATGAAATCCAATATGCTCCAGAACTGTTTCGTTTTCTAAAAATAGAAATTGATAAAAAAAGAGATCTGTTTGGAAGATATGTACTAACTGGTTCTCAAAAATTTCATCTTATGAGAGGAGTGAATGAGAGTTTGTCTGGTCGGATTTCAATTCTTGAATGTCACTCACTTTCAATAAGAGAAATTCACAATCATACAAAGCTTGAGCTTAATACAAATCAAATATTAAAATGGATGATTCAAGGTGGATACCCTGAACTTCATGCTTATAACTTAAAACCTGAACGGTTTTATGCAGACTACCTTGCAACTTATTTAGAGCGAGATGTTAGGCAATTAACCAATGTCAAAAATCTCTCAATCTTTGATAAGTTTTTAAGACTTTTAGCTTTGAGATCGGGACAAATCTTATCCATGAACTCATTAGCATCTGATGTAGGCGTTAGCTCACATACTATAAAAAACTGGATATCAATATTAGAAGCAAGCAATATTATTTATCTATTGAAACCATTTTATAATAATTATGGAAAACGACTTATTAAATCTCCTAAATTATATTTTCTAGATACTGGCCTACTTTGTTTTCTATCTGGCATACATAACATTGAAGCACTTGAAAGCAGCTCCCTTCTCGGCAGCTATTTTGAAACATTGGTCTTAGGACAACTAGTAAGAAACTTTTGTAATAAAGGATTACCTCTTAATTTGTATTTTTTTCGAGATAACCATGGAACAGAAATTGATTTCATTATTCCAGAAGGAAATAAAGTCGAATTATACGAATGTAAATGGAAGCTTCAAAGTGGAATCCCTCCTAAAAATATAGCAAAATTCAAAGAAATTATCGGAGAGGATAATATAAAATCCATCAAAGTGATTACGAGTTCAAAAACTTTTGAAAAAATATCTTCTAATTGCTCCACTACAAATCTAATTGATCTTTAGAATATCCCGGATGAATGGTGGAGGTAAGAAAATTTATATTTATCAATCTTAATTTTTAAGATCGCTACGCAATCTTACCACCTTAAACGATATACTCGCGCCCTCTTTTCACCGTAGGCACGAAGTCTCTTTTCTTTGCAAAGAATCTCTAAATCTCTCTCGAGTGTTCGTCTTGGTACATCTGGGAAAAGCAAAACAACATCAGCGGTTTTAATTTCTGGTAGTGTAAAATCTTTTCTGTAAATTAATTCTGAGTGGTTTTGTCTGGAATTTTTAAAGATAAAAAAATGGTCACTTGTATTCTAAAATTCTCTTGTTACAAACCGTTAATTTGTACAATGTCGTCTAAGCCCGTATTGCAGTTAACTTGTTGATTGATGTTGGGCCTGTAATTTGGCCTTATACTGACTCGGGGTAGTTAGAGGTTTCTTATAATGAATCGCTTCAATTA
>CAZCDT010000080.1:0-13463 GCA_964497525.1 uncultured Bacteriovoracaceae bacterium
CTGTGTATGTATTTTGATCTGTTGCCTTGTCGTAAGGATAAGTTTCATTTGGTGGCCAATAAAATTGAACTGATTTTTGCCCTGCTGTTACATCTGTCGGTTTGGAGTATTGTCCTGTTGATGAATCATAGTGAAACCAGATTTTTTTTAACAGTGTTTCATTAATCCAGATGATATCAATCGGTGCCATTTTTACTTGGCCATTACTATCAAGTTGAATTTCTCCGTTTGCATCGTAATATGGCATTCTCTCTCTCATTGCAGCATAAAGACCTTCAGTGTCTCCTCCAGTATACTCTTTTAGAATTTTAAACAGAGGAGTTGAGCTTTTAAAATGTTTTTCTATCGGGCAATAGCCTCTGCCGGTTTTTTGATCAATAAATGGAGATAGTGCAAATCCTAAAAGAGGGGCCTGACTAGATGATGCAGAAGTTGATGCCTCATCACCGCTTGTAATTTTCGGCATTATTTCGTAGCGAAACTCTGTAAAAATGTTTCCAGTCATTGTTACGCCATACTCGCGTTGTAGTCTATTATAGATAATATCTTGAATATCTAGAGAGTTGTTTGATATTTGACCATCTTCTCCGCCTCCAAGTTGATCATAAGTTCGTGGATCTGATTTGCTCCATAAAGTAAAATGAAGAGGTCTAAGCATTAAACGAGCATAGCGCGAGCTATCGTTATCTCCTTGACCTGGTAATCTTGGATCGTGACATACAACTCTAAAATTTCCAGCAGGAAGTGCCAAGGTTTTATCTTGGCCTGCAATAAAATAGTAGTGTCTAGTTGCAAGATTGTTTATGTAGTTTCCGTCAGGAAGAGCAGAGTATCCACGCAAAACACATGCATATTGCGAGATGAAATCAGACTTTAACTTTCCATTTTGTCCATCGACAATGATTTCGTTGGCCAGACGGGTAAAGTTAAATGCTTCAGAGGTTGCTCCAGAATTTTTTTCAATGATTGTTCCTAAAAGAGTTTTTCCTTCAGGGATGTTACTCATATCAACTGTAAATGTAGAGCTGTTGGGAGTAAGATTTACAATAAGTGTATTATCGATTGTTCCATTATCTGTAAAACGAAAAAGACAACCAGGTGTTGGGTTTTGAGGTGTGGACTTTGTACACCAGTTATAAAGAGAGCCCATCGATAAATCAACTTTTGACCCAAGTCTTGTCGTTACATAAAGAGTTGGTGTGGTACTTGATGTAGACTGAACATTTGCACAGTAACTATCACACTTATTTAGCACAACAGGTTTTGCCTTTTGGCAGCCACAAAAGTTGTCGATGAAGATATCATTACTAGGTCTTAATAGTGTTTCATCATCTTCTGGAGTATCTACAGGATCTTCAACGACTTGGTCAGTCACTGGAGTAACTAGAGGTTTTCCGGATCTACTGGATCCTTCTTCTAGACATGAGATAAAAGAAAATAGAAGTGCTAAAAGAATAATTTGCTTCATAAAAAGTAACCTCCATGTACCTTTTTAGACTTGTCGGATTTATAAAAAAAAAAATTAGATGAAAATCAAATTGATGTAATATTAGGGAAGTAGTCAGGTAATGGGCAGTGGTAGCTTTTAGTTTCTATTTGATATAAATAGCAGTGAAGATGCATGTTTACATCATTTTTATCTATATTAGAGTATAACGGATCGTTTAGTATTGGATATCCAAGGTAGGCAAGTTGTGCCCTTATTTGATGTCTGATACCTTGAGTTAAAGAGATCTTGATTGTGGTCATATTTTTTTCTTCAAAGCGTTTTAGCACTTGAAAAGTGAGATGAGCGTTATGATTATTTTTATCAGCAAGCGAAACTTTTATTTTGTGGCCCATCGATCCTGCTGGAGTAAGAATATTCAAAAGTTCTTTTGAGTCCTCTTTTATAATTCCAGAGACGTTTGCAATATAAATTTTTTCTTTCACTAAATCCGAAAAATTAGCTCGAAGATTTTTGTAGTCAGATATTTTTTTACATACAATTAGAAGGCCTGTTGTTAAAAAATCTAAACGATAAAGAGGTCCCCAAGAAATACCACTTGGAGGTATTTCTATTTTAAATAGCGAATTATTATATTCTCTAAGATAGTTTTGAATACTATTTTTTCCATTATATGTGTTACTTATGGTGTGAATATGTGATGGTTTATTAAGGATTAAAAATTTTTCATCTTCTTGCAGAATATTTATTAAAGGGCCATGATAATTTGGATTTACTTTATCATGATTTAAAATATCAAGAGGTATATTGAGTAACGAGTGTGCGCTGTATTTCTCTTTTGTTTTAAAAGATAGCTCTTTTTTTAATTTTTTAAACTTGCTTTTTGAGATACAAAGAGTCTCATATAGATCTTCTATTGATGAGTCATAAAGGAATGAAAAATTACATTCATTTTTTATATTGCTCATTCTTTAGGTCTGTGTAGCTTTTCCATTTCTTGTTTTATCTTTGGATCATTTATAATAGATAAATCAAATGTGCCTTTTTTGTTACTTTTTATCCAATCAAAATCATTAAAATTTGTTTTAGGTCCAACAAAAACATCTATTTGATTTTTTCCACTTCCATCTTTTTTATCTTTAAATCCTCCAGTATCTGCGGCAAAAAAGTATCCATCGTGAGTATATTCTTTCCCATTGATGCTAATTTTTTTACCTACGGCAGATTTTATAAAAACGACACTACCATATGGTATCATTGCTGGATTTACGGCAATTGTCCTAAATGGAACTAGTGAGTAGTTTTTTACACCATCGCCGAATTCGCCATTTGCCTCTTTAAAGCGAACGTAGTCAGTTTTTGGATAGCGAGTATAGCAGTTAAGTTTTTTTCCTGTTGGTGTCGTTTTAGCTGTGGTCGCATAGTTATAGACAGTTTCTTCACCATCTTTTTCGATTATTACAGATCCTTGCATTGCGGCATTACACCATTCATCTCGTAGAAGTTTTGGCCCAAGTTTTCTTCCTTTAGAATCTAAAAGAGGAATTGCGTCTTTAGCATCTGAATGTTTATAGTGTGGCAAATTATATCTTGTGGCCCACGCTTTTTTTGTTTGAGAAATTTTTGATTTTGGAGGTGGTGTTAACTTAAAATTTAAAGGACTAGATTGTTTTACCTCAGGTTTTTGTTCTTCTATAACACCTACTACTGCAGGAGCTCTTTTAACTTTTTCAGGATCTATTTTTATCTCTTCTGGTTTTAATTCATCTGTTGGCACAACTGAACGAGATCGATGTGGAGTTTTTGTATTATTTATTTCTTTATTAATGTCTTCTCTAATATTATTTTCTCTAATATCTTTTTTGATAACTTCTTTAGCGATCGATTCTTCTACTGGAGGTGGATCTGGCATTACTGTTGGTTTTTCAATTGACGGCATCGCATTTTTATTTGTAAGCATCTCTTTTAAAACTATATTAGAAACTTCATAACTATATTCTGGTTTTTGTAGGCGAGGTGTTGGGAGTGGTGGAGGTGGTTTGATAGTTTCTTTTGGCCAAATGATACTTGGATCCATTTCAAAACTCATCGACTCTTTTGTTGGTATTGGAGGAGAAAGTTGTAGAGTATCTGATTTAACTCCATGAGTGGTTTGGATATTAAGTGTTGTACTCGGAGGAGAAAATTTTAACTCAGGAATTAAAGGTAAATCTGTTATAGGTTTTGATTGTGAGTTTTGATTATCAGTTAATTGCGTATCTGTAAATTTTAAGTCAGTTTGTATTGTTTGTTTTGGAGGTTGTGGTTCTGGTTGTTTAATGTCTTGACTATCGCTTGCTTTTTCTAATGCTTCTTTTTTTTCTCTTCTTGTAAAGCTTTGGATTTTTCCAAGATTTTTACTTTTTACATAATCTAGTATTCTGCCAAGAAAAGAATCCTCTTGTGTCGTTGGATTTATTTTTTTTAAATAATCAGATAGAGCACAATTTTCATCACAATCATCATTGGTTAAAGTATCATTTATATAATCTAGATAAGAAGAGCACTCAGAACTTTGTTGTTTAAGATCATTAAGTTTTATTTTTATATGTTCTACCAGTTTTGTTTGAGCATCTTTGTAGGATGTTGCATCTTTTTGTAGAAGCTCTTC
Organism: uncultured Bacteriovoracaceae bacterium; assembly: GCA_964497525.1. Lineage (GTDB taxonomy): Bacteria > Bdellovibrionota > Bacteriovoracia > Bacteriovoracales > Bacteriovoracaceae > CAZCDT01. The sequence goes on from CAZCDT010000080.1 coordinate 4,098, forward strand.
TGTCTTTTTTAAATAACCACTGTTCTTTTTTTGATCATAAAAAAGATCTTTAAAGCGAGCTAAAATGTGAGTGTAAAACTCATCACTTTTTACTTTATCTTGATCCATATATCCTGCAAGTTTTGTAAAAATATACTTATCGCCCTTGGTGATTGCATATTCTGCATCATCTTTTGTAAGTGTCATTAGAGCATTGAGAGCATCTTGAGCTTTTACAGGAATCTCTGATTTTTCTTTATCTGCTAAAAATGAAAAGAGAGCTTGTAATTGTTTTTTTGCATCGTCATTGATTTTTACTTCAGCAATATCCTGATCAACTTTTTTCTCGTCATCTTTTGAACCAAATTCTGTTCGATATTTTAATAGTGCTCTTGTAACTTTCATGTAAGAGAGGTCAAAGTGAGAGATAAGTAATTCATCTAGTTTAGAATTTTGTTCATCTTGAAGGTCATCTGTAATTATTTTATCGATATATGTTTTAATTATTGCAGCACATTTTTGATCGCTGTTTTCTTCTTTTGGAATTTCTTGTAGTTTTTTATCAGCTTGTTTTGTTGCTATAGGTACTTCTTGGGCATAACCAGCATATTGTAGTAGATATGTTCCAAGTAAAAACAAGAAAGTAAAAAATTTAATTTTCATTCCCATAACACATTTCCCTTATCGTGGGTTTATAGGTATCTTAGACCTAATCGGAGCTTTTTTTTAAAAGTTTAATCAATTTAGAAATTACAATACCAGACAATTTAAGTCTTATTTGGGTTTGTTTTTTTGTAATTGTTGAGTATGCCAGTTTTTAATTTTTTCTAAAAATGTAGAGTTTTGTGGATGTACTACTGGATGTTGTGATTCTTTAGAAAACGCTGTATCCCTTTTTTTTGGTTGATAACTTACATCAAGGTTTAACTCTGAAATAATTGTTTCAAAGAATTTCTTTCTACCAGCTTCTTCCATTCTACCTATAACATCGCTATCTAAAAATGATTTGGACCAAAAGGTTATGTAAAAATGAGAATTACTTGTAATTTTATTTAAAAATTCAAAATCAAAATTATACTTTTCTTGCAAATTTTTAACTTCTGGATTTATAAAATCAGCAACATTTAAGACAAAACTAGAATCTCCAATGTCTCGAATCATAATCTTTCCGGTAGGCATATAATCTTTTGTCATTTGAATTAAAAAATTTTGTGAATTTGGGGTATCCATAATTATGCCATACTTAATTAACATTAGAGCTAAACTTTTGGCCAGTTTATCAATGTAATGAGTTGTCCAGAATTCTTCAAAATTTGCATTATGCATACGTGCAATAGAATCCCCAACGTATGGAATAGATAGTGCTGGAAGATAATAATATCCATCTTGTAATGGAGTAAGATCTCTAATTAAAAAACCACCAAGGTCTTCGGGATGGATTATTGCCAGTACATCATGTAAAATCGTAAATTCTTTATTGTCTCCTAATATACTATCTACTTTTTGGATGTGTTCTGATTTTGCCAGAGCGCTAGCAATATCTTCTGCTGTCTCGGTTTTTCCTTCTTGTGGCAGGCCTTTATGTGGATGATCGGTACCCATTTTGATTGAATATAGCTTGTTATTATTGCCAAAATAAATAGAGCGAGAAGCTGATAGGTTGCCTTTAAATAATTCAGGAGATCTATTGTTTGTGAAAAATGGAACAGAAGGTTCTTTATTAAAAGGGTGTAGAGGATATTTTATTTTATCTCCTGATATAAATAATTTTAAAAGCTCTGGATCTGTCAGAGATGTCGAGAGAATTGCTGCATCTTTTTTTGGGATCGTAGTGTATGGGACAGGGATTTTACTAATTGTATCTCTTGCCGCTGACATATTTTCTCGAAGCTCCCAAACAACTAATTGTTTAAATGGATCTTCGTGTTTTTTATAGCTTGAGAGTTGGTCAGTTAGAGTTTGTTTAATGGCGTTTAGACAAGCAAGAACGCCACCTTGCGCTTGTGCACTTGGTGCATAATTAAAAAGGCATAAAAATAAAATAATTAATAACTTCGATCTCATCATATACTGCTCGGAGTTTTGTTAATTTATTTGAGAAATATTTTTCTACTTTCAAAAATCTGCCTTAAGTCTGACCATTACTGTTTGGTTTTGATTTATTTTATTACTATACCTTAGTTTTAAGATGTGCTATATTTCTTGTACTAGTGGGGGTGTCACGGTTTCGACAGGGATACTGAAGTCTAGTGGGCGTGCCTGGGTTGGCCTCCAAGTTCCCAGTAAAAAGGAGTCCAAAATTAAATGCAAACTCTTATGAGTTTCAACCTGCTATGGCCGCTTAGTCGGATCACCTTAGCATGAGGGGCCAGTCCCAAGAAACAGAATCTGGCAAACAAGTTTTTGGTTTCTTGTAAAAAAATCTGATTGGAGTAGTCGGTGTTACCAATAAAAAAAATAACCGGGCCATGATAGGAGGACTATTCTTATCTGGCCCTGCTGGCAGGCGATAAACGTTAGCTACGCACGTAGTCCGCTTTATGGATGAGTTTCTGGACGCGAGTTCAATTCTCGCCACCTCCACCATTTGTCGGGGAACCCCAAAATTCATAAACAAAAATTTCGGAAAGTCTTTAAAAACGAGGGTTTATCTCGTTTTTAGGCTTTGTTTTGCTAGGTCTGTAATCACTTGAAATCACGTGAGATAAGTGGACTTGTTGCAATTTTGTTGCAATCCAAGGTTGTGCGGATACGTTTTTGTACTCAAAAAATACGTGCGTATGTTGAGATCTTGGGTTATCGTTTTATTTATATGAGTGAAAAATTAAAAAGACATCATAAGGTGATTATTACTCCTGAAGCAAAGGCGCTAAGAGAGATCAGGTTAGATAAGGAACTCTCTATCAGAGAAGTTTGTAAAACACTTGGTAAGAGCGAAGGATTTCTGAGGCATATTGAAACTGGAAGAAGGGATTTTCCAAGGAAGATGGTGCTCGAGACGATTCTGCAAGTTTACGGGGTAACCTATAAAATTTTTCGCCATAAAGTTACTGCGGTTATGGAAGCGGAAAGTAAGCTGGGGCCAAAGGAAGAGCTGAAGGAGCTGATTGATCGGTTGCCGGAGGATAAGGTGAATGTGGTTTTGGCGATTGTGAGAGGATTATTGTGACCATGAAGCAGATTAAAATAAAAGAAAATTTTAAAACAGAGGTTATATGATTGTATATTCTGCAAACAAGCAAACATTTGTCGAAGATGTAATCCTTAATCGGATTGAAACAAAAATTTTACAGTCATTTCAGAAATCTCTCGGACATAGAACATCCAAGAGCGAAATTGAGTCATGGCGAAATTCAATGATGTACATGAATAATATTTTATCAGATAGCGATATCCCTGAAGATGTTGGAGTGTCGATTGAATATCGCATTCCACAAACATCAAAAAGAATTGATTTTATATTAAGTGGCAAAAACAGTTCTAACAAAAGCTCCATAGTTATCGTGGAACTGAAGCAATGGTCAGAAGTTAATCTCACAGATAAAGATGGTATTGTTGAAACATATTTAGGAGGAGCAAAAAGAGAAGTAAACCATCCCTCTTATCAGGCATGGACCTACGCAGCTTTGTTAGAAGATTACAATGAAACAGTTCAAGAACAAAACGTTCAAATATCACCGTGTGCGTATGTACATAATTGTAATATGGGAAATGTTCTGCTTAATGATTTTTATCGTACGCATACGGAAAAAGCCCCAACATTTTTAAGAGATGATGCTTTAAAGTTAAGAGCATTTATTAAAGATCATGTGAAATATGGTGATAATGCTGAAATTATTTATCAAATTGATAATGGAAAAATTCGACCATCAAAAAATCTTGCAGATAAGCTTGCTTCAATGCTTAAAGGGAATCAAGAATTTCTTATGATCGATGATCAGAAACTTGTATTTGAAACAGCAATGGATTTAGCGGCCAAAAGTACCCCCAAGAAAAAGCAAGTGCTAATTGTCGAGGGAGGGCCGGGATCAGGCAAAAGTGTTGTTGCTATAAATTTGTTAGTTAAATTTACTGAAATGGGTCTTACGTCACAATATGTTACTAAAAATGCCGCGCCAAGATCTGTTTATGAAATAAAACTTACGGGATCATTTACAAAGAATCATATTTCAAATTTATTTGTAGGATCAGGAAAATTTACAGAATGTGAAATAAATTGCTTTGATACTTTAATAGTCGATGAAGCGCACAGACTGAATGAAAAATCTGGTTTATTTAGCAATAAGGGAGATAACCAAGTAAAAGAAATTATTTATAGTTCAAAATTTTCTGTTTTTTTCATTGATGAAAGTCAGAAAATTACTTTAAAGGATATTGGGACAAAAGGTATGATTCGATGGTGGGCCAGAAAGTTAAATGCTAATGTAACAGAGTTGGAGCTTTCTTCTCAGTTTCGCTGTAATGGTTCAGATGGTTATATTGCGTGGTTAGATAATCTATTACAAATTAAAGAAACCGCAAACGAATCAATTGGTAACATAAATTATGATTTCAAGGTCTTTGATGACCCATGTCTTCTGCGTAATGAAATTGTTAATAAGAATAGAATGAACAATAAATCAAGAATTGTTGCTGGATATTGCTGGGATTGGGTAAGTAAAAAAGATAATAAACTTTTTGATATTGTAATTGGAGATGAATTTAAAATGCAGTGGAATTTAACATCCCATGGGAGTGCTTGGATTATACAGCCCAATTCAATAAGTGAGGCCGGATGTATACATACTTGCCAAGGCCTTGAATTAGATTACGTAGGAGTCATTATCGGTCCAGATTTGATTGTTCGAGATGGTAAGATGATTACTGATGGTCTTAAAAGAGCAGGAACAGATCAATCAATAAAAGGTTTTAAAAAGAAACTCAAAGAGCATCGAGAATCTGCAATTACAGAAGTTGATATTGTAATTAGAAATACCTATAGAACGCTTATGACCCGAGGAATGAAAGGATGCTATATTTATTCAGTAGATAAAGAAACTAGAGAATATTTCCAACAAGCATTAAAGGAGAATGAAAGTGAAGGATATTAATCAGCAAAAACTATGTTCCATAATTGAAACATTTGCCATTGAACGTGATTGGGATCAATTTCACTCGATTAAGAATCTTGTCATGGCACTAAATGTTGAAGCTGCTGAATTATTAGAAATATTTCAGTGGTTATCCGAAGAGAAATCGAATGAAGTTCCATCAAATTTGAAACTAAAAGAAAAGGTAGAAGAGGAGTTGGCCGATATTTTTATCTACATGTTAAGAATTATTCAGAAGTCTAATATCGACATTGAATCAGCAGTACTAAACAAGCTAGAAAGAAATGCTAAAAAATATCCGGTGGAACTTTCTAAAGGAAATGCAAAGAAATATGACGAGTTTTAGTCGTTTTGAATTACGAAGCTTGATAAAAAATCTTTTATTTTAAATTGTGGAGAGAATTTTTTTTCGACAGGAATCATGTTCCACATAGATAGAATGAAAACAACGTCTTGTTTTTTTATGTTTGTTCCCTCACTGGTGAGAACGTTAATAATTTCTTGATCTAAATTTTCAACATCCCAATCGTGTGAATTGCACAAGATGTCTGATATTAGATTTCGATCGTACTGACTTAATTTGATTTTCTTTGCCATTTGGCCATCCCTTGTTATTTGAAAAGAATTATAAGCAATCCAAATGCCAGAAATTCAAAATATAACTGGTTGAAAACAAAGCACTTGCTTCAGGGTGAGTTGAAGATTTTAAAGGTGACTTGTGGATTTTGTTATGTTTTTAAAAATCTATGATGTCGATGTTTTATGTGAGGCTGCTTTTCAGGTTTTGAAGTTGAAGAGTTTTTGATAAAATATTTTTGTGTGCTTTTTTATGCAATATAGAAAATGTCACAAGGATAGCATTTATGAAATTAATTGCTGGCAATAAAAGAAGTGTGAAAAGGTCCACTAAGAGTTCATTCTTGTATTTATCCGACTTGCAAATTCATCGTTGTTTGCAGTGGGCTTAATAACAAGATTATTACAAGCTTCGTTATTTGAATATAAGCTTGAAGATAATGTCTCAAAAGAAAAACCACATAAATTAATAAATATTTTATCAATTTTTTCTTTCTCAGTGCTGCATGCTTCTGTATAGGTTTTGATAATAGCTTTAGAATTATTTTCACCAAATGAATCATCAGTATTAATTGCATCTAAAATCTGGTCTCTAATATTTTTGCTCATTGGGTAACTCCTATGATTTGATCTAAAATATTGGTGGAAAAATCTGTAACCTTAAAGATTTTTTTATTTTTTTGTAGATATTCTGCTTGATCGTAAAGTTCATCGGCGACAAAGATAAATGAGTTATACGTGCCTGTTATGGTTTGAGACTTTGGTTCATTCAAGTCTTCCCCAATGGTGAAGACGATTGAAAAGTCTACTTCTGCTGGATTGTACTGTTTGTAGCGCTCCCTGAGTGTTCTCTTGGCCCCGACCCCAATGGTTTTATTTTTGTACTCAATCAATAAATCGTGCTCTTGAGATTGATCGTCTTGTTCATGGTGATGACGTGTAAATTTTAATTTGTGAAATTCAAATAATTCGGCAATTCTGGCTTCATAATCCCCCCCAGAGTTACTTCTTCCACTTTGCATGATTGATTCATCTAAAATCACTTGAAAAACATTGTTTTTAGCGTCAGCTATTTTTAAACCTGTATGCTTTTCTACTTCATTGTTTAACAACAACGCTGAAAATGCACGATCTGAATATGGAGCGAGTGCCGAATAATTATCGTAGGTCATAGTTAATTTGTAGCTTGGTCCATTAATACCAAGCTTACTAAATCTCTTCTGAATTATTTTTTCAACAACTTCAAATGAGTTTCTTTGATTTTTTTCATTTATGATATGATCTTTGAACTTAAGGTACTTTGTTGCTAAAAGAGATAAATTAACAACGTCAATCTCGTCTTTGAATAATTCAATAAGATCTATTAACTTCGTTCGCTTAACATCATTTTTAATTATCGATTTTAGTTCTTGTAATAGATGAGGTAATTTTGGCTTTGAAGATAAAACCGATTCTATTTTGACTATCTGCGCATCGGTCGTGTCGGCAACAAATTTTTTCATTATTGCATATAGAAAAATCAATTCTTTAAGTTGGTCTACATTATTCATGTCAAAATTATTACAAATAAATTGCCCGATGAAAATTGTTAATTGTCATTTAGTCTTCATAAAACTACAATAAATCATCAGGGAAAATAACAGGACACACAAATGGAAACAATTTCAGAGCAAATAAGAGCAAAAAGAGAGCGAATGGGGTTAACTCAGAAAGAACTAGCTGACTCGATTGGCCTTGGTTTAAATGGAGATAGGCAAATTAGAGCTTGGGAAAATGAAGAGCACAAGATATCAAATCATATTCTGAAAAAAATTTTAGATTATCCTGAAAATCCACCATATTTTCAAAGTATAGATAAAAAGTATTCATTCACATTCATTGATCTGTTTGCAGGCATTGGAGGAATTCGAATTCCTTTTCAAGAGCTAGATGGCTATTGTTCTTTTACTTCTGAGTGGGATAAGTTCGCTCAAAAAACTTATAGAATTAATTATGGCCATGAGCCGACAGGAGATATTACAAAGGTCCATCCTAAAGATATTCCAGATCATGATATATTATTAGGGGGCTTTCCATGCCAAGCATTTTCACAAGCGGGATTAAAGAAGGGATTTCAAGATACTCGAGGCACATTGTTCTTTGAAGTTCAAAAAATTTTAGTTCACAAAAGACCCAAAGCATTTCTTTTGGAGAACGTAAAACAATTAAAAGGACATGATAAAGGGAAAACACTTAAAACTTTACTAGATGTTTTAAGAGGTGAATCAAAAATAAATAAGTCTGAATTAAATAAGATGCAAATGTCTGATGAGGCCAAAGAAGCGTTAAGTACCAAATTAAATTATTGGGTCGATTTTAAAGTGCTAAAAGCTAATGACTTTGGTGTTCCACAAAAGAGAGAGAGAATTTATCTTGTAGGATTCGATAGAGATCAATTTCCTATAGATTTCGATTTTGAAAAATATTTTAAGTATCCAACACCAGTCAACAAGCAGGTTAAAGTTGGAAATATTTTAGAAGATAATAAAAAAGTTGATCCCAAGTATACGTTGAGTGACAAGCTTTGGAATGGTCATCAATTACGAAAAGAGATGCATCGTCTAAAGGGTAATGGATTTGGTTATAGTATTTTTGATAAAAACAGTGAATATACCAATACTATTAGTGCAAGATACTACAAGGACGGTAGTGAGGTTTTGATTTCTCAAGATGATATTAATAAAAACCCTAGAAGGCTTACCCCTAGAGAATGTGCAAGGCTTCAAGGTTTTCCCGAAGAATTTTTAATTCCAGTATCAGATTCACAATCTTATAAGCAATTTGGAAATTCTGTCTCTGTGCCAGTAATTAGAGCGATTGCTGTTGAAATGATTAAAACGCTAAAGAAAGGTGGTCAAATTTCAGGGAAGAAGAGTGTTAAGTATCAAGAGAATTGATATTTAATTTGACTGTTTATTTCCTCACCATCATCACACCTGATACATAAATCCCCAAATTCACCCTGAGAAATCGCTTATTTTCAAAAAACATTTAAAAAACTTTTAATTTTAGTAGCTTGCACATCTTTTTGACAAAAGGCGGCTTTTGTCAAAAATAGTTACAACCTACGGTTATTACAGGATTTTGCACCCTTGTTTTGAAAATAAGCGTTTTTTGAAACGTCCAACTTTTTCTAAATTTTTTTTAATAACTCTAATAATCCACTTTTGTTTTGCCTTCAGTATAAAAAATTTTTTAGGAGGCAGTCATATCAAAAAATAGAAAAAAACTTAGGGTGAAAAGAATGGTCAATGGGACCTGGATTGATATCACCTGCAAAGATCAAAAAGAGGCAGACTCTTTAAATGTGCAAAATAAACTCCTAATGCAGCCAGTCATAAAAATGTAAAAGACCTCTTTGTAAATGTAAGATTGCTCCTCAATTTAATTAATGATGAGGAGTAACTTATGGCAAACAAGAGGTTGTCTATGGTAGTTCAAGATGAAATTAGGCAGACTAAAAAACTTGGTAAGCTGACTCCGATATTGGAGTTTTTATCTCTCTGTTTTGCTGAGTCGGCTGAAAAAATCACAAAAGAGGCCAAGCATATTTTGAAAACAACAGAGCTGGGCCCAACCGTCAGACAAGAGAAAATTGTTCTTTTTGTTAAAAAGAAAAAAGAAATTAGGTTAAGCAACATTTTTTCTGTAAAATTATAACTCCTATATTCTTCAAATCCTA
>CAZCDT010000081.1:0-13329 GCA_964497525.1 uncultured Bacteriovoracaceae bacterium
CACTGTATCCAAAAAATTGAAACAATTGCATTTGGACTTAAAGACAAAATAATCTCTTTAAAAAGCATAGACAAGGCAAGGTCGTTTTTTAAAAAGAATGGAGTTCGAGAAAAGGGTATTTTGGTTTATCGACAATGAAAAAAATCAGACTGTTGTTACATGAAACAACATTACTAGACTTTGTGTTCATATCGAATCTACTGCGTAGATACTGGGCCGTAACTTTTTTTATTATTTCTTTTTGTATTTGTATTACTGCGTATATTTTTTATAACCAACAATCGTTATATATTCAAACAGCAAAATTTAAAATTGACGATTCTATTCGAAAAGATGTCTCTCTTGCTAGTGTTTTAGACTTAAAAACAATCGATAACAGTATTGCTGTTTCAATAAATGACATCAATAGTATCATTAAGTCGTGGTCATTTCTGGAAAGCTTAGCAAAAAAAATGTTAGAACATGAAGATAAAGAGTTATTAAATTATAAAACATTTAGTGATCCTTTAAAACAGCACATAATCTCTTATCGTGAGTTGGAAAAAAATACAGGCTGTAAAGTCAATTCTTCATGTCTTGTCAAAAACTTTTCAACAAAAATATCCTCATTTTTATCGATAGACAAAAGTAAAGATGTGTCAGGTTTTTTGCTTAGAGTTTCTACATATGATGAAAAAACAACCTCTGTTGTTTTGAACTTAGCGGCCAAAGAGATTGAGCGAGCGCGATTGCAAGAATTAGATAAAAATATGACATCTAAAATTGATGCACTTTCAACAATGATAGAGCAAAAAAAGAGTGCACTTAATGCGGCCAAAAGCAGTATACTTGTGAGCGATGCCACTTCTGCACAAAAGGAATTTGATGAATTATTTATCAAAATAAATAATTTACAAAAAGAGATTGATGAAGCAAGCGAAAGCTTAAAACATCTACAAATAAAATTACAAGTTGCTCAGTCAAATAAGAAAATATCTATCACATCTACAAAGAGGGTCGCTTTTGAAAGAGTACAATTGTTGCAGCAACAAATTTTAAAATACAGAGAGAATATTCAGATACTAAATAACTCAAAAGACTCAGATAATATTGCATTGGTAAAGGAATTACAAAAAGAAATAGATGCAGCACAAAAAGAGATTTCGCGCGTAGGTCCAGACGTGATAGAAGTTGAGGCCCTAGATAAGTTTAGCAAAAATAAGAAAGAACTAATTCCTCAAATTAAAGATGAGATTTCTTTTTTAGAAGTATCATTACAAGAAAAAACAAAACAAAAGTCTTTACTTGAAGAGAACTTAAAAATGATACAAGAAAAGCTCTCTATATCTGAAAATAAAGCACAACATAGCGCTATTGGATTTGATGAATATGAACAAAAATTACTAGAACAGATGGAGCAACGAAGACAAGCATTTGTATTGCAAAAGGCAACTCTACGTTCTGATATCTATTTTACGGACTTTGATCCTGGGGTAACAACATATAGGCCATATTCCGAAAAACTTGCAATTTTTTTTGGACTTTTTATTGGACTTTTTATTTCCATAATCACTGCTGCTGTAAGGTTTATACTGGATGATCGAATTTATTCGATTAGAGAATTTTCCGCAATTTATCCCGATGTTAACATTATCGGTAATACAATAAATTTGGAGAAGTGATGATGTTTAAGCAAGTAAATATAGTAACAATACTTTGTGTTTTGATCTTGAGTTCATTTTCTCCGCTGGGTTATGCTCAACACACAAAAAGTGGTAAAATTAATCTACAAGAAGTTTTGCTGCCATCAGATATCGGCGAACTTGGAAAGTCATCAGGCTCTATATATTATTCTAAGTCTGTAAAAGACAAAGCATTGATTCCGACCAACTTTTGGGGAGAAATATCAAGATCTGGTCTTCATTTTATTCCACAAGGAACAAGCCTTGTTCAAGGTCTATCTCTTGCTGGAGGGCCAACTAGCACTGCCAAATTGCACAGTGTTGCCGTGACAAGAAAGATTAATAATTCACAGCAAATAGAAAAGTTTGTTTTTGACTTAGAAGAAGGTGGAGACTTAACAGCTCATGATTTTGAGCTAAGACCAGGAGATATTGTCTTTGTTGAAAAAAGTCATTTTTATGAAAATAGAGCTTATTACACATCTTTAATTGGAGTGTTGGCAACAATTTTATCTGGTGTTTTGTTATATGACAAAGTGAAGTCACGATAGAATTATATTTTTTTGTTGGAGTTTTAAATGGCAAAAGTTCTTCAATTATCTAAGTTTTACTATCCAACTTTTGGTGGAGTAGAGCTTGTCGCAGAACAGATAACGTGGGCCCATCGAGAAAATTGTGATGAGGTGCTAATTGTTGCATTTGGTAAACAAAATTGTCAGTATAAGGGGATTTTTGGTGAAGATGTAATGCAGATTAATACAGATGTTTTCTATGCTTCTACGCCAATAAATGTCTTTAGCATTCATCGCATATTAAAGGTAATACGAGATTATTCTCCTGATACGATATATGTTCATTTACCTAATCCTTTTATGCATGAATTATTGCTTTTATGTAATATGATGCTAGGAAAAAAAAATGTAAAAACTATCGGTGTGTATCATAGCGATATTGTAAATCAAAAATATCTTGGGCCATTATACTCTTTTTATTTTTCAAAAACACTATTTCGTTATGATGAAATTATTTGTTCAAGTAAAAATCTATGGAATAGCTCACCTGTCCTAAAAAAAGTTCCTATAGAAAAACAAAAAATTCTCCCCTACTGCATAAAAGAGCTTGGAGTTAAAGAGAAGAATAGTGAAGCTTTTAATTTTAAGATTGTTGCAGTAGGGAGGCTTGTCCCATACAAAGGTTTTGAATATTTAATTAGGGCCGTACGAAATACCAAATATGAATTAGTGATAATTGGTGATGGGCCTGAAATGGAGAGGTTTAAAAAAATAAAAAGCTCAAACGTGCAACTTGTTGGAGAGGTTAGCGATCAACAAAAGGCCAGATATCTGAGTGAAGCAGGAGTTTTAGCTCTACCATCATTAAATAGATCTGAAGCCTATGGACTAGTTATTGTGGAAGCTTTTTCTATTGGCCTTCCTGTAATTGCTTCAAATATTGATTCAGGAGTTACTTTTTTAGTTAAAGAAAAAGAACGTGGTTTATTGTGCAAACCAAAAGATCCTCAAGATATTTTAGATAAATTAAATTTCTTATCCCAAAATCATGAGTTATATAAAAAGATGTCGCATAATTGTTATAGTTTTTATTCAAAACATCTAACAACGACAGCATTTAAAGATAATTTATTAAAAAGAAAAAATACAGAGATTACGGCATGAACGAAATTGTAATAATTGGTGATATAAAAAATGATTTTTCTTTTTTAAGAACAAATATTCTTAATGATGTTGTAATATCTAACCAAAGTTCAGATAATTTCGAAAAAATAAATTTAAAAAATACTGCTCTTATTTTTTATAGAATAGATAGAACAGAAGATATTTATAAAGTTCATAAAGTATGGGAAAAAAATAATCTTGTATGTCCAATTATTTTTTTATCTCAAACTTACTATTTACTAGAAAAAAGTCTGCCAGAAAATTTGCCATATTTTGTTTTACCACTTTATTCTGAGTCAAGTGTTTTAGAGGCCGTGACACAAAAATCGCTAAAACTAGCAAAGCGCTTTGTAAAAGAAGATCGTAAGTATCTAGAAATTTCTATTTTAAATCTTATCAGTTATAATCAGATCAATTCTGACTTATATTTAAAATTATCAGATGAGAAATATGTAAAGGCGATTCATAAAGATACCGAGCTTTATGCAAAAGAAATTGTTCATTTTAAAGAGAAGGGAGTGAAATATCTCTATGTTTTAGAGAAGGATTATTTAATTTTTTTAGAAAGTGTCTCAACACTAGAAAATGATTTTTTAAAGGCAAGTAAATCCTTATCTCAAGAGTTTGTAAGCGAGATTGCTGGAAAATCTTTTAATCTTGCACATCAGGCAATTAGTTTGATCGGCTTAAAAAAGAAAACTTTAGAGCTTGCAAACAAATCACTATCCGCGACATATGAGATGATAAAAAAAACAAAAAGTTTTGAGCAGGCTTGGAATTCTTTAATAAAAAAGCAAAATTATTTTCTAGAACATTCGTTGGTACTCTCATATATCGCATCAGAAGTTGTGACGAACTTTAGATATACATCCGGCCTCGATGTATCTCAAATTTGTATGGCGTCGTTGTTTCATGACATTGGTTATCTTGATGAAGAAGTTGCTCTGTCTCATGTCGATAATCATTTGCGAAAGGAAAATAAACCAACACTACAGGGTTTTTCTAAAAAAACGATAGAGTATAGTAAACATCCTCTTAAAGCGCTTGAGTTGATAGAGAAAATCAAAGGCATTCCATTTGATGTACACAAAATGGTGCTAGAACATCACGAAGAGCCCGATAAAACTGGATTTCCACGATCACTTTCATTTTCACAATTAACGCCAATTTCAATGCTGTTTAATGTTACTCATCAATTTGTAAAGTATATGTATGTTAATGGGTTTAATAAGTATAATAGAGATATCTGTATTAACATGTTAAAAGAGAAAAGCTTAGATGCAAAATATGTAGCAATTGTTAATGCCTTGGAAGAATCGTTTAATAAGTGAAGCAAAATATGTCTAAAAAAAAAATTGTCTTATTTGTTCACGATTGTCACTTAGAAATTGGTCATTCTAATGCCATGATTGAAACAATAAAGACACTTGATTGGAGTAGAATTTCTTCACTTGAAATTGTGGCGTATTCCGTGAGTGATGTAAAAAAAATATTTCCAGAACATGTTGGATTGATAAAAGTAACAAAAGTTCCTTTCCAAAAAATAACCCCTGTTTTATTAAAAATTATATTTTATCATCTATGGACTCTGTTTTATTCCACATTTTTTCTTTCAAAAGATTGTGTGAAAATTAGCATCGGTATTGCGAGTATTACTTCCGATATTGTAAATATTCAATTTATTCATAAACAGTGGCAGAAGCTTTTTTTTGAAAAACAGGAAATGAGCTTTTTAGTGTCTATCTATAAAAAAGTTCTTTTTTCTTATTTTGAACTATGTGAAAGATTTATTTATTCAAACAAAAAAAGATTTTTCCTTACTCCAGCAAATTTTATAAAAGATTTTTGCATGAAAAATTATGGTATTTTATCGGATCATATTATAACAGCTTACTCTGGTGTAAACTTAAATCGCTTTAAAATTTCTTCTTTAAAAAGAGAAGATTTGTTTAAAGAACTCAAAGAAAGTTATCCCGTACTTAATCAGCTAGATGTCGCGCACCCGATATTTTTATTTGTAGGAGCGTATGAAAGAAAGGGGTTGGGAATTGCTCTTGATTTACTAAAGAAAAATCAAAATGCGCAAATTATTGTTGTCGGAGCTTCTTTGTTGCATACCGAATTTGTATTTCCAGCAGATATTAATGTTTTTAAAATTCCATTTACAAAGGAAATTCAAAAGTTTTATGAATTGGCAGATGCTTTCATCTTTCCATCAATTTATGAACCTTTTGGATTAGTAATTACAGAAGCAGTTTCTATGGGAATGTATGTTTTTGTGAATCGTCATAATGTTGGAGCAAGTGAAATTTTGGATAAACTAGAGGGCGTCTTTTTTCTAGAAGATAATCCGAGCGTTGCAATAAATGTTTTAGACCGCTCAACTAGAGAACAATTTATTAAATCAAGAAAAGAACGATTAGAAAAATACAGTTGGCAAGAGGTTGGCAATGCCTTTGATGAAATACTTAAGCTACACCAGCGAGGAAATATTAAATGAAATTTAAAAGTATTCTTTATTTTCTTCCAAGACCATATCAAGCATATCGGCAATTTTTGTGGAAAATTTATCAATGGAGACATCCCGAGGAGCCTTGGATTGTTCCAGAAGCAGTACCAGTTTGTGAAAAAATTTTAAATAATAAGATGCTTGCTTTAGAATGGGGAAGTGGCCGTAGTACTTTGTGGTATGCAAAAAGAGTGGAAAAGCTAATTAGCATTGAACATAATTTGATATGGTATGACTTGGTTAAAGAGAAATTAGCAAACAGTAAAATTGATAATGTTGAGTATATTTTTGCTCAAGAACATTCGGCCGGTTCGGATGGGGTATCTGAGTATGTAGCTGCGGCCAACAAATATGAGGATGAGACTGTCGATTTTATAGTTGTTGATGGAGCTTTAAGGCAAGATACATTAAAAATGGCATTAAGAAAAATAAAACAAGGTGGATATATTCTTCTTGATAATTCGGGTTGGATGCCTTTGGAAAAATGGGGAGTTCCTCGCTCATGGCCAATTATTCACCGAAGTAATAATGTGATAAGCGAGACTACGATTTGGCAAAAGGTATAGTTTTGTCTTTGGGATGATTTGTGAAGCCTCTTTCTTTTTATATACATAGTGCCTCTGACTATATAACAGATCATGATTCACATGGTGATGGGCAAATTGTTGCAAGTCTTATAAATGGTCTGGCACACAGAGGTCATCAGGTTCATGCTTTTGCAAAAAATTGTAGCATGATTAATAAGTCAGTAAATTTAAATGTAATTTTAGATAATAATCTATTTCCAATAAATTCATTGGATAATTATGTTCGAACTTTTAAATCCAATAGAATTTTTAAATCATTATCAGATCATAAATTTGATTTTATATGGAGAATGCATCCATATGGGATTGGATGTCCAATTCCTCCAACGACAAAAAACATTCCTCTAATCGTTGGACCTATTTATTATGATTGGCCAAAGAAAAAAGAGAATTTTTTTGGGGAGTTGCTGACAGGGCACCTTCGTCTCAAGCAATTTATTGATCCATTTTCTTATAAAGGCTGGAATAATACATTAAAAAAAGCTTCTATTATTTTTGGTTCAACAAAAAAACATGCACAAGATTTAGCCAAAGACTTTAATCAAGCAGTAGTAAATCATATTCCAGTTATCATTGATCCACCGTTTGATGTTTTAAATTTTAATAGAACTCCATCGTGGAGTGATAGTAATTTTTTTCGTATAATATTTGTTGCAAATTTATATGAACATAAAAGGCCTATTTTTTTTGCAAATATAATTAATGAATTAAAAAAACGCGGTCTTAATGTTAAAGGTATTGTCATCGGTGATGGCCCAAAAAAACAAGAGTTAGAGCATTATATAAGTATAAATAATTTGTCATCTTTTTTGGTGTTACTTGGGAAACAAGACAATCAAACTGTGTTTAAAGAGTTATCTAAAGCAGATGTGTTAGTCTCTGTGTCCGAGGGTGAACCATAT
This sequence comes from uncultured Bacteriovoracaceae bacterium, assembly GCA_964497525.1. Lineage (GTDB taxonomy): Bacteria > Bdellovibrionota > Bacteriovoracia > Bacteriovoracales > Bacteriovoracaceae > CAZCDT01. The sequence goes on from CAZCDT010000081.1 coordinate 7,336, forward strand.
GGTCGCAATTTAGCAGAAGCAATGTCGATAGGAACTCCTGTCGTTTTTCATAACTCAGGAGGTCCTCCAGAGTTTATTGAAGATCAAAAAGAAGGTTTGGCGGTGGATGATTTTGATATAAAAAAGTTTTCAGATAAGCTGGAGTTTTTATATTATAATCCAGATCAGTGGCGGATGTATTCCAAGAACTCTTTACAAAAAGCAAGTCTTTGGCGATCTAGTTATGTTTTAGATCAATTAGAGTCTTTACTTGAAGATTTTTTGGCCAAGAGATAAACAGTCTCTCCCATCCCCAGCATATAAATTAATAAATCAAATGGAAAATACATCAAGTGCACAAGATGTTTTTTTAGTAAAGATTTAGTGTTTTTTTTATTCGTAGCAATGGTGCTGGTGTTATTTACGTCATATTGGTTTTTTTTAAAGGAAAAAAAAGAAGCTATAAATCTATGGATGTTTAGGATGTGCGAGCTTGTACATGGCATGAAAGGATACTTATAATAAATAACTTGAAGGCCTGAATCTTTTAATAGTTTTGTTACTGTCTGCAATGAAAAATGCCATAGGTGATACGGAAGAACATATCCGTGCCATGATCTTTTGCGCATTATTGCAGGCAGAGATCTTATATTTGGAACTTCAATAGCAAGAATACCATTATCATCTAAAAGATTATGTATTTGAGATAAAGTATTTTTTGGATCAACTAGGTGCTCTAGAATATGAAAAGCAGAGATTACGTCAAATTTTTTTTCTTTTTTTATAAAGTCTTCAAGTGGTGCATCAGTAACATTTAATTTCAAACTTTCTTTTGCATATCTTAAAGCAACAGGAGAAATCTCTTGTCCAAAACAATCCCAGCCTAGTTCTTGACCAATTTTAAGCATTAATCCTGCAGAACATCCAATATCTAAATATCTTGGATTGGTTGGCAGTTCCATACGTTTTTGTATGGGCATAATTCTGTTTTTAAGATAATAGGTAAAAAGATCATCTTTTCTGCCATCATGCAAATAACCATCTATAGCAAAGCCAGAACCACCTTTTTGAGAATAGTAATCTTCTTCTTTATAGAGTTCTTCAATTTTTTGCTGATCTATGCCATCGGTAAAAACAAATCCGCATGAACTGCACTTTGTTAATTCAAAATGATCAACTTGTGCATATGAGATAAGATATTGTGAGTTTTTACATAAATAACATAATGATTGTTTGTTGCTGCTTTTGATAACCAATTTTTTTTGCCTTTTGTATGCCTCTATTTGCGAGTATAATTATCTCAATAAATATAAAATAGATCAAGTTATCCACTTAAATTTGTTATGAATATGTCGTTAGAAAAAGATATTAAGTTAAAATCAAAAAAAGGTTTTGCATCTTTAATGATTCGCTCTTTGCTAATTAATGTATTACAAGCACTGTCTGTTTTTTTGTTAACGACATGGCTTTTACCTAAAGAATATGGAATCTTTGCCATCTTAAATGGCTATGTAGCGGTATCATACTTTTTTTGTGATATTGGTATTGGTGGTGCTCTCGTGCAGCAGGAAAAAGATCCAACAAAGGCGCAGCTTCAAAGCTGTGCCTTTTTACAAATGGGACTTGCCCTAATTTTTACCTCTCTTTTTTGGATACTAGCACCATTTTTATCGACTCATCATAATCTTGGCCATGACGGAGTATGGATGATGCGCTGTCTTGCTCTGTCAATTCCAATAAATGCAGCAAGAGGTGTACCTAAGATTTTTATAGATCGCAAAATGTCTTATAAAAAGTCAGGGATGATTGATCTAATAGAAGCATTTGCGACTTACTCAATTCAAATTATTATTGCAGGATTTGGAGGAGGGGCCTGGAGCTTTATTGCTGCTAATTTATGTCGAGCAATATTTGGAACATTACTATACTTAAAAAGTGCTCCTAGATTTTATTTCCCTATTTTCTCCTATAGCAGTATTAAAGATTTGCTAGGGTTTGGTTTTGCTTTTCAGGCCAATGCTTTTATTCCCGCGTTAAAGGGATTAATAATTCCAGTGATTTTAGGAAGCCTTTTATCTGTATCATCAATTGGTTTAATTTCCTGGTCACTAGGTATTGCATCAATCCCATCTATTTTAGCAATTAATTTTAATCAAGTTTCATTTGCAGCACTTTCTCGATTAAGTGAATTTAAAGATGAATTCTCTAGGCTAGCACAAAGAAATTTAGAATTATCTGCATTAGGAATTTCTTTCATTTTTTCTTTTTTGGCCGTGGTTGCTTTTCCTATTGTCACCATTCTTTTTCCTTCGAGATGGCATGATACTCAGGTTATTTTACCTCTTGCAATATTTGGAATGCTTCTTTATAGCTTTCGTTATCTTTGCGCTTCTGTGATGAATGCAAGTGGTATCCCTGGGAAAAGACTAAAAATAGAATCAATTGCTCTGGTCTTAGAATTTTTTCTAACTTTTATCACCGTGAAGCATTGGGGGATTTATGCCTATTTTATCACTGTTATTTTTACTAACTTCTTATTGTTGTTTGTAACAATTTTTTCTATTAAAGAATTTCTAACCAATAAAACGATGCAAAGATTTCTGGCAGTTGTTTTTGGGGCCATGATTTCAATAACAGTCCCTGTCGTTTTTATGTCATCACTTTTTAGTTCTATTATTGTATTTTTAATCTTATTTTTTGTAATTTCTGGACTAATTAGTCCTTCAATTTTTTTAGATATAGTCTGGTTATATAAGCAACTTATAAGCGTTTTGAAAATTTATCAAAAAAACAATTATACTCTTTAATCATTAATTCAGTTACGCTCTCCCACGTAAAGCTTGTGGCGCTTAACCTCGCCTCTTGGCGCATTTTTTGTAATTCATCTTTATTTGAAAGTAGTTTGATGATTTTATTTGCCATAGCAAGAGAGCAGCCCCTTTCCACCAACAGATCGTCTTTTATCATCATTGGAGCTCCCGGAGCATTAAAGGCAACGACAGGTAGATGTGCTAATTGCATTTCTAAAATCCCAAACGGAAATCCTTCTATATATGATGGGAAAATTCCTAAAGAGCAGTCTGACAATAAACGGGGTAAGTCATCTCTTACAAAGGTCATTTGAATTTCTATTGATGAGTGTAAATCTTTTGGAAAATATTTAAGTATTTGTTTTACAGAAGTAAACATGCCTTTACAGCCAAGGAGTTTGAATTTTACATTTGGAATCTGTGTTTTTATTTTTTTAAAAATAGCAGGCATATTTGTCGGGCCTCCTTTTCGATAATCAAATGTACCAACAAATGCAACGATAGGATTGTTTGGCGCTGTTGATGTTGTTATTGAAAATTGATCTACTCTTTCTTTTGATGCGCCATATGGAATAACAACAATCTTTTCTTTTGAAAGCCCTTTTTTTATTAGTAGATCTTTATCGTGATGATTGGGAACATTTATAAAATCTGCATTTTCTAGAGTCTTGTTAGACAGATGAATTCTAAAGTCAATAAAATGCTGTCTTTTGTTAAATGTTATGAGTTTCTTTAGAAATATTGTAAACATATTGCCTTGAGGTATTTTTATCTCATGCAAGTGTTGGACAAGCAGTACTGTTCTGCTTACAAAAATTGATCTATTGGTAAATGTTTTTCGATCATATGGTAAAAATTCGTGATCGTAGTCAACAATGTCATACTTGTCGGCATTTTCTAATAAAAATTTTTTATGAGCTTCGCAAATTGCTTGATGTTTTGCATAGTCATTGTTTTTGTTGAGATCACGAGGTATGCAAAGCTCCTGTGTACCGACTAAGTCTACATGATGTCCTTTTAGTTCTAAATGTTTTTTTAATTCAATTAAAACTCTGGAAAATCCAAGACTCATCGTGAGTTCCTGTGGGGATAACATTAGAATTTTCATTATAGTTATTCTTTAATTTTCTTAATAGTTATCTGTTAATATTGCGTTAATATTTTTATAGTTTTTAAAGTCATCAATTATTTTATCATCATTTATTGTAAATACCAAAGTTGGCCAACTTTTAAAATATGCCTTATTCATCTCTTCATATGCCGTATAATAGGCAGAGATAAAGTCAAATTTATAAACCCACATTATTGCTTTGTAGAATAGTAGGCGCAGATAAAAAATGCTGCTTTTGGTTGAAAGATCAGGCCATAATGCGGTTAAAAGTTTTTTGTCTCTAAAAGATGAAAGAGCGAAAGCGTTGCGGGACTCGACAATGACTTGAGAAAATTCTTTGTCACTTGCTTGTAATATGCTTGCAAGATGGTTAAGTGATTTCTGAGCATTGCTTAAAGTTAAATTTTTGAAATCTATCCAAATATATGTTTTAAGGGGTAGAGATTCTAAAATATTTTTTAGTGTTAAACTATTTTTTGGGCAAGGGAAGTCATGGCAAACATAAAATTTGTTAGATGTTGAATCAAAGAACACATCGACTTCTATACCACGAACTTCTGCTTTTATAGCAGCATCGAATCTTTCCAGAGTATTTACTCGATGGGCCCAGATGTGAGGTGAATCTAGTATAATTTTTGGAGTTGGTGGATTGTGCATAAAGATATTTATAGTAAATATAAGTAACAACATTGTGATAATAATTGTTGTTTTTTTAATCATTACTCTTGCCTTTTTGAAGTTTAAAGCTTTGCTTTAGTAAACGAATATTTTCATAATCAATAATTTCTTCCGCAGGATCTCGAACAAATCGTTCTTGTTCTTGATATTGTTGATTAAAAAAACTTTGATGTTTGTTTTTGTATTCTACTTGTAGTAGATCTGCAAAAGAATTATAAAAATTTATAAGTGAACATTTTTTATCTTTATTTGATTTTATGATTGAAAAAAAATCGGCCATGTTCTTTTTTGCTAAATCATTAAACCATATAAAAAATGGAACCTCGATCTGTTCAGGGGTCAGTGGTAAAAAGCTATGGCCAAATTTTTGATTATCTAGTTGATCAAAAACGGTTTCACCATGATCTGAAAAATATAAAACGATATTTTCGCTGGTTGCTGTGTTCTTTTGTAAAATATTTTTAATGGAATAAATAATAAAGTCAGTATAACGAATCGAGTTATCATACTCATTTAAAATTTTGAGATTATTCTTTAATACCTCTAGTCCATTAATTGGCGATAACTCAGTAAAAAATGCAACGCTTTGAGGATATCTTTCAAAGTATAAAAAATGACTTCCCATCAAGTGAAGAAAAATTACTTTATTTGTATCATTGCCTTTAATCGCTGTTTCAAAAATGGGAATGATGTTTTCGTCAAAAGCATCTAGAGTTCCTTGATTATTTGTAAAATAGAAATGATCTGCCTCCTCTCCCATGATTGTTACTTCTGTTTCGTTATTCCCAAGTCTTGGTTGATTAGAAATCCAAAAAGTTTTATAGCCGGCCTCTTTTGCCATAGATACAACAGATAATTCTTTATGTAACTTGTTATGGTCTTGCGGTGTTGCGGAAGTGAGGGCCATTTTTAAAGATAGTATTGTACTTGTTGCACCAGAAATCATATCGGAAAAAAATATCGTATTGCTATCTGGCATATTTAGAGGCGTTGTATCTCTAAAATAGCCATAAGATTTATGATGATTTCTTTGTGCAGATTCGCCAATAATAATAACGATATTTCTTTTTATGTTCTTTGTATTGGTAAATGTTGATACATTAAACTTAAAACTTTTGCGCTCATCTTTCACTGCATCGATGTTTTTTTGATGATTATAATAGGCCATCATTTTACTAAATACAGAGATTGGATAAATTCTACTATTAGCAAAGTTTAAAAAACCTTGATGAAAATATAGTCCTCCCACAATACAAATTAATAATGCAAAGAAGATGCTAGATACCTTTTTATTTTTTAGTTTGAGTGGTTTTATTTTGACTAACAAAAAGATCAGAATGCCAAGATATAAAGTGATTAAAGAAAGTTTATGAATTGGAAAAATTTGTAAAAATTCAAACGACTCTTTTGGGGTAG
>CAZCDT010000082.1:0-13237 GCA_964497525.1 uncultured Bacteriovoracaceae bacterium
AGCACTAAATTCGTACCTTCCAAAAGATATCAGAATTTGCTCGATAGAAGAGCTAAACAAAAGATTTAATCCAATCCATGAGACATTAAATAAAGAGTATTGGTATGTATTTTCAAATGATATGAAGGGAGCAGCATTTATTCATAATCACATAACTCTAATAGATGAAGATTTTGATAAGGAGCTACTTAATGCCGCGGCAAGTCTTTTCATCGGGACTCATGATTTTTCAAATTTTTTCTGTGTAGGCACGCCTGTAAGCAGTAATATTCGCACGATTTTTAGTGCAAGAGTCGATCTTGTAGAAGATGTAAATTTTGATTTATTTAAAAACTATCTTTCTAATTATTATATTTTTAAAGTTAAGGGGAATGGATTTTTAAAGCAGATGGTTCGCTTAATGATGGGGGCCATTTGGGCGGTGGGTTCTAAGAAAATTACGCTAGGCGATTTAGAGAGTGCGATTAATTGTAAAGTGCATAAAAAAGTGGGCGTTGTTGCTCCACCACAAGGATTGTATCTTAAAGAGATTTTGTACTAGATATCGATATCGATCGCTAATGTATAAATATTGACTTTTTATTAGTAAGTGGCTATTTTCACGAGACAAAATATTATATTTATCTTTAATGAGCAGAGGTTCTTTTATGTCGTATAAAGTAGAAAATCTAAATGGCTGTACAAAAAAATTTAAATTTCAATTTGAAAAACTTGATTTAAGTAAAGAGATTGGTGCGGCATTAAAAGAGAAACAAAAAAGTGTTAACATTAAGGGATTTCGTATTGGGAAGGCCCCTCTTTCAATGGTGGAGCAAATGTATCGTGGGCAAATAGAAAGCGATGCCTTAAATCGTTTTGTGCAAAAAGAACTTTTTGCAGCAATTGATAAAGAAAAGGTTCGTATTGTTGGATATCCATCTTTTGAAAATGTAAAATATGAATCGGGGAATAAAGTGGAATTTGATGCGATGGTTGAGATCTTCCCAGAGTTTGAATTTGCCAGTATGGGCAAGTATTCATTTAAAAAAGATAAAGTCGAAATTGATGAAAAAGAAGTTGAGACGACTGTAAAAAATTATCTTAATTCAAAAGCGGAGATGGTTGAGTTAGAAAACGCAACGCTGCAAAAAGGAATGTTTGCGGTATTTGATTTCGAAGGTGTGACAGAATCTGGAGAAAGACCAGATAATATGAAGGCAAAAGATTATTCGCTAGAAATTGGTTCAGGACAGTTTATTCCTGGATTTGAAGATGGAATGATTGGACTTAAAAAAGGTGATAAAAAAAATATTTCTGTTACATTCCCTGAAAACTATCATGTCAATGAATTAAAAAATGCAAAGGTTACTTTTGAAGTTGAGTTGCATGCAGTTAAAGAAAAAAAATATCCAGAACTTACTGACGAAATGGCAAAAGAATTTGGATATGAAAGTGTTCAAAATATGCGAGATTCCAACAGAGAATCTTTGCTAGAGCAAAAAAATAGAAGTGCACAAGAAAAACTACAACAACAGATTTTAGAAAAATTAGTGGAAGATAATAAATTTGATGTTCCAACAATTATGATTGCCCAACAAGAGGAACATGTTAAAGAAGATGTAAAAAGAAGCTTAAAATATCAAGGCTATTCAGACGATATGGTTGAAGAGTATTTTAAAAAATGGGCAGATGATTTAACAAAAAAAGCAGAATTTCAAGTACGATCTGGACTTATTTTAGACAAGCTTTCAAGAGAGCTAAAGATCGAAACTTCAGATGCTGATTTAGAAGAAAAAATTGAAGAGACCGCAAAAAGAACGCGTTTAGATAAAGAAAAAGTTAGATCATATTACTTTTCAGATGATAATATGAAAAAAAATATGATGTATGCAATCCGTGAAGAAAAAACCTTCAAGAAGCTTATAGAAGAAAAAATTACTGTTAAGTAATCTCCATTTTTATAAATGGATTTCTCACTTATAAAAAAATACGACATTGCTGGTCCTCGTTATACGAGTTATCCGCCTCTTCCTTTTTGGCAAGATATGCCAAAAATTGTTGATTGGTTTTCACATATTGAAAATTCTTTTAATGATCATAATCGCAGAGAAGTTGATCTATATGTTCATATTCCTTATTGCAAAAAAATTTGTAAATATTGTGGATGCAATCGAGAGAAATTAGAAAAAGAATCAGATCTGGATGCCATTGCAGGTGCGATACTTAAAGAGTGTGATCTTATCGCCTGTTATTTGAAAGACGTTGAAATATCTTCAATTCATTTTGGAGGTGGTACTCCAAATATATTAGAACTTACTCTTTTTAAAAAATTACTGAATGGAATAATTTCTATTTTTAATTCAAAAAGAGCAGAAGTATCGATGGAAATAGATCCAAGAATTATTACAAAAGAGATGGTAGATTTTTATTACCAGTTGGGTGTCAGGCGTTTTTCTTTTGGTATTCAAGACACTAATTCTCAGATTCAGCAAGCTGTTGGCAGAGAGATGGATTTAGTAAGGTTTGCGGAAATTTTTAATCATGTAAAAAAGTATGACGATATTGAAATTAATTTTGATTTCATATATGGGCTACCGCTTCAAAATACTGAGTTAATGAAAAATAATATTGATTTTATTTTAAAATATTTACCGGATACGATTGCAATGTATGGTTTTGCATATGTTCCAAGTTTTGCAAAAAATCAGTTGGAACTTGGCAATTTAGAGTTTGCAACAGGTGAAGAAAAATTAAAGTTACTGTTTTTTGCCAAAGAGCAATTATTAAAAAATGAGTATTTTGATATCGGAATGGATCATTTTGCTCGAAAGAAAAGCTCTATTTATGATGCGTTTAAAAATAAAACGTTGAAGCGCACGTTTATGGGATATACAACAAAAAAGGCTCCTGTTTTATTAGGGGTTGGACCTTCTGCTATTTCAAGCTCTGGGTATTCTTATATGCAAAATGAAAAAAATATTTCCAACTATTTAAGCTTTGTAAGTGAAAATTCGTTGGCATATATAAAAGGCCATACGATGACAGAACTTGACTTAGAAGTTGATTTAATTATTCAAGAGATAATGTGTCATGGTAAGACAAAAATTCATCCAAAATATCAGATAGATTTAAAATGTTTTATGGATGATGGTCTTGTGGAAATTCGTGATGATATTTTAACGATAACAAAGCAAGGGCACTCTTTCTTAAGAAATATTTGCATGCAGTTTGATCATCGCTTAAAAAAACAAATGAAAAATAATTTGTTTAGTCGAACAATATAGATAATACCAGATCGCCATTTCTCTCCCGACATTATTTAGTGGGTTTGGTATAATGTATTTTTGTCAAGTTTTTAGCTTTCGGTTATGTAGTTGCCTTTGCTTGAAAAGCAAACTGCTTGCGGTATAATTAAGCAAAGGGGACATTGGGATGATAAAGAGTACTTTAAAAGAAAGTATCAGGATAATTTTTACGAATCCAAAAATTTTATTAGCGGCCACAATTCCATTTATGCTTGGAATGTTTTTTTATTATTTTATGGGATTATGGCTTTATAATGGCCTTTTTTTGCCTGGAAAATATTTCGTTTTGCAATATATAACATCTCAAGATTGGGGAATCTTTTTTAGCTATTTACTTACAGTTATTTTTGCCATTTTTTTATTTTTTATTATCAACTGGACTTTTATGCTTTTTGTTACGGCAGTTTCTTCACCATTTAACGATTATATTAGTGCACAAGTGGAAAAAATATATTTTAAAAAAGAAGAAACAAAGAATAAATTTGTATCATACTATGCTTGGGTATTTGTAAACGAGTTTAAAAAAATTTTTATAGTCATCGGTATCACGACTTCTGCATGGGCCCTTAGTTTTTTTCCGGTTCTTTTTCCAATTAGTTTAACAATTAGTTCACTTTTGATTGCATACTCTTTTTTGGACTATAGTTGGTGTAGGCATGACTATGGATACAGAAATTGTTTTAAAACAATAAAAAAATATTTTTTTGGATATCTTTCATCAGGATTTATTTTTTTAGTACTTCTTTCTATTCCAATAATAAATCTTGTTGCAATATCTTGGGCGACTGTACACTTCACTATTTTATTTATAAAAAAAGAAAAATTTGCGGAAATAAATACAAATGAATAACGAAGAAATAATAAAAAAATTTTTAATACACCCTCCGGATAGTAATTATCATGCGACAAGACTATTTCCGTTGCTACATGCCTTAAATGCAGAGGAGGGGAAAAAAGAGATTAATATAATAATAAATGAAGAAGAAACTGATGTTTTTGGTGTCTTGCCATTTGAAGTGAAGGTTTTTAAGATTCCAAAAAGCAAAAAAGATTCTTTTTTTGGAATACACCACTTTGCATATAACCTAATTGATGTTTTTAATATAGATTACTACATCGATTTGGCCGGAAATTTTAAATCAGCGTTTTTTGGTTGCACGTTTAGATCAAAAACAAGAATTTCTTATAAGACTGGCCTAAATAAATATTTGCTGACTCATGCATTTGAATCAAAAGATTTCCAAAATGATTCAACCTCACTTGATCGGAAAGCTCTTTTTTTATGGGAGAGTTTTTTAGAAAAAGGTATTCTAAATTCTAAAGTTGCTGGCGTGGAAATTAAAGAGTTAGAAAAAAAAGAAATAGAGGAAAAGTTGCAAGAAGAAAATATTGCAGAAGTTATTCCCTTAAATAATCTTGCGATACAAGATAATCCATTTGTTACCGAAAATGAAAAAAGAATATGTATTGTTATTAATGGGTCATTATTTGATGATGGAAGTGATGTTTTGTTTGCTGTTTTTTTTGATTGTTTTGTTGGAAAGAAATTTCTTATTTGTGTTTCAAACATAGAAAAAGAAAAAATTAATTCTTGGGTTAAATCATTTGATAAAAGAAATAAGTTTGAAGTTTTGTATGACTTATCGATTAGTCAGCTAAAAGAAGAAATATTAAACTCCGAGGGAGTGGTTACTGATTCAATGGTTGTTGCAGATTTAAGCTGTTACTTTAATAAAAAGAATTTTGTTTTTGAGCATGAAAATGTTGAAGGTAAAGTTGAGTGCCGACCAGATAATTTTTTAATTTCAAGTAATAAAATAATTTTGCAGCATGATAAGAAAATTGTTAAAAAACTTATCACCAAAGATGAGTCAAAACAACTTGATGATGTTGCGGCGATTGTTGACTTTTTGCACAAAGAATTTGAAATTTAATCTTTTGGATTTATTTAAAGCGCTTTAGATTGTCTTTGATGGCAGAAATTTTTGTAAAAAGTTCTTCTCTTTTAACTTTAACTTCTTCCACCACCTCTTTTGGCGCACTATTAATAAAACCTGCATTATTAATTTTGTTATCGAATTTTAGAAACTCTTTATTTGATTTTTCTAAATCATTTTCAATTCTTTTTACATACTCATTTAGATCAATAACACCATCTAGTGGAATAAATATCTCTGTATGAGTTGTTGCGGCCATAATTGACTTGACCGGTCTTGAAGATGATTTTTTTAGTACATGCAAATCCTTTACTTTTGCAAGAGATAAAAATGCTGCTTTAGATGCCAAAAAATAATCTCTTATTTCTTCATCATCAATAAAAAGATGTGTCGTAATTTCTTCTTTTGGTTTTACATTAACACTCGCGCGTAGATTTCGAATTGCCGTGATGACGTCTATAAGTTTATTCATTTTGTCTTGTTCTGGTAAAAATTCAAGATGCTTATCAAACTCAGGATATTCGCTTACGATTAAAAGGTCTTGGGATTCTTCTTTTAAAAGTCCCCATATTTCTTCGGTTATAAATGGAGTAATTGGGTGCATTAAAGCTACAATTTTTTTAAAAGCATATTTTAAAACAGTGGCCCTTTTTTCTTTGTTTGCTATGTTTTCTCCGTACAGTGTATCTTTAGATAGTTCGATAAACCAAGAACAAAATTTATCGTATACAAAAGAATATATTTGAGCACAGGCCTCATCAAAGCGAAACTCTTCCAGTGCTTTATTCATAATATCCGTGGTTTGATTTAGCTCAGATAAAATCCACTTTTCTTCTAATGATAGTTCATTGATATTTGGAAGTTTTGTTTGTGCTTTGTTTATAAACGGATGAATAAAGCGAAATGCGTTCCAAACTTTGTTAATGAAATTTCTATAGCCGTTAATTCTCTCTGGATCTAAATTAAGGGTTCTGTTATATCCAGAGCCTGCTGCCAATGTAAAACGTAAAGCATCTGCACCATATGTTTCGATTGTTTTAACAGGATCAATACCATTGCCAATTGACTTTGAAATTTTTCTTCCTTCTTTATCCCTAACAATGGCATGAATATATACTTTATCAAATGGAACTTTATTTGTTGCTTCAAGTGACATCATCATCATTCTTGCAACCCAAAAAAAGATAATGTCAAAGCCTGTGACCAAAACCGAATTTGGAAAAAATTTTTCAAACTTTAACTCTTTCATTTTTTTTTGGTCTGGCCAACCAAGAGTACTTAAAGGCCAAAGACCAGAACTAAACCATGTATCTAAAACATCTGGGTCTTGAAAGATATCTTTTGAACTGCATTTTTCGCACACAGAAGGAACTTCCATTTCTGCCCATGTATGATTGCATTTGCTACAGTAAAAAACAGGAATACGGTGTCCCCACCAAAGTTGGCGCGAAATACACCAATCTCTTGGTTCTTTTAACCACGAAAAAAATGTGTTCTCCCATGATTTTGGATAAAATCTTGTAACATCTTCTTCAACTTGTTTAACGGCATCCTTTGCCATTTTTTGAACATTTAAAAACCATTGATTAGACATCATCGGTTCAATTATGGCCCCCGACCTTTCGCCATGCCCGACTTGATGAATATGCTCTTTTATATCTAGTAAAAGATTTAGTTCTTTTAATTTTTCGATAATTTTTTTTCTCGCCTCAAGACACGATAGTCCTTGAAACTCCATTCCTTCTTTATTTAACGTTCCATCTTTATTTAATATTTCTATTATTTCTAAATTATGTCTTTTCCCAATTTCAAAGTCATGAAAATCATGTCCAGGAGTGACCTTTAAACACCCTGTGCCTTTCTCAAGATCAACGTGTTCATCAGCAATGATTTTTACAACTCGATTACAGATAGGAATGATGACATTTCTTCCTAAAAGATGTTTATAGCGTTCATCATTTGGATTTATTGCGACAGCTGTATCTCCAAACATGGTTTCTGGTCTAGTTGTAGCAACTTCTAAAAAATCATTACTTCCTTCAATGAGATATTTTATATGATAAAATGCCCCTTTAACCTCTTTATATTCCACTTCGGCATCAGAGATTGCTGAATGTAGTATTGGATCCCAATTTATAATATAACGTGATTTATAAATAAGCCCCTTCATGTACATATCGATGAAGAAAGTTTTAACTGCTTTGTTGGCATGATCATCCATGGTAAATAAAAAGTAGTCCCAGTCAGCAGAAGCACCGAGTGCTCTTTGCTGTTTTGCAATAATACCCCCATACTCTTCTTTCCACTTCCAAATTTTATCTAAAAAATCTTCGCGAGAAAAATCATGTCGTGTTTTTTTCTCTTCTTTCCAAACTTTTTTTTCTACGACTGCTTGAGTTGCAATACCGGCATGGTCCATTCCTGGAATCCATAAAGTTTCATATCCTTTCATTCGTTTAAAACGAATCAGGGCGTCTTGGGTTGTAACATCTAGCGCATGACCTTCGTGAAGTTGTCCTGTTACGTTTGGTGGTGGCATTAATATAGTAAAAGGTTGAGAACCTTTTTTTTCTTTCGCTTTAAAATATTTACCATGCTCCCAAATAGGATACCACTTGTTTTGCACCTCTTGTGGGGAATATGTTTTTTCAAGTTCTGTTTGTGTGTTCATAAGTTATTATGCCTTTTTACAAATTGAAATAATTTTATTGATATTGTGTAAGTCGATATTGTACTGCTCTCTTGTTTGCATATTTTTGATCTGAATTGTATTTTTTAAAAGTTCATCTTCGCCAATAATTCCAACAAATTCTGCGCCCTTTTTTTCTGCAAGCGGAAATAACTTTTTAAATGGAGTTACTCCTAAAAGAGTTAATACATCTAACTTTTGCTCTCGAATTAGATTTGCTGTTTTAAGCATCACAGACTTTGCCGTTTCTGTTTGATAACTTAAAAGAAGAGTAACTTGTGGTTTGGAAAAATCAGGAAGTAGATTATGAGTTTGTAAAAAATCTTTTAAAGTAACATCTCCAAGCCCAAATCCAATCCCAGGGAGCGCTGGTTCATTGAAAATTTGTAAAAGATTTGCATAAGCTCCACCACCACAAATCGCTCGGCGGTTGTCTGGATGTTTATCGTAAATTTCAAAAACTGTCCCGGTGTAATAATCAAATCCTCTAACAATTGTTGGATCATATTTTAAATAGCCGGCAAGAGAGACGTTCTCTATTTCATCGACAAACAGCTTAAATTTTTCGGCCACACTTGTTTGATTGTTTCGGTTTAAAAAATTTAAAATTGCGGCAAATGAATCTATTGCTAGATATTCAAATAATAAATCGGTACTTGGTTGTGAAATACCAACTTCGGCCACCATCTTTTTTAAGTCATCACTTGTGACTTTTTTTGCTTTATCAACAATTTTATAAATTCTATGGGCCTGTGTATTTGATAGCCCCATTATTTTTTCAAATACAGCATCAATAATTTCTCGATCATTTATTAAGACTTCAAAATGGGATTCGTTTGCTCCAAAGGATTTTAATAATGAAACCGCGACTTGTAATATTTCTAGTTCTCCGAGCTTGTCTGGTGCTCCAAAAATATCGCAATTAAATTGCCAATGCTCTCTTAGGCGTCCCTTTTGTGGTTTTTCATACCGCATAAGATTAGGAATTGAAAACCATCTAATTGGGCGAGTTGATTCCCTATGCACTTGGGCCACCATACGAGCAAGGGTTGGAGTCATCTCAGGGCGAATTGCGACAAATCTTTTACCTCTATCATGAAAAGAGTAGATTTGTTCGTTAATTAACTCCTCTCCCGATTTTGCCATATAAAGTTCAACATCTTCAATTAACGGGCCATCATATGGTTCATAACCAAAGAGATTAGCAGTCATCTCCATTTTCTTAAATAAATAGTCACGAACTCTTTTTTCTGCTGGAAAAAAGTCACGAGTTCCTTTGTAAGGCTGTTTTGATAAGGCCATGAATTTCCCTTGTTTGTAAGAAATAAACAACGATACTTATTATAGCAAAAAAGTAGCAAATAGTCTAAAGGCCATATGTTTTTTTACGGCTCTAATATCCAATCGTCGTATGGGTCAACAATTTTTTGTTTTATGGGTTCGAGAGATGCTTTAGGGGTGCTTTTAAAAGAGGAGTTATCCCAGCCAGAAAGTGGAGAGGGAAGCTTTTCTTTATCGGCCTTTAAAAACAGAATATGCGCTGGAGTTGTCTCAATGGTGTCATTATCCCAATCTTTTACAGGTAGAGGGATTGTTTCTGGAATTTTATAGTTGGGGTCTATTTTATTAGAAATTACCGGCGTTTGATTGTCCCAGCCGTTTTGAATCTCCACAGAGTCAGCATTGAAAGCAAGAGGATTTTTTTTATCATCTAGTACAGGAGCAAGAATTTTATCAATTGATTTTTGCAAAGTCTTTGAATCGGGATCTTTGTATGCGATAAATGTTCTTAAAGTTTTTGGTTTTAAATTCAGGCTGTTTTTTTCTGTTAAAAATAAAAACTGCCTGATATTTAGATCGATATTTAAAAGAATGTCCCATAAAAGTTTATTTATACGCAATTCTAGTTCTTCTAGAGAGAAAGTAGTAATTGTCGATGTTACTTTGATTGTAATTTCTAATTGTTTTTGAAAGAGTTTTTTGTTTTTATAATATACAAGATCGCTCAAAAGAGAGGAAATTAAAAAAAGCATAAACGGAGATAGCTTATCCTGATTATTTTTTAAAAATAGTTTTAATCTTTCTCCTGATATATCTTGATGTTTTTCAGAGGGCGAATGGTTAAGAAAATAAGTGATTACGTGTTTATATATCTCTTGCTCGATAAATTTTGCAGTAAAGGGTTCTCCTTTTGATTGAATACACTGTTCAATAGTCCCTAGATGATCTATTAACTTTTGATTATTATCACTTGATAGTGATTCGCTTTGAATGGATATTAGTAATTTGTCGAATATAATAGATAATTTCTCGTTGGAATATATAATTTCTTTTCCTGCTATACCTTGATGGCATAATATGAATAAAAGAAAAAATATAATAAGTTTTTTAAAAATCAATTTTTTCCTCCACTACCAAGAGCATCATTGATTTTTGGCATGGTGTTGTCCATAACATAAGTTTTTCCTTGATATGGTAGAAGTAAAATCCCATCAAGAGAAATAATTTGTCCAACATCAGACAAGGTCGTAAGAGAATCAACCTTTTTTTGATCGATGGTTATTTTTGCAACATCATAGGACTGTTTTTTAAAAGAATTTGTATCTGTTTTAATAAAGAAAATTTCATTTTTACTTATATCACATATAAGATTTCCTCGCTCAAAATTATTTGAACTATATATAGGGGTTGTCGTCATTGTGTCTTTTTCATCAAAAAAAGCCTGTGCAATTAACGAGCCTTGTGATGGATGATCAATTGCAAATTGCCCAAAATATAATTGCCCATAGGATTGACATAATTCTATTTTATAAAGAGGCCCAGAGGATTTAAATATGGGCCTAATTGTATTGTCACTTTTTTTAAAGAGAATTAGGCCAGGGAATCCTTCGTTATTTAAATCAGTAAATATAATACGATTTTTATCAAGGGCCGCTACTTGAGGAATAAAGAACGGGTTTATTTTATTAAATAATTTTATTTCAAAAGAAACTCCGTCGTTATTTAAATAGATGAATTGAATGGATTTTTTTAGTGGATCAAAAAAGGAAGCAAGTTGATCATCTAAATGAAGTTTTGGATTTATGCCATATCCTATATGTATTGGTTTGTTGCCACCAAAATCGACTGCATAAATTTTTCGATTTCCTCTTAAATTTAAGTCGGTGTGAAATTCTTCGTCTTGAATAATAAGTATCTTTTTTCTAGCAATAGTTGCTGTAATAAAATATTGAGTATTTTCTTGTCCCTTTAAAATGGTTGTTGCGGCATAATTTGTAGAAAAAACAAGATCACCTGATTTTCTTTGATAATAAACAAATTTTCCATCACGGGAAAAAAAACGAATGTTCGTTAAGTCCTGTTTTGCAATTAATTCCTGCATCCCTTTGATTTTTACTGTGGCCCAAGCAGTAGCACCTAAAATATAGGAAAGCATTATAAAATATATTATTATATGTCTATTTAATGCCATAAAGACTCCAAAGCCCTGTAGGATGTAGTTGTTGATAGGACTTTATAGCAGAAAAGATTTGTCCCCAGACAATCAAACGAGGTGAGTGCAAATTGTCAATAGGAAGTCTGGTAACTAAACTTCCCAGAGACTCATTTACACCATCAATGATGAATGGAATTGGTCGACAGCCGTTTAGTACTTCCTTTTTGAAAAAAACCGGTAAAAGGTCTTCTAGGCATCCTATACCATGAATAATCCCCGTAGAGTTGCCTTTAAAAAAGTTTGTTATTTCTGTATAGTTGTTAATTTGCTTTGCTGTTTTTTTATAGGTTTCAAGAATGAGATTATGAATTGATTTTTTATAATTTAGAAAATCATTTGGAAGATAATCAAATGTTGGCCGGTGAGAGTATGTTATTCCCTTAATCTCTTGTTTTTCATAATAAATATTTCGCGTACAGTTTAAAGCGCTACAGTTAGATGAATTATACACGATCCAACACCCTTGTCGATATTCAAGCAATAGCGGTTTGTACTGTGATTTTTCAATTATTTTGCACTGAACTGGGTTGATAAGATTGTTCATTCTTCTAATAATTTTTTCTATAATAGTTGCTTCGCTCAGATCTGGAGAGTTCGTATTTCCAGGAATATAGGAATGACATAACTCTCTTCTTTCAATTTTATCGTTATAGCAAATACTAAGTGGCCATGCTTTTTGATTCTTATTTTCTAAATTTATCTTTGCAAATGCTTCAAGTGTTAAGCCAAAACAAGTGCTAGGCAGAGAGATCTCTTTTTTGTCCGAAAAATGAAACATAATTCTGGCAGTATTAACAATTCCCTCGTTATCAATCATATGAGGACAGTCTCGATAGTCTGTTTTTAGAGTTGCATAACTTAGTGCTTCAGAAAGATCTTGACAGTTGTGGGCCAATAAAAAAGTTGGCCACTGCGGATGAGAGAATGTCGAGCATGACCATTTATTAGATAGTAAAATATTTCTGCACTCTTCTAGTTCATTTAAAGATAATTGCCGGTATTCGTTTTTCAGTAGTTGACAGCGATGCATTAGATTATAATCAGGAACTTCTCTGTTTATGATTTTACTCCAAATTTCATTTGATAAAAATTCCGAGCAAAACATTTCTTGATTGTTGATACTTTGGCACATTTTTTTTAGATACGACCTTGTTTTATAGGAAATTTGGTCGATATATGTTTGGGCCATTTTTTGTTCGTTTGGTGAGGCCGTAAGGTTTTCTTTCTTGTTTATTGTCTCAGGAATTTTGCAAAGATATGGCAAAAAATGATTTGTTTTCCATTTTGAAAATATTAAATTGCATTCTGCTTTGTTTTTTGGAAAATCAAACTGTAGGCTTTTAAATGTTTTTGATAAATTATTTGTAGCAAAAAGTAATGAGTTTTCGTTGTTACTTATACATTTTTCTGAGTTAACTTTTTTAATAAGCTCCTTAATGGAAAAAATATGATTTTTAAATTCGTTATTTTTCTTATATTGAATCACAATCTCTTTTATTTCTCCCTGGGCAGACTTTAAAAGATTGTTTTCTAAAAGAGAATAAAAACGGCATTCGTCATTGTTAATCAAAGAAATATACCTATTGTGCGAAAAAAGCATTATAGAATTCATTTGAATAGGGTGAATATATAAATCTTTAATGTCTGGGTTTTGGATGAAGTTTTGCCTTGCTTCTGCAATAAGTGCCATCTCTTGTTTTTTTTGTTCTTGAACAATTTGGTCAAAGCGATTAATTATAGAATTATTTTGCCCAGTTGTTTGTGCATAGAGAGTTAGACTTTTAAAAAAGAATAATAGGAATAGTATAGATAATGAAAAAAAGTAATGATA
>CAZCDT010000083.1:0-13004 GCA_964497525.1 uncultured Bacteriovoracaceae bacterium
CCTCCAAGATGGCCGAGATGAAGTGGGCCATTGGCATAAGGCATTCCAGCAGTAACTACTGCTTTTTTTGGTTTTTTAAAATTATTTATTATTGTTGCAACATCAGCACTGTTTCTATCATCACCATTTTTACTCATAAAAAACCCTTACGCTTTAAAAATATAAATTTCTACCAATAGAAATTTTATATTTAATGATAAAGTAGTACAAGCTTGTTTTACATTATATATTCAGGCATGCTACTCTCTTAAGCGAACATTTTTAATTTTTTGGAGGCCAAAAATGCAAGAAGAAAAAATTGTTAATATCTTAAAAAGTGCAATTTTACTCGAAAAGAAAGGTGAAACGTTATATCGACAAGTCGCAAAACAGGCCACATCTAAAGAAGTTAAAGACTTCTTTAACCAGCTTGCTGATGATGAAGTATTGCATGGTGAAATCCTAAAAAAACATTTTCAGAGTTATGTTAAAAACAAGCGCTTTGATCCTAGTGTCAGTGATCGTTATACGACAAACAGTGTTGAACTCATTTTGCCTGCAAAATTAAAAGAAGATATAAATTCTGCAGGATTTGAAGCCGCGGCCATCTCTGCCGCAATCCAACTTGAAAAAAATTCTACTGAAAGCTATGGCGCAAGAGCAAAAGAAACACAAGACCCAGAAGAGATAAAGCTTTTTAAATGGCTATCTACATGGGAAGCAGGACACCTTCAAAATCTAATGGAACTTGATAAAGCATTGCAGGAAAAAATTTGGTACGACAATAATTTTTGGCCAATGTAGTTTGCACAAAAGAAAAATTATAAGATTTCTTTTGTATTTTCAACTACACTCTTTAACATCTCACGGGTTTTTGGATCGAGATTTTTTGCCATACTATCCATTGCTTTTAAAAATGCGTTGGCCGTAACATTACGAGGTAATGAACTAGAAGCCACCTGCTTCCTATGTGCGGCCACAACTCCACCATGTCTTATAAAACGGGCCAAATCACTTCTTTTTTTGATTTCACCTTCAACTATTTTTTTTGAAACATTTTCTTTTAGTTTTTTGTCTGTAATTGCATCAAATTCTACTAAGACATATTTTTCAATATCAAATTTTTTGGCAGCTTCTTTAACATCTTTTGACATTTTAGCAATCATTAACGAGCGATGAACTTCTGATTTTGAAATTGCTAAAGCTTCTTGAATTTTTCTTTCTGAAGCATTCGTTGCTTCTTGATAATTTAAAATGCCATCTGCCTTATCTATATAGTGTAACTCCTCTCTTGAAGAGTTTTCTGAAAACTGAATTGCCATTAACTCTTGCTCTGTCTTATTTTCTAAAATAAAACATGGTGCAATCTCTTGTTTTATAGATGTCATTGCACGAAATCGTCTTTCACCACAAATCAAAGTGTATTTAGAACCATTTCTATGCACAACAAGCGGCTGGATTAGACCATTTACTTGAATATTTTTTGCCAACTCTTTTATTGAATCATCGTTAAACTTTGTTCTAACTTGATCTTTTACATCAATATCAGACAGTTTAACCTCGGCAAGCCTTGCGCCTTTTAATAAACGATCATCTGAAGTTTTAAAAACATCTTTACCTAAGCGATCGGCCAGATCAACGGTTTTTCTTTCTTTTTTGGAAATTCTTGCTGCAAATTCTTTTGCCATAAACCTTTACTCCACGTCCTTATGTATCAAAGGTTAAAAATAAAATTAAACAATACCCAAGTGTTGCCACAAAGCTTCAAAATCTTGCTTGCCGCGACAATTTTTACCCATCATAAAAATTGGCTTACGCAAAGAAATTGATTCTTGCATTTGTACCAAATTTCTAATCGCAGGAGTCGTTTCAAACATCTGTCCCAACTCTTCCATTCTTTGGCGCTCAATTTTTCGACGCATATTAACCATAGAAGGAACAATATTAAATGATAAGTCCTGATTTTCAGTCTCTTTAATAATCTCAAAAGTATCCATTAACTCTTCAAGTCCATCAATTGAATAATCTTGAGCTTGAGTCGGAATCAATACTCTATTTGAGGCAACTAATGACATAATTAATTCATCGCCAAGCATTGGAGGAGTATCTATTACAACGTAGTCAAAATCTGTAACATTACTTAAACGCTTTCTCATCAAGCGCTCTTTTCTACCAGCATCTTTTCTAATTTCACTTTCTGATAAAATCAAAAGCTTTGACAGATTTGCCAAATGACGACTTGATGGGACAAGCATTAAATTTTTGTAAAACTCTGCATCACCTTCTGAAGCAACAATTATATCTTCTAATTTTACATCCCCTATTAACCACTCTGGAATAAGAGTTCTTTCAATTTGAACACCCAGCGTTGAACTTAAATTAGCTTGAGAGTCCATATCAATGGCCAGCACTCGATGGCCTTTATTTGCAAGATAACAGGCAAGCTGGTAGGCTTGCATCGTTTTTCCAACTCCACCCTTATTATTGGCCACAGTGATAACTTTCATTCGACACTCCTTTGTCCTCGTCCAAATTTTGCTTTAGTTAGCATATCAATCCAGACAATTTCACTTAATTACTCTAAAATTGTATGGTAGTTTAATGTGGAACGTCAAAACTCTTTTTATATCAAAGGTAAAAAAAATGAGTGACCAAAAACTAAGCGACAACCTGCCTCCAATATCAGAAACAGAATTATCAGATCAAGAAGTTCTCGTTGAAATCGCATCACTAAAAAAAAAGCTGTCCGATAAAATAATAATTTTAGGCCACCATTATCAAAAAGATGAAATCATCGCATTTGCCGATGTAAGCGGCGATTCGCTAGAGCTTTCCAAAGTTGCAGCAAAGAGTACTCAACCTTATATTATTTTTTGCGGCGTACATTTTATGGCCGAAACTGCAGATATTTTAAAAGCTCCTCATCAAAAAGTTATCTTACCAGACCTTACAGCAGGATGCTCAATGGCCGATATGGCAAATATTTTCGAAGTAGAAACTGCCTGGCAGTTTATAAACTCTGCTACCGACAAAAAAATTATCCCAATAACCTATATTAATTGTGCCGCAACATTAAAAGATTTTGTCGGTAAAAATGAAGGTTCTATTTGTACTTCATCTAATGCCAAAAAAGTTATTTCATGGGCATTAACAAAAGGTGAGAAACTTCTTTTTTTTCCAGATCAACATCTTGGCAGAAATACGGCCTATGAATTGGGAATTTCTCTTGATGAAATGGTTATTTATGATCCGCAAAAAGAAAATGGTGGACTAACAAAAGAAGATATAAAAAAAGCGAAAGTAATTCTTTGGTATGGATACTGCTCTGTTCATCAAGGATTTAGTGTTGAGCAAATACAAAAAATAAGAAGAGATGATCCTGAAATGAAAATTATCGTTCACCCTGAGTGCGATTTTAGTGTTGTTAGAAATTCTGATTTAAATGGATCAACATCATATATTTTAAACACAATTAATAGTGCTCCTTTAGGTTCAAAATGGGCCGTTGGAACAGAGATCAATTTAGTTGAACGACTTGCCAAACAACATCCTGATAAAAAAATAATTTCTCTTTCTCCTGCTCAATGTTTATGCACAACCATGTATAGGATTAGACCTAGATGGCTTTTAAATGTTCTTCGGGCCATTGAAAAAGATCGGCCAATAAATATTATCAGTGTGCCAAAAGATATTGCAAAAAATGCCATTATCGCGCTAGAAAGAATGTTTTCAGTTGGTGCGTGATACTTCTTATGGGAAGCTGCACAAAAACAAGCGAAAATTATTTCGACCTAAATGGAGGATGATGAAAGTGAAGTTGAAAATCACAACCTTCACTAATTATTGCTTCATCAAAAATTATTTTTCCAATTTCCTGCCAGTTTTTATCTCCTAAAAAATTTGTATCGTCTGCAACCGCAATATCAAATTCTACTTTACCATAAGCATAAATTTGCCCCGCAAGCTCTGTTCTAAAATCCAATAGATCAATATTTGGGGTGGTTGGTGATGCAGATATTTTCATCCAAGTTGGTGTCTTAGAAATACTTGTATCTTCTTCTCCTAACTCTGAAATCTCATATAATTGCCTAATTCCTGGATTTTTATCAGCTGCACCAAACGCCTTCGATGCAGCAAGTGCGATTGGGGCCAAAAAAACATCTCCAACGCGAACAGAAACATTTGGTTCATTGGTCATCTCTGTTTGAGTATATTGTGGTGCTAAAGTTCCAGCTAAATCATCAATCACAAAAAAATTGGCAGGACGTAATAATTCCTCGTGATCAAAATTTGTTGTTGGATAAATTTTTCCGGCCATTCCGAAAGCGCGATAGTTACCCTTTGTTGTCGCCGATAATGCCACCGATGATCGAGCAATAATGACTCCATCACTACCTTGCCGAAAATATCCAGAATATGGATTTTCTCGATCAATTATCCATTTTCCTTTAAGGCAAACACCGTTTGCATGTAATAGTTTTGTAAATGGTGGAAGAATATCATCCTGAACTGTTATCGTCCGCAAGGCCGCAGCTTTTAGCTTGTTAACACCCCATTCATAAAAGCTACCAAAAGTTACCTTCCTGTGTGGTAATTCTGTGTATTCTCCAGTCCGAACAACTTGCCACACGTCACTTACTCGGGAACCGTCATAACTATTTGCAGTAACACTTATTAATAAAAAACTAAAAAGAACCCATGCTTTCATTCATAACTCCATAATCTATATTTGCCAAATCTAACTTTTTGATAATTACATGGGCCCAATCTTTAAATATAATAGATTTTTACTATCCATACATTAAGTCCAAGTAATGTCTGTTTGAAAAAACATACCAGTTTTCAATATCTAAAGAATCGAACAATGAGTAAATGATTTATCTACAATCTTTACATCTTGAATATAATCACCAATATCATTAACACCTTCAAGATGCCTTACCTCTTCTTCATTCACTACACTGCAAATTAATTTATAAACCTTATCTTTTCCTAATAATTCTCTTAATACACTTGCTGCGTCACCAGAAATAACCTTGGCCTCATTTTGATCTAGCTTGTCGATAAATACAAGGTTTGAGGCATCATCATTAAAGTTTAATCCTTCAAGCGAAATCATACACACTTTCTCTATGCACATCTGCGAGACACCATTATCAAGTAAAATATTCACAACTCTTTGAGACTGATCAATAGATGCTGCAAATGCAATAGAAGTAGTAAGAAGTGCCAATGCTAAAATTTTTTTCATAAAAAAATCTCCTTATATAATTTCAAAAAAATGATTAAAAAATCTGTTATGTGTTGTGTAAGAGGAACTTATCACAGATGTAAGTTTTGTTAAGAAAAAGAGAAGGCTTGAGTAAATTTTACACTATGCGGCAAAAATGAACTTACAAGTATATTTAAAAAAAATATAACTTCACTTTATTAGAGTTTTATAAAAAAACTCAAACCTTTTTGGAGAATATTCATGAAACAACTTATTGCTCTTTGTATTGCAATATTAATTCCAGTACAAACTCTATTTGCTCTTGATATGAGCGACTTAAGTGGTATTGAAATTAACGACTTCTTTAATTTCAAAACTTCCAAGGCCCAAAATTTCTCATTTCAAAGAGAACTTTTAAAACAACCTGACTCTCCTTTTGTTATAAAAACCAAAATTCCTCACAAGCTCCACATTATAGATGATGGGTTACTGGAATTGGCCCTTCGCTTAAAAATGATCGAAAGTGCAAAAAA
Source organism: uncultured Bacteriovoracaceae bacterium (assembly GCA_964497525.1). Classification (GTDB taxonomy): domain Bacteria; phylum Bdellovibrionota; class Bacteriovoracia; order Bacteriovoracales; family Bacteriovoracaceae; genus CAZCDT01. The sequence goes on from CAZCDT010000083.1 coordinate 5,725, forward strand.
AAGCATCAAGCTTGAAATGTTTATTTTAAGTACTGATTTCTCGGGAAGACTTGTACTACAAAGCCTTATCAAAAAAGCACAAGAAGGTGTTAATGTTGAAATTCTTGTTGATCGCTCTCCAATATTTTTCAAATCAAATGATTATGCCGCAATCTTAATGGAAAATGGAGTGAATATAAAATTTTATAATCCAAGAGAAAAATGGCATCTAATCCATCGCGCGCAGTATCGAGATCATCGTAAATATTTTTCTATCGATGAAAAACTGGCACTATTTTCTGGAAGAAATCAAGGTGATGACTACTTTAATATTTCTGAGGAAATTAATTATTATGATCGTGGAGTGTTGATCGAAGGTCCTGCGATAAAAGATCTTGATCGCGTATTTGATGCATTCTTTAATCACCCATATACAAAAAAACCAACCATTAATTATAAAGTTGGTAGTAAAAAATATGTGGAGTGGACAAAATCCGCAAGAGATTTATTTATTCCAAATATCAAAGATCAAGAATTGCGCAATATTATATTTGATAATTCTAAAGATCTTTTCAAAAAAATGCCTTCTGGCATTTGTACAAATATGACTATTGCCAGTGATCTTCCTGGCCGAGGCATGAAGAAAAAAAGAGTCCATCGAGAAATTTTTAAAAGAATTAAAGAAATTAAAAATGAACTATACATAGAGTCTGCAACTTTTATTCTAAGAGAAAGAGATGACAGGCAAGCTATTCACAATTTATTAAACCGTGGCGTTTTGATTAATTTATATACCGATGCCTACATCCAAGCAGGAAGTTCTTTATCTACCATGGCAGTAAAATCAATTTCTAATGAACATATCGAATATTGGAATAAAAAGGGCATGAATGTCTATGCTCCAACAATGTACGAAACACCAAGCACTCCACAAATACTGCTTGAAGCAAAAAATAAAAAATCACATTGGGGAGTACATACAAAGGGATTTCTATTTGATGATAGCTCTTTTATGATTGGAAGTTATAATGTAGACCCTAGATCAAAATTTTACTCATCAGAAGTTGCTCTTTTTTGCGATGACTCAAAAGAACTTACGAGCACCTTAAAAGAGATGTTTTTAACTCGTGCACACGAAGGTGTAGAATTAAAAAATGGTCAACCACCTCAAGGATTTACAAAAGAATTAAGCAAAAAAGAGAAACGTATCTATGAATTTGAAAAAATTCCTGCCAGATTGTTTGATTTTCTACTGTGATGATTTTTTAGTTTGCTATTTTTACTAATCCCACCTGGAAAATACAATATAGCAACGATCAAAATCATCCCAAGTTACATAAAATTTACCAAGAGATGACTCTACAGAGCATGTCAACGACAATGCTTCATTTGGAATTAGATATCTACATTTTGAAAACGCCCGAACACCTGTTGAAGTTCGACTAAAATTAATATCGACACCTGGATCAGGATTACATTTTTTTTCTTCAAGTAAGGCCCTAATCATATTTATTGCATATGCCAAATGATCACTTCCAAAATCTCTTTGATAACGATCATCTAATTCTTCAATATTTAAAACTTCGTTCAAACTATCCTGCTGATAATTATTAGTTAATTTCTGCATACACTCTTGAGGTGATGCATAGATTTTAAAAGTAACAAGAGCTAAAAGGATACAAAAGATTACTTTCATAATTTCTCCTTAAAAACAACAAAGCAAAAATAACTAGAAACTTATAGCCACCTTAAAAATGATTAGCAATTAAAATATTCTTACCTTAAGAAATAAATATTTTGCCAAACTATAATTTAAACTTATACAATCTATAAGTGTTGATCAAGGTTGATCGTGGTAAAATTATACTTATTATGGATACCAAACTCAAAGGATGAGAAAATGATTAAAACAGTTTTTTTAATGTTTTTGCTGTTTTCGATTTTTGCTACACCTGCACATTCTAACGACTACTATCCAGATTCATTTCAAAAGGCTTTAAAAGATGGCCAACTTGCCAATAAAAACCTAAAAGAAGAACTATTTAAGATTTTATCTTACTTTCATCTCAAACAAAAAAGTGGCCCAGACTTAATAGATAAAAAATGTGTTGGCGATTGTTATGTCCACACTCAAAATAACTATAAAGTAGCAAAAAGGCATCTTTTTACCAGTTTGCATTTAAAAAAAGATCAGGAAGGTTATTACATAAAAGATGCTTATTGCGAAAGACGATATGACCATAGTAATGCTGACGTTGGCCCTAATTCTGTTCCAAATGAGAACATTATAAACTGCGAGCATACTTGGCCGCAGAGTCGTTTTACAGGTAATTTCAATGATGGATTGCAAAAAGGCGATCTTCATCATTTATTCCCAACCAACTCAAAACAGAATAATTTGCGGGCAAGTTATTTTTTTGCAGAAGTAAGTGGGGATGAAAAAACCACCGAAAATTGTGCAACATCAAAACTTGGCGATATAGCAACTTATTCATCAATTGGTGATGCAAATATTCAAAGAGAGTATTTTGAGCCACCAACAAATCACAAAGGAAATGTTGCCCGCGCAATTTTTTATTTTTCTACTAGATATAAACTTCCTATTTCACAAGAGGAAGAACACTACTTAAAACTATGGCATAAAGAAGATCCTGTTGATCAAGAAGAGCAAACAAGAAATGATCAAATAATGAAAATTCAAGGAAATAGAAACCCGTTTATTGATATGCCTGAACTTGTAGATTTAATTTCTGATTTTTAAAGATTAATCCCAGCGATTAAAAACAACATAGGCAAAATTAAAATTATCCCAGTGGATAAAAAATCTGCCTAGGCTACTTTCAACATAACAAGCAAGAGATGATGGATCTTCATAGTTTATTAAGCGACAGATAGATCTAGCGCGTGTTCCTGTTGATGTGCGACTAAAATCAATATCGCTCCATGCGCTACAACCCTTTATATCAATTGTTGCTCTAACTAAAAGAATTGCCTGAGCAAGTTTATCGCTACCAAAATCTCGTTCAAATTCTTCTTTTAAATTATCAAGATCCAGTTGTTCTGAAAAACTATTTACACTGTAATCTTCGGTCAATTTTTTAAGACAATTTTTTTCTCCAGTTCCCATAGCAAACACATAAGATGAAGCCGTTAAAGATAAAACCAAAGATAATATAATGTGCTTAAACATGAAATCCTCCAATTTTGCAATTTGAGTTTAATAACTTTCAAAGTGCGGACTGAATTTATAGCTCGGCCAAAAAGGGTCGGCAATCTTTTTTGCTCAGCGAAAATCTTACTATTAATTACATTTATAAAAATCATTAGAAAATTTAATTTTTTTAAAATATCTTTAAACCCATTAAAAAAGTTAGGCACATACTAGGCCTAACAATAAAATAAAATCAGAGGATGATATGATTAAAACTTTTGTTGCTATAATTCTCTTAATCACCGTTCTTAGTCTAAACGCACAAACGACTTACTATCCAAGCAAATTTCAAGATTTATTAAGAGATAGCAGTGTAAATAGCGATATACTAAAGCGAGCAATATCTGAAGTTTTATGGAAAGGGCACCAAAAACAAGAAAATGGCCAAAATGATATTTTAGTTAGTCGCTGTGGCCAAGATACTCCTAATTGTTATCAGCACCAAGTTTTAGGATACAAGCTTGCAAGAAAGTATTTGTTTGGGGCACTACATCTTAAACAAAATGAGAACGGTTACTACATAACAGATGTATACTGTGAGAAAGTTTTTAATAATCATACAATTCCAGGAAATACAATTGGCCCAATGTCTATTCCTCCAGATAAATATATAAATTGCGAACACACATGGCCTCAAAGTAAATTTAATTCTCATTTAGATATTGAGATGCAAAAGTCAGATCTTCACCACCTTTATCCATCAGATAATCAAGCAAACGGGCTTAGAAGTAATTTCCCTTTTGCTGAGGTAAGTGGCCATGAAACATCTCTACCTTACTGCAACCAATCAATACTTGGATATTTAGCAAGTGGTAAAGCTGCACCTTTATACTTTGAACCAATTCCATCACACAGAGGAAATGTTGCACGAGCAATTTTTTACTTTTCTATTCGATACAATCTTCCAGTACAAACAGCGGAAGAAAATTCTTTGCGCAAATGGCATCAGGAAGACCCTGTTGATGAAGAAGAAATGCTACGAAACAATGCGATTATGCAAGTTCAAGGTAGTAGAAATCCTTTTATTGACTATCCAGAAATGGTAGAAATGATCAACGACTTCTAGTTGCACTACTTCTCCTAAACAAGCAATACTCTAGCATCAATTACTGACGATATTTTTACGTTTCTTTGGGTTGTAATTTCTTTTTTTTATTTATAAGATTTTTGTGAATTTATTTCCTAAACATCGCATTCTTTTTTATTTTTTAAGGAGGCCTTCCATGAGTGCAAAACTACCTCGTGTAGAAATCGGACAGGACTACTGCAAAGGCTGTGAACTTTGCGTAACCCAATGCCCACAAAAAGTTTTAGAAATGTCACCAAAGTTTAATGTCTTTGGTTATAACTTTGCCACATATAAGGGTGATGGATGTATCGGTTGTGGAATTTGCTACTACGCATGTCCAGAGCCCGAGGCAATCACTGTTTTTAAAAAAGAAAAAGAAGAAAAGAAAAATTAATTTTTTAGGAGATACAGCATGAAGAGAGAATTTATAAAAGGAAATGATGCAATCGCAAAAGCAGCACTGCTTGCTGGTTGTACTCAATATTTTGGTTATCCGATTACGCCTTCAAGTGAAGTTGTTCATTCATGTGCCGCACTTTTTCCAAAAGTTGGTGCTTCTTTTGTACAAGCCGAAAGCGAAGTTGCTGCAATCAATATGTGTTATGGAGCAGCAGGATGTGGCAGAAGAGTTATGACAGCATCATCTAGCCCTGGCATTAGTTTAAAGCAAGAAGGCATCTCTTATATCGCGGCCGCTGAACTTCCTTGCGTAATCGTGGATGTCATGCGTGCAGGTCCTGGTCTTGGAAATATCTGGCCAGAACAAAGTGATTATAACCAAGTAGTAAAAGGTGGAGGACATGGAAATTATAAATGCCCTGTTCTTGCGCCAAGCTCTCCGCAGGAGATGTGCGATCATACGATTTTAGCATTTGAACTTGCAGATAAATATAGAACACCTGTTTATGTTTTAGCAGATGCTTATATCGGGCAAGTTATGGAGCCTGTTACTTTTCCTGATAAAGTATTACCAAATCCAAGAAAAGATTGGGCCGTATACGGAGATAAAGAGAGTGCCAAAAATCTTATCTGCTCAATTCAGATGAATACCCAAGAGATGGAAAAGGTTAATATTCATCTTCAAAAAAAGTATGAAGAGATTTCAAATAACGAAGTTCGTTTTGAAAAATATATGACCGATGATGCAGACGTCGTCCTTGTGGCATACGGCATTTCATCAAGACTTGCAAGATCAGCAGTAGAGGGTCTTCGCGAAAAAGGAGTTAAGGCCGGACTTTTTAGACCAATAACTCTTTTCCCATATCCAACAAAAGAGCTACAAAAAATGGCAGATAAGACAAAACTTTTTGTTGCTATAGAACTTTCTAACGGTCAAATGGTTGATGATGTAAGACTTGCAATCAACGGCAAAAGACCTGTCGAATTTTACGGAAGAATGGGTGGCGCTATTCCTACTTTTGAAGAAATAAGCGCAAAAATTGAAGAGTTTAATAAAAAACATTTTGCTTAAAAAATTGGAGTAAGAGATGTCGCAAACATTATCAAAACCAAACGCATTTTATAAAAATTTTAATCGAAAACCAGGAAATTTTCCCAAAGTGACTCACTATTGTCCAGGTTGTGGACATGGAAGAATTCACAAACTAATTGCAGAGGCAATTGATCAGCTTGGGGTGCAAGATGAAACCATTTTTATCTCTCCTGTTGGTTGCTCTGTTTTTGGTTACTACTATTTTGATTGCGGAAATTTTCAAGCACCACATGGTAGAGCGCCGGCCGTTGGAACTGGAATCGCAAGAAGCAATCCAGGAAAAATGTTAATCTCTTATCAAGGTGATGGAGATTTAGGAGCGATTGGAACTGCTGAAATTATTCATGCTGCTAATCGCGGTGAAAACATGACTGTTATTTTTGTCAATAATCAAATCTACGGAATGACTGGTGGTCAGATGGCACCAACAACTCTGATTGGCCAAACAACCGCGACATCTCCAACAGGAAGAGAGATTGAAACGATGGGACATCCGATAAAGATGAGCGAAATTATTGCCGGTCTTGAAGCACCTGTCTACGTCGAGCGTGTTGCCGTTAGTGATAGCAAAAATATTATGAAAGCAAAACGTGCAATTCACAAAGCACTTAAAGCGCAAAAAGATGGACATGGATTTAGCTTTGTTGAAATTTTGTCTGCATGTCCTATTGGCTGGAAGATGGCCCCAAAAGATGCTGTAAAAAAAATCACAGATGTTGTTGAGAAAATTTTTCCATTAAATCTTTTTAAAGATGAAATCGCAAAAAGAACACCAAAGAAAGCACTCTCTACTACCCCAAATTCTGAAGACATCATAAAAGTTTTAGGAGTTAAAGAGGTAAAAGAGGTTTTCAAACCAGATGCAGAATTTGTAAAAAACTTTAAGACACAAAATATAAGGATTGCTGGTTTTGGAGGACAAGGTGTTCTTCTTGCTGGAACAACTCTTGGTTATCTAGGAATGGAGTTAGGTCTTCATGCAAGCTGGCTTCCTTCTTATGGCCCAGAAATGCGCGGTGGAACTGCAAACTGCCATGTTGTGTTATCTAATAAAATGATTGGCTCACCTCTTGTTGAGGCCGCCGATGTTTTGATTGCTATGAATGCACCAAGTCTTTACGAATTTGCTCCAACAGTAAAAAAAGGTGGATTGATTATTGTTAATTCTTCTATTGTTGAAGAAAAATTTAGTAAAGATGGAGTCACGACAATACATGTACCAATGACTCAAATTGCAGAAGAGTGCGGTATTAAGGCGGCTGCAAATATGGCAGCAGTTGCTGCTTATCTAACTTATCAACAGAATATTTGTGTTGGAAAAGTTATTGATTTAATCAAGCACAGTTTTAAAAAGGCATCTCTTGTAGAACAAAATATTAAGGTAATTCACAAAGCACAAGAGTATGTAAAAAAAGAGTATCAAAAATAGTTTTTATGCCAACGCCGCTCATCCTGGGCGGCGTTGGCATAAAAATGTTTATCGCCGCCTCTCGCACATCACGTGCTTCGGCGGCATACAAAACATCCTG
>CAZCDT010000084.1:0-12977 GCA_964497525.1 uncultured Bacteriovoracaceae bacterium
GAGGGTTATTTTTCACAAGATATTCGTTGTGCATTCTTGGCCCGATATAATTTTTTTATAAAAATAGGAGCACTAACTCACGATAAGAATTTAAAGTGTAGTGATTTTAAAATTTGGCAAGATGGAATTCGTCCTGTCGGAATTAGTGTTGTGTTTGCAACGGCATTTACAAGTAATGCATCTTCGATGTGGGGCCATACGTTTTTGCGTTTTCATGCAAAAGATCAGACAAATGATCTTTTAGATTATGGAGCATCTTTTAGTGCACAAACAGATACGGATTGGGGATTTATTTACGCTTTTAAAGGACTTTTTGGATTGTATCCAGGTCTTTTTACAGTAGGTCCATATTATGAAAAGGTAAATGAATATCAAACGCTTGAGAGTCGCGATTTATATGAATATGTTTTAAATATAGATAAAGAGGGGATTGAAAAGATATTTACTCATTTATGGGAACTTTATAGTACCGCATATTTTGATTACTATTTTTTAGATGAGAACTGTTCTTATTTTTTGGGAGAATTATTAGAGGTTGGGCGGCCTGACTGGAGATTGACGAATAATAATAAATTTTACTATCTTCCTAGTGATTTAATAAAATTTATAAACCGCAATCCTAAGGCAATAAAAGAGACAATTTTTCGGCCATCTTTAACTAAAGAGATGGTTTATTTGTTTGATAATTTAAATAAAAAAACAAAACAAGAAAGTATAAAAAAACATTTACACAATAAAGAGAAGCTTCAAGAACAATCAGTTGAAGAGCTTGATGTAGAGTTATCGATATATCAATATTTAAGAGTTAAAAGTAAAGATAGATTAAATACTCATCAAAAAGAGTATTTTGAAGCTTTAAAAAATGAACGAGCGAAGAGGGGTATTATTTCTAAAGGAATAGATGTAAAAAAAATTGTGCAAAAAAATAATCCTTTGTTTTCTCATGATCCTCAAAAAGTTGGCCTAGGAGCGAGTTTAGTATCTAATGATTCTTATTTGCTTTTTAAGTATCGCATTTTGGATCATACTATTTTTTCGCCAAATATAGGGTATGAAAAAAATTCGGAGTTTTCTTTTTTTCATATAGATACCGTAATCACCAAGCAAAAAATTGGATTATCTGGAATAAAAATTTTAAGTGTCGCTTCATATCCAACATACTCGTTTCTTACTCCAGATATGTCATGGGATATATCAATAGATTATAAAAAAGATATTTTCAATGAAGTTTTTGGCAAAAGATATTTTTCTGTAAACTTGGAAACGGGATATACGTTTGCTATTTCAAAAGTTTTGGATTTTTCAATCTTGTTAATGGATACATTTTCTTATGGCAATCAATTTGCACGTAATTATAATAATGCGTTGGGAGGAGGATTTAAGTTTTTTTATTCGCCAACGGATTTTTTAAAAACTATTTTTAATACATCCTTTCAACGTGAGTATGTCGATAAAAAATTTATAAAAAATAGGGCCATAATGAGTTTGTCACAAATGATTTATTTTAAAACAAACTATGAATTTCGGCTGGATTTTCAGCGCGAATGTATTAGGAAAGATAATAAACTTATTCTTTTGGTTGCAAAATCTTTATAGGGAAAAAAAGTAAGCTTACAAAATCAGGTGGAGCTAATTTTGGAAACTTAGGAAAAAAATACGTACTATTTATTATTCTTTTGAACACAGAAGTGATGTTTGTTATAAGTTTCTAATGATTAATTATTTATTTCTAATTTTCTTTATATTGTTGTCGTCTGTTCTTTCTGCAAAAGAGTCGCGATTTGCCCATCTTTTACATATTGATGGTGTAAGACCAGATGTTTTTGAAAGAATGATGAACAATGGTAATTTGATCTATTTTCAATATTTAAAAGAAAGAGGGCTCTATAGTTTTAAGGCCACAACAGTTGATAAATCAGAAACGATGAAAGTGATTCCTTCTTATTTAACGTCTAAGATTAATACATCAATTGTTGGTTGGTGGCAGTTTGACAAAAAAGATTTCAAATTTCATAACTTTTGGATCGATCCAGTCGAAGTTTTAAACTATGAAATGGGATTTGATTTCCCACTATATCCAACCATTAATGATTTGTTAACATCAAAAAACGAAGAGGTGTTTGCTGGTTTTACGCTCTATCGTCGTGGTGTTCCTTTTAAAAATTACTCTCGTAATTTTGTTGCAGGATTAGAAGGTGTTTATAAGCACAGTTATTTAGCACAAGCAGAAGGGACAATAGATGATTTTTTAGATTTATATATTAGAAACCTCTCACAAGGTAAGCCTATTGCTAGATTTTCTCATTTAGTTTTGGCAGCACCTGATGAATTTGGCCATTTAGAAGGAATAACAGCAAATGATGTGTTATTAGGAAAAAATAGAAAAAATCCTGATTTTGTAAAATATTGTTTTAATCGAAATGGTAAACATGCAAATATTTTGGATGTAGTATTTTTAGAGTTAGATAAAAAAATTATAAAAAAAGAATCTAGGACCGTTGTCTTAGATAAAGTATTAAATGGCAATTATCTGCAAAACGTTAAGGGGAAAGGGCATTTTTTTGATATCAAAACGAATTTATTTAAAACAAAAGTTACTAGTTTTTGTATAGATTTACCTGTCATGGATTTTTATACCAATCCTGTTGATGAGAATGCCGTAAACTCTTTAGGACACCCAAGTGTTCATGTAGTGAATCCAATGTATGCTTTGGCCATTATTTGGATGGATATACAGTTTGGGAAAATTTTAAATTTATTTAATACAATAAAAGTAACAGATGGCAATCCTGCCTATTATTTGAATTCAAGCTCAACAAAAAGCCTTATTGATATTTTGAATGCTTCACCAGATTCTTTGCTGCAGCACAGTTTGATTGCGGTGACATCAGATCATGGATTAGTTGATACAAAGTGGATGATTGGTCGCTGTGAAAAAGAGTGTGATAAATATGGAAGAAATAAAGATTCTATTAATTTAAAGTTTATTGAATTATTAAATCAAAAATTAGGTCTTATAACAAAAAATAAAGATGAACAAACAAGAAAAAATGAGTTGATTGGGATTGACGATACTCTACAACCAAAAGAGATTGCAAATCCTCATGAACTATTAATGTGGCAAAATGTAGAGACAACACTTGTTGTGCAAAATGCAAAAGAGTGGTCTCAACTCTTTTTTACTGATTTGATGGTTTTGTTAAAAAAAGAGATTGGAGACAAATACTGGTGGTTATCTTTTTTACGTAATTATATAGTTTATCCAAAACTTGAACAAACAGTTGCGCCTTATAAACAAAGTGGAATTGATGTTTTAACTAGAGTTTTTTTGAGAGGAGAAGGCCAGTATCAAATTAAGGAACAGCAATTTTTAAAGCAATTCTATGCTCGTCATGTACGTCTCATATATGGTGGGGCCGCACGAAATAATGCAGAAATTTTTATTCCTCATCAATTAGAGAGTGGAGAATATACTTGGCAAGAAAGACCAACACTAGACGAAATTTATAATTATAAAGTTAGGTCAGATAGTGAAAAAAGTGTTTTTCACACTTTGTTAGAGCTTGAAAGTGTCGGTATTGTTTTAGTAAAAGAAAAATTTAAAGATCATACTATAGTTATTCATGTATTCGATCGATTTTTAAATTATGCAAAGATTAAGATTTTTAGAGATAGTGTTTCTCGTGAGTTAGTATATGGTTATTATCATCAAGGGAATGATCCTTTTGCTTTAGAATATGTGGCCGCAGGTAAATGGAAATACGGAACTTACCAAGAATGGAATGATCTAAGTATAGATTATGATGACTACTATCACAATCCTATCGCAGGTATTGGATCTTTTATGTATTCAGATAACTCCGCTTTAGGTGATATAACAATAATGCATGCTCAATGGTGGAATTATGGCGTAAATGCAGGTGGACACGGAGGTTTTCATAAAGGAGAAAAACGCATTGTAATGCTTATATCAACTCCTGAGAGTGACAAAAATAGAGAACTATTTTCTAAAAGGAAATTTAATACTGTAAACACCGCGGCCGGAGTGATTTTACTTGAGTCAGAAGAGAGGTCATATCCATCGATTTTAGATATAACTCCTTCAATTTTAGATTATCTAGGTTATGGGCCAGATGCCTTAACAAATTTTTCTCGTTCTAAAGCATTTCCAAAATATTTACAAGAGTGGATGACTTCTCAAAGACAGGAGTTAATTGATGGCCTGCCAAAAAGTAAAGACTTGCAAACGCTTTTGGAAAGTGCAGGGTTACAAAATATGGACATATCTCCTCTAAACTCTAAACTGCTAAGACTTTTAGATTTTTTTCCTAAAGAGCTACCGATACTACCTGATATGGATGAAGAGCATCAAGACGGTTCGGTTTTTATAGGGATTTCAAAATAAACTCTCTAAAAATAATTTTTTTTCGATCAGGTAAATGTGTTTCGTACTGTAAAAGATAAAGTGATTGTTTTAATACCTCAGGCGAAAGACGAATGAGTTTGCCTGATTTTAATTGTTTCGATACAGAGTGAAGCGGTAATACTGCACAAGCATTATGTATTTTGGACAGTGCTTCAACAATACTTAAGTGTGAGTCAACCATTAATGCCCTTGATAGTTGGGTGGTTTTAAGATTCGGATAATGAGTTTTACAAAATTTTAAAAATAAACGATCTTCTTTTTCATAAGAAATAACTTTGAAGTTTTTAAAGTCTAGTGGTTTGTTTTTTAGAGCAGGATTGCCGACAAGAATTGCCTCTTCTTGCATCGCTTTATAAAAGCGTAAATTTTCTTGTTCTAAAAGGCTTCCGCAAATACCAAAATCAAGCTCTCCTGATTTTACACCACTAATGATTTTATCATCTGTAATAAAGTGAACATCGAGAGTAATATCTGGATGTAGTTGATTAAATTCTAAAAGTAGAGGAAAAATAACACTCTCTCCGAGAGTTCGATATGCTCCGATACTAATGGTTCCTTGTAATTTTGTCCCTTCGTTTAAAATTGCATCGAGACTTTTTTTGATTTCTCTTAAGGGCCCTGCCATTTGTTTAATTAATTCTTTTCCTTCATTGGTTAAATGAACAGATCGTTGATCTCTAATAAACAAAGTTATTCCAAGGCCTTTTTCTAATTCTTTTATTTGTTTGCTGACTGCTGGTTGAGAAGTATTTAATAGTTTGGCAGTGTTAGAAAAGCTCATTGTTTCTGATAAAACAAGAAAGTACTCCAGGTGGTTTAGATTCATACCCACTCCTTATAACTAAAAGTTATTAAAAATATAACAATTTATGCATTGATTGTAAGGCCTAAAGATTATACAAATAAGCAGAATTTTGATTGGAGATCGAAAAAATGAAAAAATATATATTACTTGTTTTAATGATTTTTGTAGCAAGTTCTCTTTCTTATGCGGAAGTTGTTGGATCTTTTAAATGTTTGCCAGATTTAAGAGTTCGTACAAGTTGGGATTATGTGGCAATGGGCGGATTATTATTTGATTTTATCAAAGAAGAAAGTGTTTTAAATGAGAGTGAATATCGTATTGAAAACATTCATGGGAATTTAGTGGTAAAAGATGATGATTCTGATATGTATGATGCTCATTTTGATACTAGGGAAATCACTGCAAATCAGCTTTATCGTCCAACAAAATATCTAAACCACATACAGTTTAAGGATTTGGATGCCTCTAATACAAATACTCATGATGGTGGTGGAATGTGGGGGCAGTTAATTATTTCAAAGCAGATTTTAGAGAGAGATATATTAAAGGTTCGAGCTCACTATATTTTTCAGGCCGGAGATCATGTTGGTGGAACTGTTGATTTGATGTGTGAAAGACTATAATCATCTACTTTAAAAATGTACCTAATTTTTGCTAATAATCTATCTGGCCGTACAAAAAATAGACACTCTATAACTTGTATGTTGATTCTGAGCGATTGTGTCCGGTTAATTTCTGAGCGACTATGTCCTGTCAACATGTTAACCACACTTTCTACTTTTTTGTTTTATATCAAGAATGGAAAACAGAGTATAATCGCGAATACTATAAGAAACATGGTATTGTCGGAGGAGTGCAAGCATTCTTCGGATTAAATTTGCCAAATATGAAACCAGATTTAAGTCATTGTGAATAAAACGAGAGCACTTACTCAAACTAATAACAACTACGAGGAAAAATCACTATTTTATAGTTAGATGGATTGGCCGTATAAACTTTTTTACAGTAAAAGTTTTGAAAGATAGAATTTTTATATTCTTTTAGAAATACGGCCTTTAATTTATCTGGACATTTTATATCTTCGCTATCAGACACTTTTATCGTTTGTGTAACAACAGAGAGTTCCCCACTATTGGCAATTTCGATATGGAAGTAAACTCCATCTTCTTCTATTAAAAAGATAGCTCCTTTATTTGTTAGAAGTTGGGGCGTTTCTTGGGCCGGAAGTAATTGCGACTTTATTTTGCCATTCTCTATAAAAAATGATTTTAAAAAAATAATGTTGGGAGATTGTAAGCTGATTATTTTTGTAAAAATAGTTCCTTTATAAATTTTTTCTTTTGCGGTTCGGTGTTCTTTGCACTTTGATTCCCATGCAATTATTGGATTGTTTTTGTAAGCATCGTTTTTTGTCCATATAGGAATTGGTAGTCCATATTTTGTTAGAGATTCTTGTAGTGTAGTAATTTTGTTTGCACCATTTTTTATTTTTCTTATTGCCTCCTTCCACATAGAAAATGTATTTTGAAATTTTATGTCACATAGAGAGTAGTCTGGACATGGAGGTGGGACATAGTCTGTTGCTTTGATATCTCGAATATTTGTCACAGTATCCGATGCCAAGATTGTACTAAGCATTATTAGAGAAAATAAAATTGTTATAAAAAAAATCTTCATACAAAAAACTCTCTGTTAGACAAGTGGAATTTTTATATTTTTTTTGTAATTCACACACTTGTATTATCGCTTTTTTTTAAATCATTTAAAAAGTAATATTTTCTATTATTTACAATTCGGACAAAAAGTGTCGGAGAACTATATGTAGTGTTTGAGGGGTGTTGAATTAAAAAAACAGTACAATTAGTTGGGGATTTTTTATTGACGAACAAATGAAAAATTATGTCTCATATAAGAACACACACACTTAATTTTTTTGCATTGTAAAAAAAGAGTCTTTACCATGCAAAATATTTTTATCAACAAAAAGGAGAACATGGATGAAGATCAAGAGACTGTTTACCAAGGAAGGAAGATCACCGTATGCAGGAATGGAATTTGAGAAGCGTATGAGTGAGATAAAGGAAGTTTCCGGTCAGAAAAAAAGTGTTACTGAAGTTGTTGTTCCTAAAAGTTGGTCTCAAATTGCAGCAGACATCCTGGCCCAAAAATATTTTAGACGTACAGGAGTGCCTCAAGTCGATGAAAAAGGTAATGCTCTTTTAAATGAACATGGTAATAACATCTTAGCAGGCGAAACAGATGCCAGACAGGTTTTTTCTCGTCTTGCTGGTTGTTGGCGTTTGTGGGGAGAGCGTTTTAATTATTTTAATGATAAAAGTGATGCAGATTCTTTTCAGCATGAATTGGAATATATGTTGGCCAATCAGATGTGTGCTCCAAATTCTCCTCAATGGTTTAATACCGGTCTTTATAGCGCATATGGAATTAAGGGAGATCCACAAGGACATTTTTTTGTTGATCCAAAAACAAAAGAGGTTCAAAGATCTAGTTCCGCTTATGAAAGGCCACAACCTCATGCATGTTTTATTCAATCAATAAAAGATGATCTCATAAATTCAGGTGGCATTATGGATTTATGGAGTAGAGAAGCACGTCTTTTTAAATATGGATCAGGAACCGGAACAAATTATTCAGGCATAAGAGGTCGAGGAGAAAAACTAAGTGGTGGTGGTCAATCTTCTGGTCTTATGTCGTTTTTAAAAATTGGAGATCGGGCCGCTGGAGCAATAAAATCTGGTGGTACAACCAGAAGGGCCGCGAAGATGGTTTGTCTTGATTTAGACCATCCAGATATTGAAGAATTTGTTTCTTGGAAAATGAAAGAGGAAAGAAAGGTTGCAGCACTTGTTGCTGGATCTAAAATTTGCAAAAAACATTTAATGCAAATTTTAAATGCTCTAAATTTAATGACAGGAGAAGAGAGGTTTTCTGCAAAAACTAATCCAGATCTAAAAATGGCAATCTTTAATGCCAATCGAGATCATGTGCCTATGAACTATGTTTCAAGAGTGATTGAACTGGTAAAGCAAGGCTATACTCATATTGAGTTTGAAGAATATGATACAGATTGGAATTCTGAAGCATACGAAACTGTTTCTGGTCAAAACTCTAATAACTCTGTGAGAGTTCCAAATAAGTTTTTTGATATTTTAAAAAAAGATGGTTATTGGGAACTTCTAAATAGAACAGATAAAAAAGTTAATAAAAAAATTAAAGCACGTGATTTATGGAATAAAGTTGTGGAATCTGCTTGGAACTGTGCCGATCCTGGAGTGCAGTTTGACGATACGATAAATGAATGGCACACCTGTCCAAAAGATGGAAGGATCAATGCATCAAATCCTTGTTCAGAGTATATGTTTTTGGATAATACTGCCTGTAATTTAGCTTCACTAAATTTAATGAAGTTTTATGACCCTGTAACAGGAATGTTTCTTGTTAAAGAGTTTGTGCATGCCTGTGAACTTTGGACTGTTGTATTAGAGATCTCTGTTTTGATGGCACAATTTCCATCAAAAGAGATTGCAGAACTGTCATATCGTTATCGAACTCTAGGGCTTGGATTTGCAAATATTGGTGCGCTACTTATGGTAATGGGACTTCCTTATGATTCTGATGCCGGAAGAAATTTTGCCGCTGCTATTTCTGCAATCATGAGTGGAACGGCATATAAAACCTCTGCACTTTTAGCAAAAGATCATGGGGCATTTGAGGCGTTTGAAAAAAATAAAGATGATATGTTGCGTGTTATAAAAAATCATAGATTAGCAGCTTATGGAGAAACTACAGGATATGATGGGTTGACAATTTTTCCACAGGCTTTAAATCATAACTTGGTTGATAAATATTTGTCGGATACTGCGAAGAAATCTTGGGATGAGGCCTTAGAGTTTGGGAAAAAATATGGATTTCGAAATGCCCAGACAACAGTTGTGGCACCAACAGGAACGATTGGGCTTGTAATGGATTGTGATACAACAGGCATTGAACCAGATTTTGCCTTGGTGAAATTTAAAAAGCTTGCAGGCGGAGGATATTTTAAGATTATCAACCAATCTGTTCCTTTAGCACTAAAAAATCTTGGATATAAAAAGGCCCAAATAGATGAAGTCGTTGCACACGCTGTTGGTAGAGGAACGCTTAAAGGTTGTCCTGTAATAAACGAGAGTTCATTAAAAGAAAGAGGGATGCCCGAAAGCATTGTTTCAAAAGTTGAAAGTTCTTTGGAAAGTGCATTTGATATTACCTTTGCCTTTTCCCGTTTTAATCTTGGTGATGATTTCTTAACGACAACTTTGGGACTTTCAGAGACTCAAATGAATGATCCAAGTTTGAATATTTTAAAAATTATGGGTTTTGCAGAAAAAGAGATTCAAAATGCTAATGATTATGTGTGTGGGACGATGACTTTAGAGGGAGCGCCACACATAAAAGAGGAGCATTTAGCTGTTTTTGATTGTGCAAGTAAATGTGGACGTTATGGAAAAAGAGTGATTTCTCCAATAGGCCATATCAAAATGATGGCACAAGTCCAACCATATATTTCTGGCGCTATTTCAAAAACTATTAATATGCCAAATGAAGCAACATTAAAAGATGTTGAAGATGCTTATGAGCTTTCCTGGAAGTTAATGACTAAGGCGATGGCCTTATATCGTGATGGTTCAAAATTGTCTCAGCCTTTAAATGCAACAGCATTTGAGGATTTGGCGCTAATGGATTATGACGAAACATCAACAACTGATAAGGTACAAAAGATAACAGAAAAGATTGTTGAAAAAATTATCTATAAGGAGGTTTCTCATAAAAAAGTGTTACCTCACAAAAGAAGAGGATACACACAAAAGGCGACAATCGGAGGACACAAAGTCTATCTTCGAACAGGCGAGTATGATGATGGATCACTTGGTGAAATTTTTGTGGACATGCATAAAGAGGGAGCAGCTTACAGATCTTTGATGAATTCGTTTGCCGTTGCAATCTCTTTAGGTCTTCAATATGGAGTGCCTCTAGAAGAGTTTGTTGATTCTTTTACATTTACTCGATTTGAGCCAAATGGAATGGTTCAGGGTCATGAAAATATAAAAATGGCCACTTCTGTAATTGATTATATTTTTAGAGATATTGCATTTAATTATCTAGATCGAACAGATTTAGTGCATGTAAAACCTGTAGATATAAAATCAGACACAATTCAAGGGGAAAGTTCGACAGAGCCTCTTTTGGCCCTGATGGAAAATGAATCAAGAGAGCATGCTGATGGTAGAGTTGATGTAAAAACTCATGCAATTTTGACAATGGAAAGCGATAATCAGATGCTTATTGAACAAAAAAAGCGCCAATCAGCAAGACTAAAAGGCTATGAGGGAGAGGCTTGTCCTGAATGTGGAGCGTTAACTATGCTTCGCAATGGTTCATGTCTTAAGTGCGATAGCTGTGGGGCAACGACAGGTTGTTCATAGTCGATGCATTTAACACTTACTTTTTTAAACTGACCTTGAAAATCAAATCAAGGTCAGTATATAATTCCATTCTATATTCATTTTTTCATGAACAAATAACGGAGAAAAAGCATGAACGATAAGCAAGTCATCTATTCGATGTCTAAAGTTGGTAAGGTCTATCAAAACAAGCAAGTTTTAAAAGATATTTCGTTGTCATATTTTTATGGCGCAAAAATTGGTGTACTTGGTTATAACGGATCAGGAAAAAGTTCTCTTTTAAAAATCATGGCAGGAGTCGATAAAAATCATCTTGGTGAAACTGCAATGGCCAAGGGATATACTGTTGGTTATTTAGAGCAAGAGCCGGCCCTTGATCCAAATAAAACAGTAAGAGAAATTGTACAAGAGGGCGTATCTGAAGTGATGGATATGCTCAAAGAGTTTGATCAAATAAATGAAAAATTTGCAGAACCGATGAACGATGATGAGATGAATAAGCTTTTGGATAAGCAGGCCAAGCTTCAAGATAAATTAGACGCTGCAAATGCATGGGACATTGATAGTCGTTTAGATTTGGCCATGGACTCTTTAAGGTGTCCTCCTTCTGATCAAAAAATTGGAACATTATCTGGTGGAGAAAAAAGACGCGTGGCACTTTGTCGATTACTTTTAAAAGAGCCAGATATTCTACTTTTAGATGAGCCGACCAACCACTTAGATGCAGAAACTGTATGGTGGCTAGAAAGACATCTTCAGCAATACAAGGGAACAATTATTGCCGTCACTCACGATAGATATTTTTTAGATAATGTTGCTGGCTGGATTTTAGAGCTTGATCGTGGACATGGGATTCCTTTTCAAGGAAATTATAGCTCTTGGCTAGAGCAAAAACAAAAGCGTTTAGAAATTGAAGAAAAGCAAGAGTCAAAAAGACAAAAGGCATTAAAAGAAGAATTAGAGTGGATTAGAAGTTCTCCAAAAGCACGACAGGCAAAATCAAAAGCAAGAATTCAAAATTATGAAAAGATGCAAAGAGAGCAACGAGAAGTTCGGCAAGAAGTTAACGAAATACATATTCCGCCTGGGCCAAGACTTGGAGAGGTTGTTATTGATGCACAAAATATTTCCAAAGCATTTGGCGATAAACTTCTTTACGAAAATTTAAGTTTTAAACTTCCACCAGGAGGTATCGTCGGTGTTATTGGTCCTAATGGTGCAGGTAAAACAACTCTATTTAAATTAATTACAGGACAAGAAAAACCTGATAGTGGAACTTTTAAAGTTGGTGATACTGTAAAGATTGCTTACGTAAATCAAGATAGAGAAATGGATCCAAACAAAACATTATATGAAGTGGTTTCTGGAGGTTTAGAGCTTTTAAAAATAGGTGGTCGTGAGGTAAATGCAAGGGCCTATATTGCGCGCTATAATTTTACTGGTGACGATCAAGGGAAAAAAGTAAGCATGCTTTCAGGTGGAGAAAGAAATCGTGTTCATTTGGCAAATATGCTAAAAGAGGATGCCAATGTTTTACTTTTAGATGAGCCAACAAATGATCTGGATGTAAATACACTTCGTGCTTTAGAAATTGCTCTTTGTAACTATGCAGGTTGTGCTGTAGTTATTTCGCATGATAGATATTTCTTAGATCGTATTGCAACACATATTTTAGCTTTTGAAGGAGATTCGCAAGTTGTGTGGTTTGATGGCAATTTTTCTGAGTATGAAGAAGATAAGAAAAAAAGATTAGGTGATCATGCTCTAAACCCAAAAAGAGTTAGTTATAAAAAATTAAAAAGAGATTAATTCTATGGCAAAACAGCTTTTTGTTTCAAAGTTTGGTGGAAGTAGTGTTAAAGATGCTTTGGCCATGAAACGTTGCGCAACTATTGTTGCACAAAAAGATGAGCGCCGCATTGTTATTATTAGTGCAACATATAATACAACAAATAAGTTAGAGCATATTGCCAAAGAGGCCATAAGTGGCAGGCAAGAAAATGCGTTAGAAATTTTACAAGAAATAAAAGACAAGCATTACGAAATAGCGAAAGAATTAAATGCAGATATAGAAACCTATAACGAAATGGATTCTTTAATTAAGGAGGCCCAAGCACTAATTTCTGGAATTTATCTTTTAAAGGAGTGTTCTGATAGAGCGATGGATAGACTCTATAGCATTGGAGAAAGAATTTCTTCAAGGCTTTTTGCTGGTGTTTTAAAAAGCATTGCAACAGAGAAAACTATAAAATTTTTAGATGCTCGGGAAGTTATAAAAACGGAT
>CAZCDT010000085.1:0-10392 GCA_964497525.1 uncultured Bacteriovoracaceae bacterium
AATAAAATATCCGACTCTCGAAGTATAGTTATCCAATTATAGGGGGTTGACAGGGTCATCCCACTAACGGTAAATTAATAAAATTTGCTAAGATAGAGTAACTTTTTTTGGAGGAATAATGAAAGATATTAAACTGGCACTAAAGGTACTCAGAGATACGACTTATCACATGAGAAATAAGTTTCAAGTTTTCAAACACGAATCAGAATTACCAAGTTTAAATTACACTTTGGACGGAAAGCTTATCGGAGATATTGGAGAATATGTTGTAATGAAAGCATTCGACTTAGTCCCGTTTACAAAAAATGAATGGAAAGAAAATAGGCAATACGATGCAAAGTCCAAAGATGGTTTAATCAAAGTCCAAATCAAAACAACTCAAGGCAATTCTGTGCCACTAGGGTGGCATGGAATCAATTTTGATTATTTAATTGCTATCAAGATTGATTACGACAGCGAAAATCATCCATCATTTTCTTTATTATTTAATGGGCCTACTGCGGAATTAAAAAAAGAACGTGAAAAAAGTCAAGATATAACATGTGCTCATTTATTACGAGTCTGGGAAAAAACCAAGTTGAATAACAACAACAGGGTAATTTCGCTAATTCGAAATTTAAACGATATCACCGAATAATGATGCTTACAGACATGCTCAGAAGGATTCTTCAAACCAAAAGACTTCTTTTAAAATTATAATCTATAACACAAGTGCTCCCCCGGTGGCCCTACGGCTTAACGATAAAATTTAGTACGAGCAAATGTCCTCTAATTAGGTATAATTTTTTCATCATAATCACCATCTATTATATCAGTGATCACAACCTTCTCAATGGTTGATTTTGAAAATAAGAATGTTGCATTAAAATTGTTAGTTTTTTTTGTAATATCTCCAAATGTACTTTCAACGGTATTTCTTGCTATTTTTTTACTACCCCAACGCTTTTTGTTAAAAAGATAACCGGCCATCGTTTGTTGTGGTGTACTAGAATCTTCATTGTTAGGATTATTATCCAATGTAATAAAATAATACTCCGGCGGTAATATATCCTCTTCACGTAGCACTGAAGAAAAAGGCAATTGCATACCAATATTGTCCAAGCTTTTGACAATTTCAACAACCTCTTTTCGCAAATGATTTTCAAAATATCCCTTCTCTCTAAAGTTTATAAAATCCTTCACATGTTTATTAACTCCACTTTTTCCACCAATTGAATCACTACCATATTTTAATTCTATTATAGCAACTCTATGCGGTTTTTCTTTTGAGAGGGCAATAATGTCAAATCGACCATTAAAATCGGATTCTGTTTTTTCTTGCTTGCTATGAAATTGTTTTACATATTCAACATCAATACAATACCATTTTGAATATTGATTACGATTATTTAGTATTACCAATTGTGATTGGGCTTTTTTCTCTGACGTTGCCTTTAAATTACTATAATTTTTTATTTTTTGATAATTTTTGTAAATCTCAAGAACCTCAACTCTAAGTTTTTGTTTTTTTTGCTCAAACGAATTTTTTCCAAACAGATAGAATCTATCTATTTCACAAATAATTTTTGCTTCTTTTTTTTTATATATAATCTTCGCAATGCTATCACAATTATAATATAAATTTAGATAGTCATTCCGAACGCCAATAATTAGCTCTTCTGAATGCTCTCGATATAAATTATATATCTGACTTTTTTTGAATACATCAGCAAACTCTTTCGTTATTCCTCGTGTTATTTTTTTTTGCATTTTTCATCCTCGTTTGGCTTAGGATTCCAGTAAAATAAAATATTATATTATAAATACACAAAAAAACAGTTAAGTTTTCTTGCAATGTTTTAGTGGTAAAAGATCCATTAAATCAAAATCTCCAGACTGCAATAAAGACAATTCAATTCCTGCAACTTCTAATCGTCTTTTAGCAATTACAAGATCATCATCGTCCCATCGTAAACTTTCACGCATGCTCACGTCATGCTGATACCCATAGATCATATCGGCATACCAACGCACTTCAGATCTTTTTAATCGAATCCTTTCTTCAAAACAATGAAGCAATGAGGTTGTTACTCCGTGTCGTTCTAAGTAAAGACAAATCTTCTCCATTTCAAAATATTCTGGAATCTCATTTTTTGCGTATAAACACTCATGTAAGGAAGGCCTTCGCTTTACATCTTGCTGTAATTCTAAAGTTAATACTTTCTCACCAAATTTCATTTCAAAAAATTGACAATCTCCCAATAGAATATTTCCAAGATAATCATAAGCACAGTTTTTTTGTGCCAAAGCATGTCGCTTTAATTCTCGCGCACTATTAAGATATTTGGCACTTATAACTCCTTCATCCTTAAAATGTACCCATGGTGAATCAAACTTGTTTTTTCTCACAAGACGGCCGACAACTGTTGCAAAAGAAAATTTCGCTGGTAAAACATAAAAATCTTTTGGCAAATAAAATGTTTCATCCTTTATATCCTTATTAACCTTGCACTCACTCCAGGTGTTTATCATTTTATAAAATACAAATTTGAATTCACCATCCACTTGTTGGCACCACTTGTTATATGACATTAGTGCCGCTTTATAATCAATTTTAAAATAAAACTCTTCCCCTTGTTCACAAATCAAATACAGCGCCAATAGATCTATGGAACAGCAAGATTGTATATGAATAGCTGCTCGCAGGTGACGCATGCAAAAATTAACAGCTTTTGTCATATAAAAAACTTCTCTTAAAAGCGATGAATCTGCTGATGTGAGTTTTGAGAAGCAATACTTCTCGCCACATGCTGCAATCTCTTGCCTCACAATTATGATCCAATTTTGAAATGACTCTTCTGTTTTTAAATGAGTATCAATAATATCATTAACACAGTACAGGTTATCGTCACCTGCATGATAATTCGTCATACTCTCAATCTCCACCAATGCATAATTTTATAATTCTACATGTATATGATCTTATACTTACTTTCTCGTTTTATACGCCCAACACACATCACAAATAAAAATATCGTTTGGCAACATTAATTGTCCACATGAAGAACAGATGCATAATTCATCTTGTTTATATTCACTCCAACAAATGGTGCAATAAAACCATACATTGTCATCTAATAAAAGCAATCCTTCCCCATCACATCCAGGGCATCGTAATAGGTAACTCGAAATACTTTCTGTTTGTTTGCTTTTTTCATCTATGTCTGATTGGGCATACGAAATAATCTTTTTTTTATTCATATAAATCTCCAATGCTTTAAACACACCAATCAATTCCATTTACAAAAACAACAGCGCTAAAAAGACTGCCTCTATTTGCGTTGTATTGGACCATCAATGGTCAACTGAAATGTTGTTTTTTTTGTCTATCGTCTGCAATAATACTTTCTGTATATTTTCCATCTCGATATAAGTTTTTTGCTAAGCTATCAATTATGATATCGATGTTTCTTAAATTTTCATTTTTCACAAGCACAACCATATTGGATAACTCATTTTTAAAAATCATTTCCCTACCTGCTTTTACATTTCTAAATAAAGATATTAGGCCACACTTGTTAGACAAAACCTGTCCGATCGCGCCAATTTGCAATTAGGTTAAAAGTGGAATAAGATTGAGTATGCCAATAAAAAATGATGTCGATGTTGATAACAGACTGTGTGGAGAAAAATATGAATATCGTTACTAAAGGCCATAAAAACACCCTCATTTTATTAGAAAATGAAAAAACTGACATTCAAAGAACTCTTCAAGATTATAAAAAACTACTAAAATTTCCCGTGTATTTAAGACCAACTGAAAAAGGTTTTACTGTACTTAGCCTAAATCCTAAAGATAAATCCATGATCGGTGTTGGGGGAAAGAACACTCAGCAACACATCATAACATCTCTTCCAATTAACTCACATTTTATCGAGAAAGCAGTAACTGGATACAACTCTAAAGCTTCAGATCAAAAAAGAAAATCAGTAGAAGAATCATTCTCCACTAAAATTATTTCATACGCTCTTCAACACAAACTTAAATTACCATGGAAATCGGAAGATCTTTTTTTTATACATCAGGAGTGGCGCTTTCCCAAAAAAGATAATGTCTCGATCTTGAGACTTGACATGCTGGCAGTAAATCGCGAGGGACGATTAGTCGTTATCGAATTTAAAAAGAATAAAGAAGAAGCAATCGTGAAAAACACAAAAAAAGGTGGCGATGCCATCGAACAAGCAAAAATAATTGCCAACTTACTTTTTAAAAACAAGAGGGAATGCTATCCATTTTTCCAACGCTTGCTAGCAGCCCAATCCCATATTTACAACGGTGAAAACTTTCTTAAAAGCAATAACTTCATCAAAATGGAAATGCCATTATATAGGGCTTCCTATCCTATAGAGAACTCTGACTTTGGTGTTCTTATAAAATAATCACAACGAACTTATGTACTGATTCAATTTTCTGATTTTCTAAAAAAAGTAATTTCTGAGATGAATAGTTATAAAAAATTATTGTCCGAATTGCAGAGAAAACAAAAAGAAAGCTGGACTGCGCGGTAAAAAACATGGGGAATGAAGCAAATTTGCTGGCAAAATATCAGATTTATAAAAATTTTATTATTTTTTAACCATTTTGCAAAAGATGCATATCCGCAGCAGATGCCATCATGCACTTTTGCGATTTGCATGTAATCAAAATGAACATGGTCACTATCTTTTTTTTGTCTATCGTCTACGATAATACTTTCTGTATATTTTCCATCTCGATCTATATTCATTTTTTCGATTATGGTAAATTTATTCTCACTCATTTCTGACTCCATATTAGCGACACATATCAAACACTCCACCACTCACCATCTTGCCTCAAAACAACATTAGGAAACAGTTCCACATATCGTGCCGGATGAAATGTATGTATAGGAATGAGGGCCTTTGGCGCTAAAGATTTCGCAAATTTTTGCAAATCAGGAATTGAAGCATGGCCGGATGTGTGAAGATATACCAACTCAATATTATTTTCATTAAACCATTCTAATGTCTGCTGCTCTTTCTTTAAATTTCCCGTCCACATACTATAGATACACTTTGAGTTTTTGATTTTTGAAAAATGATTTAGATCATTAATCATCATTGGCCGAAAAAGCATAACTGATTGGGCAAGAGCAGCTTGCAAATCATCGGGATAAATCCTTTTATGTTGCGACTCATTTAAATATTGAAAATCCCCTCTTTTTTTTATTTGAATACGTTGCCTCTGCGGAACAAACAAATCTATTTGTGGCCACTCTACTTTTGGAATAGATATCGTCTCAATTGCCGCCAGCACTTCAGCGCTATACAGATCTATTACAAGTCGACGACCAGAACGTATTGCTGCTCGATATACAGTTACTAAACGATCAATATTTTGCGAAGACTGCCATACCAACATCGGACGATTTTTTTCTTGAAACTCTAATAAAAAATCATCTTCTAATTCTGATTCCGTTTGAAAAAATTCATCTTCTTTAAGCCGTTCAATACATGATCCCTCTAAGAGAAGTGCATCTATATCATTCGGTGGCCTATTTATAAATTTTTCAAATAGTTCACACTTTCTACCATGTGCACGAAAATCGCCTGAATAGAACAAGCGTTTTCCATCTGCTTCAATTAACAAGGCATAAGCATCAAATGCAGAGTGGTCAACAAGAAATGGAATTATTGTAAATGGACCAATTTGAAAACTTTTTTTGTTCTCAAGATATCCTGTAGGAATAATTCTTTTATTTTCTGGAATATAATTAGCTGCCGCCTGAAGAATTCTATCTGCCTGACGGCCGATGTAGTATGGAACATTATTATTTAAATATTTTGATAAACCAACATGATCTCCATGTAAATGCGAAATAATAACACCCAACATTGTTGGATCGTGATTTACTAAACCACTTACAGGTGGAACTAGCGATTGATCAACAACCTCTGCGTCTAACGGAATACCTAAATCAACAACGATTCTTTTTTGTTGCGACTCTATTTCAATACAGGTTCCTCCGATTTGGTGCGAACCTCGGTGTATACAAACTCTCATTTTAAATCCTTTGTAAATTTTATACCGATCGCATTTTTGTTTTCAAGTATTGAAAACTAAAATTGCCTATGGATGTATGGCCGCGTTTGCTTGAAAAGCAAACTGCTTGCGGTATAATTCGTTCAACTTTATAGTAAATCAAATGTAAGACAAAAGATGTCCTTAGAGTGTAACCATCTGATTTAAAAAATATTTTTATTAATAAAAATGATAGAGTTAATTTTTCTTAACTGGCACAAGCTCCCCTCTCATGACTTTTTTCCCCTTGATAAAAACAAAGTCGCTTGATGCGCGGCTAGATATGAGAAACGTAAACATGTTCATATTGCTTTTGATCGTCAGTGCCTTCAAAAAAAATCAAGACAAACCAATTCTTCTTTTTGTCTCATTTTTTAATAAAACTTCTCTTTTAAGATCTTCAATTAGTTTTGCATGTGATTTTTTTTCTACAATCAGTGCATTTTTTTGATAAACCACTTTAAAATCACCCGGCGTCAAGTTTGAAATTTTTTGCAACGCTACTTTTTCTTGATCGGTTATTTTTTCATCAACAAGCTCTGCAAGCATTGTATGATAAAGCATTACTAAGGCATCGGGAGTTAAATAATCAAATTTTACTTTATAATTAAATCTCCTAATTGCCGCAGAGTCTAAACTCTCTTTATGATTTGTTGCACATAATAATATTCCATTAAAATTTTCCATCTGACATAATAATTCATTTGTTAATGACACCTCCCATGACTTGCTGGCATTTTCTCTGTTAATAAAAAAAGAATCTGCCTCATCAATAAACAAACATGAATTATTCTCTTCGGCCTCCTCAAATGCTCTTTTAATTGTTTTTTCAGACTCCCCCACATACATTCCGAGTAAGTCACTTGCTCTTTTAATAATTAAAGATTTTCCAATATGATCACAAATAAATTTCACGAACTCTGTTTTGCCTGTTCCGGGAGGGCCAAACAATAATAGATTCATATTTTTTATAGAACAAGTAATATCTCTATTAACAAATCTCTTTAAGTTTTCAACAATATGTTGTTTGTCTTGATCGATATTCAAGCACTCTAACTTATAGTAATCAACAGGTTTTAAGATGTCTGTACTGCGTCCTTTTGGATGCAATAGCTTGTAATGATTATTTAAAACGACATCTATTTCCGTTAGAAGCTCATTTTTGTTTTTGTCATGTCCGCTTGTACTAATTATATCCTGTACACATAAAGAAATAGCTCCGGCGCTTACTGCATATTTTTTTGATAATCTGTCGATCTCATCATCTAGAAAGATTTTGCACTTATTTTGTGCAAGTTGCTTGTTCCAAATAATACGTCTTTGATAATTATTAAGCTCTTTAAATTTTAAGCTAAAAGAAAAACGACGAAGCACTGAATCTTCAACCTGCCCGAGGCTATTCGCAATCCAGATAATTTTTGCTTGCGAAGTTTCTAAAAACAAATTTAGCCAGGCCTTATCTGTGGCCTCTCCAAATATTAGTTTCGACATTATCGTATTTATCAGTTGATCGCATTCATCAACAACAATAATCGATTCATTGATATTAAGAGAAGAGACTGCGGCAACCAATGCCTGCCTTCTTGTTTCAATAGAATTATCATCATCAACGGTAATAAAATAGGCCTCCTTTTTGAGGGTTGCTGCAATAGATTTTGCAAACTCAGTTTTTCCTGTTCCTGGAGTGCCATATAGCAATATATTACTTTTATGATTATCGGTCGCAAGCATTTTTAGTAATGCATTTTTCTCTTCTAAGCTAATTGCGCTAAAATGACACAATTCTATTGCTTGCGAAGTATCCACTCTTTGAAAATATGTATCACAAAAGTTTTCCTGAATAGTTCCAAGCAAATAAGATTGTAATTGATGTCCTACTCCGTTTATTGTAAATCGATGAGCATAGTCATCTACATCCAAAAAACCTCCGGCAATTAATTTTGATTTTTTCCCAAGCAATTTCTCTAAATCAATAGTTGAAATATCTAGTAGTAGCCCGAGATTTCTCATTGCCGTGCCATGTTTTTTTACAAGCATAAGAGATGATGTTACATCATTAAATTCTGAAAGCATTTCGCTCAACATATAAAACTGTAAAATCTCCATTTCTTTATCATTAAATTTAAACATTTCTTGAACATTTAAATACCTCTTGTGAGCATTTTTTACAGATGGCAATTCATTCAAACTTTTATGATTATTGTCCAAAGTTTTTAACAAATTTTGTATAATAGGTTCCATTCTTTCGTTCGCCGCACAGATTCCCTTTTCAATTATTTTATCGCTAAAATAATAGTTATCTTTTAAATAATTCTGTGCCACTCTACTACTAGATACGCCGCCGTTTTTTTTCTTTTCATCTTGTAATATAAAACAGTCATATAGCTCTTTCTGTATTTTTCTATACTCTTTTGATGATAATAGTTTAGATAATAAAGGATAGGTTTCTTTTGTTTTTAGTAACAATGGTCCATAGACATTACACATCTTTATCAACATCTCAACGGCAATCTTTCTTAAATATACTAACTCAGGACATATACTCTCGGCCCAAACTCCGTTGCTTGTTGTTTTTTTTGCATATCTCATACAAACATCTCCTAAAAATATAGTGACTTTTCAAAACACAAATACACAGGCATTTAGACAAAAGTTGTCTGCTCTAAAAAAATTTCATACCAGCTATGGCAAGACAGTGCTCTCTAGTTTTTTTAGTATTCCACTTAGACGTTCTACTTCAGACAAATCTCGAATCTCGATGCTTTTTAATAATCTAGAGATCAATAAAACTTCTTCTTTTGTAAAAGAGAATTCAAATGTTAAATTTTTTATAATTTTAAATTTTCTAATGGTGCCATCAATTACCTCTACAAAACCTTTTTTGTGCAATGTCCACAAATCACGCTCGATGGTTTTTCTACTAACATTATGACCAAACTCATAAAAAAGTTTATTATATAGTTCTGTTACACTATAAGTTTCATCGCTATCTAAATTTAAAATAATCAATAATTTTTTATGTCTGGATTCCATACATCGCTCCCTTATCCATGAAGTGATGTAATCCTACAACAGTAGTAGGACAAAAATTGTCCAGTAATAAGTAGACAATGTTACTAGAGAAAAATTATCATAATAAGTTTTATTTAAGCGGTAATGCTTTAAATAACATTTTTTTCCATAGAAGTAGTTCAAACGTTTGCTTGCTTTCATTAAGAGTGATCTTTCCCATTATTTCTAAAACACCAGCAAGAGAAATTATTTTGCACTGATTTTTTTTATTTTTATTGTTTGAAGAAACCGGCACAAACACGACATGGACTAAGAACTCTTCTAGGTCACAATCTTGAACATCATAATTTTTGCACTGAACGTCTATATAATCTTGTTTAAATAATTCCTCACAATCAAACTCAAACTCTTTGTTCATTTCTTTTTTTAATATATCTACATTTTTTTTCTTATGATCATTTTTTAAATCATCTGAGTCAATTTTACGAGCACGAATATCTACTCTTTCTCGTGACCCTCCTCGAAAAGTAATAGGCATATAGTTCAAATCTCTAAGTAAAAATGCTGCGGCAGCTTCTAATTGCGCTGGACTTAGCATCAAATACAGATCTTTATCATTTATCTTCAGACATCCGTCTAAGCGATAAAAATCTAATAATTGACGATAGAGAAAACCCAAAAAATATTCTTTTTGATCGCCAAATTTTAACTCACAACATCCTGCAACATCAGAGCGATATTCCACTTTAATTCGTGGAAGCAAGGGATTGGACTTATACCATTCTTGATATATGTCTTTAATGTGATCCTCTCTCTTTTCTCCTACTGCATATAAGGGTCGAAAAGTACCTCTGGATAGATAGGGATAGCAACTTAATGAATCTAATGCTGGGAAAATTTTATTTCGAGGAATTGCTTTTTCAACAACAACTTCTATTGCCCCTGAATTTGCCAACGCTTTCCAGCGTGCCTCTGATGTTTTTATACCATTAATGGAATCATCCAAAGACATCTTAAAATCTAATTCATAAGGCATAGTTGTATCAGTATCCAATTCTTGTAATCTCTCCCATTTTCCAGTTGGTTTACAAATAAACATATAATAGGCACCAAATACAATCACTCTTGATATATCACATTCGGTGCATGCAAAGGCAATCAGGTACTGTTCTTGCAGCTTGTTATTAATATTATTTTTATCTGTATAATTTTCTACTATATAATTTGAAATATTCTTTTTTAACATCGGAATATATGTCGGTGTTGAAAATCTTGTATATAGGCGAATTTTTGGATTC
>CAZCDT010000085.1:10492-12882 GCA_964497525.1 uncultured Bacteriovoracaceae bacterium
GCAATGGATGCCCACAAGCAATCGTTTCCATCACCAACTTTCATATAAAAATAATAAATATCCTTTGAATTATCTTGTTGTGTCATACCACTGTCTCAGTCTGTAGTTTATAATTGCAGATTTCAAAAACTAAAAGTAGTTATAAATCTTTATAAAAGCATAATTAATCTTATTATAAGATTCAAGTTTATGTACAAGTCTGACCACTGATTTATTGCTATCAAGTTTTATCTTAGAAAAAAATACGCAACTGTTTTAGTTTTTACACTAAAGCATTATTGAAAAGCTCTCCACCTGCGGTATAATTTACTTTCATCAATAAAAATATTTTTTTACAAACAAGGTTTAACGATGGGCCAAGAAGTTAGTTCACAATCAAGAAGAAATCTTATTAAACGACTTTTAAAAATGGCTCCAAGTGATGGCCACACTATTTCTGAAATTTATAATTTGATAATAAATACTCATGAAATAAAATGCGATCGAAAAACTATTGAACGAGATATCAAACAAAACATCGAAGGTGTTATTCAGGTAAATGAAAACAAACAAGGAACAGCGCGATACGCTCTTGATCAAAACTGGCACGATAATTTTGAAATAAATATTTCAGAAAAAAACTTACAGGTCATAAGTTTGGCAATGGGGCTTTTACGTCAGCAAGCACCAAATCAGCTCTCATCTTTAATTGTCGATGCTGAAAATGCTCTTTTTCAACATCTTCCAAAAGACCTGCAACAAAAATTTGAACAATTTAAAGAGTTACAATCTGTGCAATCATCACTTGCCGGAAAAGCAGTTTTAAAGAATGACAATCTCTTAGAACCCATTTTAAAGGCGCTAAGAACTGGATACGCTATCGAGGTCGATTATTATTCCAAACACAGAGACTGTGAAGAAAGAAGAGAAATTGGTCCTGTTTTTTTAGAGCTATTTGCCGGAACGCCATATCTTTTAGCACAAGATTTAAGAATGAAAGAAGAAACGCTCAAGCGATTTAAACTATCGCGAATGAAAAATATAAAAATCCTAGATCAACGCTATATCGGCCCAGATAAAGAAAAATGTATTCCTTATCTAAATTCATTCTCTGGCGTTGGTGGTACAAATAACTCAGTTATGGAAGTAATCATAAATGGTGATGATATGTTTGGTGAATATTTTAGCGAAATAGAAATTCACCCATCACAGCAATTAACAAAAATTAAAGATAATAATTGGGAGTTAAAACTGTCTCTACCTCTTGCATATTATTTTATAAGATACATCGCAGGATTTGGTGAACACATACACTCGATGTACCCATCTGAGTTATTCTTTAAAGTTAAAGCAATTTGGAAATATGGTCTTAGTAAATTTGATGATAAAGATTAAGATACTTGAGACGATACCTTTTTTTATTTTTTTGTATCACAAACTTACATTCTTCGCATAGTCATAGCTAAGAGTGCCCAGATAATCACACTCTTTATAAGCATCTTCTTTATGAGACTTATTGCAAAAATATTTACCCCCTTTCTTGCTTGCATAATTATGCACTTGATTAATAATTGCAAGTTCGTCTGTTGAAAAACAAGATTCATCAAAAATTCTATTTGGTTTTAGGTTATGATCACCCTCCCGCTCGAAGATTTTTTCATTTAATAAATAATCAATCAAGACGTCATATCGCTTGGGAATTGGACCGTATTGTAAGCATGAATACTTCATTCCTGTAATACTTTTTTTAAATTTTTTAAAATGCAAAAAATCGACATAGAAAAGTATTTTGAAAGCATATAGAGGAGATTGAGCAACATCATTAAACTTTATCATCAAATTAATAAATGCAGATAAATCAAACTTTTTATTTCCATTATAAATATCTGGACGATCCTTTACCCAATACACCTGCAAAGCATTTCTTTCTGCCCAAGACGAATCACATTTCATACGAATTAAATCATCTTGTGATTTCTCTTGAACAAAATAGGTCTCCCAACGCTTAATACTTGCAACACCAACTCCAAGATACTCTGAGAATTGCGACTGACTCATATCTAACGATTCTCTCAAATTTCGTATTTCTCCAGATGTTAAAAGGAAGTATTTTTTCCTATATTCATCAGCGGTTGCCTTTTTTAAGTTATTAGCTTGCTCATCACTTAACTGCTCAAACCCGCAGCTATCGCAAACATTTGCAGACACAACAACATAAAGGAGTTCACCCTTGAACTCTTGTTCAAGCTTAACTTGTTTTTTTGTAAAGTTCTCACTTTCACATTTCAAACAAAGCATAAGGCCTCCTTTTTTAATATTTACTCTTATGGCATCCCATATAAAAGTAATAACCCTTTTTAATAATAAATTTGAGGTACATCTTGCTATTCATAACAGTGCTATCCCAAGAG
>CAZCDT010000086.1:0-12662 GCA_964497525.1 uncultured Bacteriovoracaceae bacterium
TTCTAAACATGCAGTCAAAAATTAGAAATGCAGCAAAAGATGAAATAAATAAAAATCAAAAAGAGCATTTTTTAAGAGAACAAATTAAGGCAATAAAAAGTGAGCTTGGAGATGATAGCCAGCAAGAAGGCGACAGCGAAGTAAATGAGATTAAAGAAAAAATTAGAAATGCTAAAATGCCACCAGATGCCGAGAAAGAAGCCTTAAAACAATTAACTCGTTTAGAAAAAATGCACCCAGACTCTTCCGAATCAAGTATTATCAGAAGCTATTTAGAATGGCTTTCAGATTTACCTTGGAGTGCTGCTTCGGAAGAATCGAGCGATCTTGATTATGCAAAGAGTGTTTT
This sequence comes from uncultured Bacteriovoracaceae bacterium, assembly GCA_964497525.1. GTDB lineage: Bacteria > Bdellovibrionota > Bacteriovoracia > Bacteriovoracales > Bacteriovoracaceae > CAZCDT01. The sequence continues at coordinate 350 of CAZCDT010000086.1, forward strand.
AGATGAAGATCATTTTGATTTAAATAAAGTAAAAGAAAGAATTCTTGAGCATCTTGCCGTGCGAACCTTAAAAGGCGGCGGTGCTGTAAAAGGACCAATCCTTTGTTTTGCCGGTCCTCCAGGAGTTGGTAAAACATCTCTAGGAAAATCAATTGCCAGAGCAACAAATCGTGAATTTGTAAGAATAAGTCTTGGTGGAATAAAAGACGAAGCTGAAATTAGAGGACATCGTAGAACATATGTAGGTGCGATGCCTGGTAGATTTGTTCAAGCAATGAAGCAAGCAAAAACTTGTAATCCTCTAATACTTTTAGATGAGATTGATAAAGTTGGAGCAGACTATAAGGGAGATCCCGCATCTGCTCTTCTAGAGGTTCTTGATCCAGAACAAAACTCTTCTTTTAGAGATAACTATATAAATTTACCATTTGATTTTTCAAAGGTGATGTTTATTGCGACAGCAAATAATCTAGAAACAATACCTGCCCCGCTTCGCGATAGGATGGAAATTATAAACCTTCCTGGCTATACCCAAGAAGAAAAAGTCGCTATCAGTAAAAAATATCTAATTCCAAAACAGATGCAAGAAAATGGTATAACACAAGAGCAAATGGATCTTTCAGATGATTGCGTTGCTGATGTAATATCGAAATTCACAGCAGAGGCTGGCCTAAGGAACTTAGAAAGAAATATTGGATCACTTTGTCGAAAAGTTGCAATGAAAATTGCAAAAGGTGAACAACAAAAAGTACATATCATTGCAGATAACTTAGAAAAATTTTTAGGACCTGCAACATATACCAGCGAAGATCAAAGACAAATTGATGAAGTTGGTGTTGCAACTGGACTTGCTTGGACTTCTGCAGGAGGACAAGTTCTATATATCGAAGCAACAAAGATGAAAGGAAGAGGTGTTACTCTAACTGGACAGGTTGGAGATGTAATGCGCGAGTCTGCAACTGCGGCAATTGGATATATTAGAAGTCGAGCATTAGAGCTTGGAATTGATGAAGCAGATTTTGACAAACATGAAATCCATATACACTTTCCAGCAGGCGCAATTCCAAAAGATGGGCCAAGTGCAGGTATAACAATTGCGACATGTATTGTTTCTTTAATGACAGACACACCAATTGATAAAGAAGTTGCAATGACTGGAGAGATCACTCTTACAGGAAAAGTTCTTCCTATTGGTGGAGTTAGAGAAAAGTCACTTGCCGCGATGAGAATGAATATTAAAACAATTATTATTCCATGGAAAAATCAAAAAGATTTGGTAGACATTCCCGATGAATACAGACAAAAGCTAAGTTTTTTCCCTGTAAAGAGTTTTAATGAAGTGCTAGAAGTTGCTCTAATTGATTGGAAAGAACGACTCAAAGAGAGAAAGAATTTACTCTTGTTAAAACAAGCAGAAACAAAAGAAGAAGAAACCAAGAAGGATAAACAGAGTTTACCACCACCAATAGCGGCCTAAACTTTTATTTTTATCACTTTTATACCGGCCTTCTTTAACACAAGAAGGCCGTCTTTTTTTCTATATGGTTCACAATAATAAACTGCTTTTATACCCCCTTTATTTACAATTCTTTTTGCACAATAAAGACATGGTTGATGTGTTACAAAAATAATTTTTGCAACCTCGCTTCCGCCATTTGTTTTTAAAAGAGCATTATCTTCTGCATGCAGGCATCCACAATTTCCAGGTTCGTTAGAATCACATTTATTAGGAAGACCTGCGGCATTTCCGTTATATCCAATTCCATATACCCTAGAAAAATCATCGGATACCACAACAGCTCCAACGTTTAATCTCTGACAAGTCGATCTTTTTGCAAGATCAAATGCTAGTCGCATATATATTTCTTGAAATGTTATTCTTTTTTTCCTTTTGATTACCATATTTTTCTCCCACCAAAAAAAAAATTGTTTTATAATAAATACTATCAGAATAACAAAAAAAATTACATTGTGTTCAATCATTATAAAACAAATAAATAGAAGGAAAATATAGAATGGATAACAAAAAAAATAACTCCCCTAATAAATCTGATCATGGCCCTCTCGTTGATAAATCGTTTCCAATGAAAATTGCTGTTGTTGACGATTCTGAGTACTCAAGAAAAAGCATTATCGAAATTTTAGAAAAAGAGGGATTCAATGTTGCTGGCGAAGCTAATTCTACAAAAGAGGCCCTAGAAATTGTGGCCAACAATCCGTGCGATTTATACATCATCGATGTTGTAATGCCAGAAAGTAGTGGTTTAGAGCTTGCAAAATTAATCAGTAAACAAAAAAGACAATCGTATATTTTAATGATGTCATCTCTATCGATGGAAAATATGATTATCGAAGCTATTGCTCTTGGGGCCTCTGATTTTTTACAAAAGCCTTTCACGGCCGAAGACCTTATAAAAACTGTATATAAAATACAAAATCATTTTAAAGCAGAATCAAATATGTAGGAGATTCTTATGGGATTTTTTTATAAATTTCTCTGTTATTTTGTTATCAGTTATTTAATTTTAGTAATTCCAATTGGTAAAAAAAACATTTTCTCTCATCTTAACGAAGTCACTGATCCAATCACAAGAAGTATTGCTGCTTCTACCAAAAAGATTATCAATCACAACATTCAAAAAGGTAAAAATTTTGGCAAACAGTTATTTAACAACGCAACACCAATTTTTAGGTCAGATTCAATCAGCACTTCACAGTCAGGAATAAAAAAAGGGTTTGACTGGGATAAAGAGACAGAAGATGAAAAAACGCAAGAACATGTTATAACAACGATTGGAGAAACCCCTAGCGAACAATATACCCAAGAAGAATTAGAACTTATAAACAATCTTACAAAAAAATAATAAGGCCAAGATATTCGCATCTTGGCCATATTATTAAAAATTGCATCTTCGTCTATTTTTGCACTGATCCGACCTCTTTAACTTCTTTTGTTCCTGTAGCAGTTTGCTTTACTGCTTGGCCTTTTGTTTCACTTGCTAAAGTTGCAGCACATTTTATAGCACTCAAAGACTCACCTGGTGTGCTTGCTGCAAATGCGGTTGAACTAACTAGTAATACAAATAATAATAATCCTTTCATAATCTCCTCCCTATTGTTGGTTCTATTGATATTTAATACTGCATCTTTTATGCCAAGCATGTGTCACTAATTTTTAATGGTTTAGGTATTGTTTAAAAAAAAAGAACGGTACTTATTTTACGGCCGTATATTTTTTAGACGATGTTTTAAGGTATTTTTTAGATTATTCTTTGCAAGCAAAAAAAAAGACCGAAGATCGCGCTTAATACGACGTTCGGTCTTTTGTATCTAGGGGGGAGAGAAAATTTTTACTACTTTATTTTAAAGTTGATTTAACTTCTTTGACTTCTTTAACTGTTTTACTCTTGATTGTTTCTTTTATATCTCTTGTATCACTTGCAAGTGTTGCAGGGCATTTTATAGCACTTAAATCTTGACCTGGTGTACTTGCTGCAAAGGCTGATCCCATTACTGTTATTAAAGCTACAACTAATAATTTTTTCATAAATCCTCCTCCTATTCCTTCCTCTTCTTAATACCAACTACATTTGCAGATTTCATGCCACATTCTTAGAGATAAAATATCAACTATTTGCAAAAGAAAACGTCTATTTTATGTATAAATAGTTAATTGCTGTCTAAGTTATATACATATTAAAAGGAAATTAGTGCCCTAAAGATTTTACTAAGCATTTCGTAATATAATTTATGGTGTGAAAACATCAAAATTTTTCTCAAAAATCTTAAACCAAACAGGGGTTTCAAGTCTTCCGGAAGTTGTTGTTTCTGGTGCCTTGGTTTTTATAGCTTTATGGGGATTTATGCAGGTTCTTGGATTTGATAAAAATCAAATCAAAAGAATTGAAAACAGGTGGCATGCTCAACAAATAACAGCGAGCATTGCCGCAGTTTTAGTATCCATGCCAAAAGATGAGTATAACGTATTAAATCTAAAACCAGATATAGAATATAAAAATGATAAATTAGAATTCTTAAAAATTTGGGAAGAGATGCTGCCTAACTTATCAAGTAACGTTAGTGTAAAATATTTTAACACTAGCAATAACACCGAAGAATCTTCTCCCACGGATCCATTAACTCAGTATAATCGCCAAATCAAGGTCACCACTGAGTATGAAATAACTCCTGGAAATTCTCAAACCACCTCGGTTGAAAAATGGATTGGTGCTAAGTGAAGAAAAACTTTAGACAAGCAGGTTTTTCACTTCTTGAGGGTATTTTGGCCGCCGGTGTTGGCGGACTTTTAATGGTTGGAGTTTTTGGTACTATGGACTTTCAATTTAAAAAAACAAAATCACAAAGTGCAGAGCATGATATTTTACAAGAAATCATGGTACCAATTAATAAATTTAAAACAGAGTTAGTAAATACTTTTAGCGTGAGCGAAAATGCAGGCGAAATTATACTATCACTTCCAAATCAATCAGGCATTGCTCTTAATACTTTTGATGTTGGATATAAAATTGAAGATTGTACCAAAGCAAACAAAACGACAAAATGCCTTTCTAGAATCGACTACAAAAGTGGCGCAAAAATCTCATTTCCCGGAATAACTGATCTTAAGTGGTGCTTAAAAGATAATTCAAACAATGAAATACCTGGAAGTAATTGCAGTTATGAATATAAAGCTGGAAAGAAATTAAGCGACCTTATCGCTTATAATACAAATAGAATTTTTATTGTTCATTTCCAAACTCAGTTTTCAACTTATCAATCTATTGTAATGGCAATAGAGCTTAATAATATGGGAAATGAAAACACAACAAAAGAAGTAATTTTAATTAACTAAATAAGGATATTATTATGAAACGTTTTACTAGAAATATTTTGGGCCAAGGAACTGTCGGTGTTGCTTTAATTGCAATTATATCTCTTACTGCGGGGACTCTTTTTTTTATGAAGGCAACAGATAATAAAAACAAAGGGATGATTTCAAATGTTAAAAAAGCCGAGAGCACAATCCCGCTTGATAATTTTTTACAAGTAAAGGGAAAGGAGTTTCGAGCGGCCGTACTTACAAATATATCACAGGCCCATAATGATTTTGGTTGCGTTGATACTGTTACAACCTCAAAAGAAGACATTAAATATCCGAATATAAACTACACCTGCCAAATAAAAGAGGATGGATATATTTTTACTGCTTTTTTAAAAAATAATCCTACAGTTAAAAGACAGGCGCTTATACCAGCAAATATTGGAGTTGTTATTCAAAATTCAAATGATCCAAATAGACCTTTAGTCAGTAACACGATTCGAGGTGTTACTGATGCACCAATATCCACAAATGCGTCAGAAGATGAAATATTTACCAAGGACACTATAACTTGCGGGCCAAGCTGTTTTGTAAAAATAAAATTTAACAATGAAAGCCTTTTTTTCTTAGGCCCAAAAAGTCAAATCTCTGTTGAACAGCACTTAAGTAAAGTTGTCCCCAATGAATCATCGATTTTTAATATGGCAAAAGGTGTACTGCGCGCATTTTTTGTTACAAAAAATCCTGCAGAACCTACAATTATAAAAACTCCAACAGTAGCGCTTGGTGTGAGAGGAACGGAAATAATTGTTGATGTTAATGTTGATGACCCGCAAAATCCTGTAACAACGGTAGTGTTACTTGCAGGCAGTATTGAAGTTGGAAGCTACAATATAGAGACAAAAAAAATTGAAGAAATACAAAATGTTCAAAAATCTTACAGCGCTCCGGCCGTATTTAAAGTTGTGGGACAAATTCAAAATGATGTAAAAAATATGACAATAACTCAATCCAAAAAATTTGACACGCAAGAAACAGATACAAGCAAGCAAAGTATTTTAGAAACCATAAAATTAAAATCCGGACTATATCCACTTGTAAATTCTCCTACAACGACAAGTATGCTAAGACAAATTACTTCTAAGTATGAATCTTTAACAAACACCGTCGATAACGATCTCTTGAATCTATCTACAACGATATCAAAAATATTTTCAACCGACAGTGAACAAAGTAACAGTGATGGAGGAAGTAATGATAAAAATAATACAACCGATATCGACAGCGACAATACAAGCAATCCTGTTGCACAAAATAATCGCACAATAGAAAAATCATTTAAAGTCTCATTAACTCAGGCCGAAACATACTGTAATATTGAAGGTTTTGGAACCTTTTGTAATGAGTACACCGTAAAGAACACATCTAAGGCCAGCATAAATTTAAAGTCTATTACCATCAACGGCTATTTAACATGTATGTTCTATAAAACAAATAAAGGCTCCGAGTGGCGTCAGGGAAGCTGTAGTGCTTCAATTATCGATAATAAAATTAGAACATGTGTTACAAGAGAGTATAATTCAATCCGTGGAACCCACATAAATCTAATGGCAACAATAAAGGTTGACATAACAGGTGTAAATCCAGAAAACATTGAGATCGGCACGCCACAACTTTCGAAAACATGTATAGGAATTTAAAAACAAGCTTACCTCCCCTCCCAAAACGATACCGCCAACTCGGCTTGTTTAAGCAAAAGTATTGATCCATCGATATAACAATCAACACTATGTTTTTTTTTTAGACTATAATTAAGATCAAAAAAAATCGTGTTTGGCAACACTCTCCCCTGAAAACAAAAATCTCTATCACAACAATTAATAACTAATATCACACTATCTTTTTTTATTGGTAACGTGCATAAATCATAAAAACTCAAATCACCTTCGACACTTCTTGTTAAGAAAAAAGAATTTATAAAATTCATTTCTTCTAAAATAATTTTCACAATCTTTCCCATCACCCCAAGACCTAAAACGGCAACACTGCTTATATTGTTTCTTGTAATAATTTCAGGAATAATTTTTTTTAACGCCAAAAAATCAGTATTCGTTGCAACAAGTTCACCATTTTTTTTAGCAATACAATTTATAGCATCACTTAAGGCCGCTTCTTTTGTTAGCTTTATATTTTCTTGATTTATCCACAATTTTTTATATGGGGTTGTAATATTGAGTCCATCAAAATCCATCATCAATTGATCTAGCGTAGGGATTAACTCTTGTGAGTGATAGTCGAGTAAATAATACTCATGGGGATAAGAAATAATTTTTTTATAAATATCTTTGGATTTCGAGTGACCGATATTTTTTCCAATCAAAGCATATCGCTTCATTACTTGTTATACTCCTGAGCAATTTTTACATCACTTGCTATCTGTTCAATCAAGTCCTCTTTATTTAAAAACTTCTTTTCATCGCGTATTCGCTCTACAAAAAACACTCTAATCATCTCACCATAAATTTCTTTATCGAAATTTAAAATATGCGTTTCAATTCTAATTCCATCTTTTAAATTTTTAAAGGTGGGATTATATCCAACACTTGTTAAAGAATCATAAATAAGACCATTATACAGTGTTTTTGTTATATAAACTCCGCACTTTGGAATCATCCTTTCTGGATCTATTTTTAAGTTTGCAGTTTTATATCCCAGAATACGTCCTCGACCATCTCCTTTCACAATTTCCCCAGTAATAAAAAACTCTCTATTTAAAAACTCTCGGGCCTGATAAACATTCCCATCCAAGAGTAACTCTCTAATGACAGTCGAAGAGACAACCTGACCATTATGTTTGTAAGCATCAAAAAGACAATAATCAATTAATTTTTTTTGGCAAAAATCACGCATATGATTATAGGTTCCCTGTTTATTATTACCAAAAGAAAAATCATGGCCCACATATATTTTTTTTAATAAAACACTTTTGTCTAAAAAATAGTTTTGCAAAAATTTTTCTGGGCCCATTTTTGAAAGCATAAAATCAAATGGCATTTCCCACAAATAATCAACATCTAGATATTTTAAAAAATCAACACGTTCATCGTAGCTATTAATTAAAAAAGGATTGCGATTTTTTATTACAAATCCAGGATGAGGCCTAAAAGTTACCACCAACAAAGAAAGATCATTTTCTTTACAGTCTTTTTTTATCCAATCCAAAAAATCACGATGCCCCAAATGAACACCATCAAAATTACCAATTGTCATTCCAATTTTTTCACAACCAATGTCTGTAATTGAAGATATTATTCTCATATTTTTTTAATTTCTTTTAATAACTCATTAAAATGTTTTCGCTCACACTTAAATGTTACAAAATTACCTTTTGTTTGTTTAAAATTAATTTGTTCTGCTTCTTTTACTAGCTCTAAAAAATAAATTTTACAATCTTTAGACAAGCTAGAGTTATTTATTAAATCATTCATTAAGATTGAATCTGTCTCATTTTTTTTCAAAAACAGTAGTAACTTATAAAGATTAGAATAATTAAGTCCATTTTTTTGCAATTCTCGATATAAAAACAGTGCCTCTTTTGGTGCAGAGATCGTTCCTTTGTGTTTATATATTGCAATTACCAACAAAATCAACACCGCAAAAGATAAAACACCAGTAAGTATTGGCCATAAGTAAGTAAAGAAAGAATAAAAATTCCAAACAGGAGGATACAGATCAATTTCTTGAATTTCTTTTTTTATATTTTCTTTTTTCTCATTAGAAGGACTTACCGCTTTTTTTTCTTCTGAAACAACCTGGCTTAAAGCAGTCACGGCTCCACCAACAACAAGTCCAGGAAGCTCAACAGTCTTTTGTGCAAAAATGCCTTTTTCCGGATCAAAATAAGAGAATGTTATACTCTTTTTATCAATGCTAAGATTTGCTCTTCCTAGATAAGTGTAATCAAAAACTTTCTTGGCAAGTCTTTCACTTAGTACTAAAAATTCACTTTTTGTGTCAAATGTTTCTAAACTTGAGTGTTGATAAATCGCAGGGGCCTCATACTTTTCAAGTGCCCCATGACCAGTCACTTCAAGCTTTATAATAATTGGATCATTTGCTAGATATTTTGTCTGTTTTTGTATAAGTTTAAAATCATGCTCACCAACAAGCCCTGTAAAATCGCTTGGGACATTTGTTGATGGAATATCCCGAACATTTATGTCGACAGGTCTACTGGCAATATTTTTACTCTGCATCCCACCATATCCGTTGATTCCATACATCGACGATGGGGCCGTTATTTTAAATCTTAATGAATCAATAGTTAACTTCCCGACTTTTTCAGGATAGGCACGTAAAAGATAAACAAGAGTGCGCTGATAAATTTCCCCGCCATATTCAACCATATCTGATTGTTCTTTAATGTTTAACTGCATCCTTTTTAAGAAATTATTTAATTTAGGATGATCTACTAAATCTATTTTTGAAGCATTCACCTTGCTATAAAAATAAAATGGAATATCGACTCCTTCTCCAATATAGACCTCTGTTTTAGACGGAGCGGCCTCAAGAAAAAAATCTTGTAAAATAGGACGTTGTGCTAAGACTTCTATTATTTTATCTGCGACACGGATATCCTTTCCATCTATTTCGATAATAATATCAGATAATTTATAACGTCCACTCCGCTCTGCTTGAACTTCATAAACATAAGAAATCAATCTATGAGTAACAACTTTTCCTTGCTCAAATTTTGTTTCAACACTTCCGCCGCCATTATATTTTTTTAACACTTCAAGTCCACCAGCGTTAAAAGTTATATATGGCTCTTGATTTGAAGAAAAATTTACTTTAAAAATAATTTTAAAAACATCCCCCATTACAGGACGTTCCGGAGATACTTCAACCCTAACATCTTGCGCACTAGCATAAAATCCAAAAATTAAAAAACTAAAAAACAACAATACGGTCTTCATAGTCACTATCACCAATCCTTTTTTGGACGATTCGACGATTCATTTTTTTGAGTATTTAAAAACTCTTTTTGCAAATTACTATCTTCACTCATAATCTGTTTTAAAACAGCAGGAGTCTTAACCATTCTACGCTGCATTTTTATCATCTCTTCTCTTTGCTCCATACTCATTTTTTGATCCTGTCTCTGATCATTTTGTTGTTGATTTTGATTATTATTTTTCTCTTGCTCTTTTTCTTTTTTATCATTTTCTGACTTTTCGTTTTCTTGTTTCTTTTGGCCTTCTTTATTTTTTTCATCCTGTTTGTTATCTTTTTTTGAATTTTGCCCACTTCCGCTATTATTTTGTTTTTTTTCTTCATCCTCTTTGTTTTTATCTTGTTTTTGTTTTCCTTTTCCCTGACCACCTTTGCTCAAAATTGCCTTCAAAACGTTATGCCTTACGGCATCAACTAAAAGTTTTCTCTTATCTACATTAACCTCGCTCTTTAAGGCGTGTTGATACTGTAGTATCGCATCTGAAACTTTCTGGTTTTTTATTTTTGCTGTCGCATGATTTGCATCGACAAAAGAATCACTTTTTGCATTAAAATTATTATTTAACTCTTCATAGAGATTTAAAGCATCTTTGTCCTTTTTATTTTCTAAAAACATTTCTGCTATTTTTAATTTTTCACTGTGGTTTAACTCTCCATTTTTTAATCGCTCCAAGTACCTTTCAAGCACAATTGATTCTTTTTTCATATCCCTTATATTTTCTAAAGCGAAAACATCCTGCCCAGAAAGCGAAAGCAAACAAAGAATTATTACTAATTTATATGGATTAAATAATTTAAAAAACATTCCTAAAATCATTATAAAAATTCCAACCATAGCAATGTAATGAGATAGTACTGGCCGAATTTTCACATCTCCTTTGGCCACTTTTTTCGTGTACTGTCTTTTAAAAAAAGTAATAAGGTCATCTGTTGGCATGCTTGTCGATGTAGCTATTTGGTAGCTATAGTTTTTTATTACGCTTTTGAGACCTTTAAAAAAATTATCATTTAGCTTTGTAACAACATCTTGTCCATTAAATCTCTTATTTCCTAAAAATTGATTATTATATTTATATCTCATAGGAATAACACCTCCATGAGATGTTCCCACTCCCACGATATAAACACTTATACCCTCTGGTATTTGAAGGCCATCAAAATTCACATGATCTTCTCCATCTGTAAAAACCAAAAGATTACCAAATTCAACAGCACCTTCTGTTTTAAAATAATTTAATGACTCACTCATTGCTTGCAAAATATTTGATCCATTATTATTTATATCCAAAGAACTAATTGCGTTTATTCTTGCATCTAGATGATCGATGTCATCAGAAAATGGAACGACCCTTTTTAGCTCATCAGAAAAAATCATAACCGAAATTTGATGTCCCACTGCTTTTGAAACAAAGTGGCGGGCCATTATAATGGCCTTTTGAATTCTACTTGGTAGTACATCTTCTGCCAACATTGATGCTGAAACGTCTATTAAAACAACTGTTTTTTGATCTCCTATTTCTGCTTTAATATTATCTTCAGCACCTCTTAAATCTAAAAGAGAAATTAAAAGACAGAAAATCCCTAACGCATATAAAAATGTCGACAACCGACTTTTCATTGTTCGTTTATAAAAAAAGTATTTTTCAATCCACTTATAATACTTATGATCATAAAAATTAAAGAATAAAAAAATCAGTACTCCAAAAGAAATAATAGGAAGAAGATATGTCGCATATAAAAAGCTCATTCGACCTCCCGAATCAAAATTCTTTTAAAGAACTCCACACAAAGAAGTAAAATTACTCCGGCCAAAAGATACTTATAAAATAATTCCTCATACAAGACCCTACTACTTGCCTGAATTTTACTCTTTTCTAGCTTGCTAATAGTTTGTAAAATCTCATCAAGGGCCTTACTACTCTTGGCAACATACGCCTTTCCTCCTGTTTTTTGAGAAATTGCATTTAAAGTTTCTAAATCGTAGCTACCGCCAGGAATTGATTGATAAACTGTGCGGCCAAAAACATCTACTCCCGTAGGCATTTTCGCATCTGCATCCGCCCCCATTCCAATACTATAAATTTTTATTTTATTTTCCCTAGCATTTTCTGCGGCCTCTAAGGGGGTTAATATTCCAACATTGCTTGCACCATCTGTTAGTAAAATTATTGTTTTATGTTTAGCAATAGATTGGGCCCCTCTACCTACGGCCAAAGCAATAGCATCACCAATATTTGTACCACTACCAAGGCCCTTAAATGGAGTTTTTATTTCAGGCACAACTCTTTTTATAAGCTCTAAGTCTGTTGTAAGTGGAAGAAGGGTAAAAACTTTTTCAGCAAAAACAATGATACCAATTCGATCTGTAGGCATTAATTTAACGAAATCTAAAATCCGTTTTTTTGCAACTTCCATTCTATTTGGATTAAAATCCGTTGCTAACATTGAAGCTGAAACATCAACCACAAAAAAAATATCATT
>CAZCDT010000087.1:0-12488 GCA_964497525.1 uncultured Bacteriovoracaceae bacterium
CGCCTCTCGCACATCACGTGCTTCGGCGGCATACAAAACATCCTGTTTATAAAAATGCCGACAAATTTTGTCGGCATGATTTATTTTTAAAATAAAATCAAATTATTTTAGAATTGTCATTACATAGTTTTAAATCGTTTTAAAAGCTCACTCATCTCTTGAGCTTTTGAGGTTAACTGCTCACTGGCGGCAGCAAGCTCTTCTGCTGCAGAAGCATTAGAAGAGACAAGGGCACTATTTTCTTCCATTGCCGCAGCTTGCTGTTGTGTGGCCGTAGATACACTTCCAAGATCTGTTGTGATTTTTAAAACATGCTCCACAATTTGAGTGATGGTTTTTTCTGTTTCACCAGAAATTTTAACACCAGTTTCTACTTGATTTAAACTGGTGGCAATCAATGTTGAAATCTCTCTTGCAGACACTGCACTTTTTTCAGCTAACTTTCTTACTTCATCAGCAACAACCGCAAACCCTTTTCCAAGTTCTCCGGCCCTTGCTGCTTCAATGGCAGCGTTTAGTGCTAGAAGGTTTGTTTGATCTGCGATATCACTAATCAAGGAAACAGCCTCAGAACTTTGTTTTGAACTTTTGGCAATATGATTTATTGCTTCAACATTTGACGCCATTTTTTGTCCAGCATCGCTTGCATCCGTTGATACTTGTTTTGCCAATTGGTTTGCACTTTGGACATTACTGGCGTTTGCTTGAATGCTACTAGAAATTTCTTCAAACGATGATGCTTGCTGTTGGGTGCTATCTGCAATCTGATTTGCCGATTCTGAAATTTGTTTTGCGGTGCTATCAACATTTGCAAATGTTGAGACCAAATGATTTATGGTATCAGACATCTGTTTATTTAAACTCATAATCGCGCGGGCCATAATCCCAGCTTCATCTTGCCTGATGGTGGCTTCTTTTTCTATTTGAACAGAAAAATCTCCCTCTGATACTTTTGCTAAAATACTCACCGCACTTATAATTGGTTTTGATAAAAAGTTACCAACTTTAACTGCAATAAAGAAAAAGATGATGATTAAAATAATACCAATAAGTGTTATTTGCCAGATTATAGTTGTAAAGCTGCCAGTAAAGTCATCAAAGTAGGCACTTGATACGATATACCAATCGAGAGTTGGGTTATAATCAAAGGAGGCAATTTCATCTCGACCTTCCCAGTTATAATAAATTAGTCCTTTTTTCTTATTGATAATATCCTTAATAAATTGATGCTGGAATATGCTCTGACCTTCAAGGCTTGGGTGAAGTATCAAAGTTCCTTCGCTATTCATTACAAAGATGTAACCAGTTTTTCCAATGGTAATTGATTTTAGTGTCTTAGAAAAATCACCAAGAATTTTATTGTCTTCTATTCCGACAAATAAAATTGCAACTAGCTCTCCAGATTTGTTAAACACAGGATGATAAATTGTAAAATATTTTGTTCCCATTATCGGATAGTATTTAAAAATATCTTTTTTGGTGGTTACAATTTCTTCAAAAACTTTTGGATCAAGAGTCGTACCAACGGCTCTTTTTCCCTCTTGATTGATGATATTAGTTGTAATTCTTAGTGCTTGATTATCTGAAACTTTAAAAATTGTAGCAACAAATTCAGAGCCGATAGCATTTTTTATAAAACTATCGATAAAGAACATATCTCCAAAATTAATTTTTCTCTCTCCATCTTTACTTTTAAATACAACTCCATCTTCATTAATAAATGTGTTTTCTGGGATAGCGTCAACTCCAGGATAGAGTTTGGTTTTCATCGCCATAATTGCCTTGGATAGTACAGTATTTGAAAAGGAGGCAATGTTTGAAAGAGAAAGCATTTGGTAGGAAACCTGCTCATTGATTTGTTCTTCAATTTTTGCTTGATATAGAGAGTAAGTTTTAGAGTAAAAAACAAGCGAAGCAATAAGCATGGGAATAATAACGGCAAGAATTAAGACAGTAACGATTTTTATCTTAAAAGAAGAGTCATATAAAAGGGAGGTTAATTTGCTAAACATGATAAAGGCTCCTTGAATTTATGTCAACAATTACTGATCTTATCGAATATGCTATCAATAAATTGATATTTTAATGACTTAAGAAAAACAGAGGAAAAAATAACCAGGGGCTTAAGAATACTTAAGAAGGTTGTGTCTATAAATTATAGACACAACCTTGATGACTTTAAAAATGTTTTAACAGAATAAGTGCAGACAGTACTTGATCTAAACCAATGGTGGTGTTTTTGCCAATGTTTGCTAAAAATTTGACCGTTAGTTTATTTGCATCAAGCACAATCTCAGTATCTTTTTTTGTAAGAAGAATCTCTTTTTTCTTATTATCAATTTTTAAAGAGATGGTCTCAGAATTATCCTTGTATAAAACAACTCCATTTTTTCTATCTAAAAAATAGGCATTGTGTTGTTCCTGATGAAATGAGTGTTCAAATAAATAAACCTTTGGTTTGGTAATATATGGTTTACCATTTGTTGGGCAAAATGTTGCGCAGTTTCCACACTCATTGCAAAAATCACCAATATTTGCGGTTTGATATTTTTGCGAAATTTCTCTTACAAAAGCATCGGAGTAAGAAACAATACCATCTTTTATTTCGATGTTTTGTAGTACAAATTTAGCTGGTTTCACTTGATATGAAACATTTGCTCTATTTGGGCAGACTGATACGCAAACATTACAAATCTCATCGCACAATAGGCACCGTTTTGCTTCTTCTTGGGCCTGTTTTTTAGTTAATGGATTGATGATTGGTAAAAATCCTGCTCTTTTTGCAAGAGGAGTTTTTGGAAGCAGTGTAAAGGAAAGCTTTTCTCTTCGTTTATCTAAAATTTTATCAATTGGAAGAGACTTTTTATAAGATTTTATCTCCGGAATTTTTATTCCCTCTTTTTTTGCAATTGCACAAGCAACCTCTTTACCATCTGCAATTCCTTGAATAATAGAGATCGGTCCGTTGGCAACATCTCCACCAGCAAAAACATTTTCTAGAGTTGTTTCATGTATGTCATTGGTACTAATATTACCTTTTTTACCTGTCTGTATTTTAAGATTAAAAAGATCACCAAGTACTTCTTGGCCAATCGCCTTAATAATCATGTCACATGAAACGATAAATGTTGAATTTGGAATTGGTGTTAGTTTTGTGGTTTTATCTAACGCTTCTTCGATTGCCATTCTTTGACATTCAATTCCTTTTAATTTTTTTCCAGAAAAAATTAATCTTTTTGGAGCTGCTAACTCTATTACTGGAATTTTTTCTTCTAAAAGTTCTTCGATTTCTTCAAAACTTGCAGGCATATCCTTTATTCTTCTTCTATAAAGAAGAGTTACTTTAGATGTTTTTCCCGCAAGACGTTTTGCGGATCTAACGGTATCAATAGCAGAATTTCCCCCTCCAATAACCACAACATTTTTAGGAACCGTTTTTATTTTTTTTAATTTTACTGCCTCTAAAAAGCTCAAAAAATCCCAAATATCTGGGTGATTTTCTCCTTCTAAGTCAAGAGATTTTGTTGCTTGTGCTCCTGTTGCAATATAAACATAGTTAAAAGCCTTTTTGACTTTATTAAATTGATCCGGAGTTGTGATAATTGAATTTTCATGAATTGTGATACCAAGAGATTTTATTCTTTTAATATCTAATTCAACTTTTTGTTTTACTGCTCTAAAATCTGGAAGTGCATGAGTTAGCATTCCGCCTACAATCTCTTTTTGTTCAAAAATTTCAACCTTAAATCCTTCGAGAGCTAGAAAGTATGCCGCAGAAAGACCACTTGGTCCTCCGCCAATAATTGCGACACTCTTTTTTAGTTTTCTTTTTGGTTTAATACTTGTCGGTTTTTTTTCTTGTAAAGCGATAAATCTTTTTAGATCTCTAATCAAAACCGGCTGGTCGTAATTTATACGACTGCATTTGCTTTGACAGATGTGATCACATGCCATTCCTGTAGAGTGAGGAAATGGATTGTTTTGTCTGATAATTTCTAAGGCACGAGACATTTTATTTTCTGCTAACAAAGAAATATAACTAGGCACTTCTTGATTTGTTGGACAAGTTTGAGTACATGGAGCTTTAATACAATCAAATGGAGTAAGCTCGCGACTTGTTTTTATATTTTCAAAGTGGAAAAAATCTTTATGATAGCGACGATCTTTTAAGACCTCTTCTTTATACAAAGAAAGATTTTTTAAAACAGCTTTTTTAAAATTTTTATCACGGGCCTTGATTAAAGGAAACTCTGTAACTGTTTTTGCTTTTATTTTTTTAGCATGTGCATCGATATTTTTTACATATTGATACATTCTTTCATAGCCACCTGGTTTTAAAAGATCGCTACTTACTGTTACAGGTGTAAGGCCACATTCTAACACTCTTGAAACATTGAGTGCATCAGCACCAGATGAAAAACTAATGTTTAACTCACCCTTAAACTCTTTTTGTAATTTTGTCGCAAGATTTAACGCCAAAGCGTGAAGACCACGTCCTGACATATACATCATCTCATTTTTCTTTTCAAAATACGGCTTGTTGTTTACTGACTCTAGCGTATTGGTGAGCTTTAATCCAAAGAAAAGATTTTGAGCTTTTGCTTTTTTTAGTAAAACATTAATAATTTTTATTCCATCTTCGTATTTTAAATCATGTTCAAACGCGATATCAGGAATTATAACATTATCAAATCCGAGCTTGTTGTTTAAAATATCTCTTAAATCTTTTGGGCCATTTAAGGTTGGATTTAGTTTTACAATAGTGTGAAGTTTTTTTGTCTCTATAAGATAACTTGCAATTTTTTCAATCTCATGTGGAGGACAACCATGCATAGTAGAAAGAGTGATATTGTTTGTTATATACGGAGAAATTTTTATTTTATCAATTTCAGGATAAATTGGTCTTATTTTTTCAATTGCTGCTTTTAAAAAAGATGAGGCATCTTGCATTTTGCTAAAAAAAGTTTGAACTCTTTCTTGCAAGATACCTTCTAAGTTATAGCCTGCACTCATGTTAAAAATAGTTCCAAATTCTTCAGGATGCTTTTTGTTTGTAAGCTTTAATTTGTGTCTAAGAATATGGATCATGATCCAAGCATTTAAATACTCATTAAATGATTGTTCTAGTTTTAACTCTTGAGACCACTCACAATTAAAGCCTTCATCTTCCATATCAATACATGGCTTTGATACTTCAAGTTCATCTAGAATTTGAATTGTTTTTAGCTCGATATATCGACTTCCTGTAAGCCATGCTGCAATGATGTTTTGAGAAAGTTGTGTCTGTGGCCCTGCAGCTACACCAAGAGGGGACTCTAAGAGTTGGCCAAATCTAAAAGAGTGTAGTGCTGGATGTTTGTTTGGATCATAAAAAGAAGATTTTCTAATTCCAAAAATAGAACCTTTATTTTTTAATTCATCTAATACCATTCTACAAAGATTATCAATTGAAAGTGGATGCATCCTATCTGACATAAAAAATTCTCCTAACAAAAAAATTATGCGTTATTAAATTCTTCGATTAAACTATCAACTTGATTTGCTGTCTCATGAATTTTTCCCCAGTAATTATCGTGATCGTACCACTGAGCATTTAACTCTTTTAACTCTTTCCCTTGTTGTTCAATCCAAGTAAAATATTTTAAGTTATGAATTCTTTTCTTTTCTGTATAGGTTAATTCTTGCATCATATCGGTCTTGATATTTGCAACCATTTCCATGTCTTTATTTGCCTGAATCTCATTGTATTGACCACGTTCAGCAGCAAGTTCTGCAAGTCTTGAACCATAAAGCTCCATAGAGTCTGTGCAAACAGTTACGATATAATCTTTCTCTGTTAGTTCATAATATTTTGCCATTTTTATTGCTGAAATAAGATTACCAACACCAGATATTCCGACAAGATCAAGACTATCTGTAAACTCTTTTGAAACTCCATAAGAATTTAATACTTTTCTTCCTACAGGTTCATTAAATAGACGAAGCATTCTCATCGTTACTTCATCATCAGTTGCAATTACCATGTCGGTGTTTTTTGTATCGTGGATCCATGGGACATGTTTGTCACCAATACCTTCAATTCTATGATCACCAAAACCGTTATTTAAAAGAGTTGGACATTGCAGTGCTTCTGCAACACCAAGTTTTGATTTTGGGAACTTTGTTTTTAAGTAGTAGCCACATGCCATTGTTCCACCTGAACCAGAAGAGAAAACTCCTCCTGCAAAATTATCTCCAGGTTTCATGTATTTTTTTAAAACTTCTTCAGCAGCATTTCCGGTTACTTCATGATGCCACATAACGTTACCTAGTTCTTCAAATTGATTAAAGATTGCAACATCGGGTCTTGTTTTTTTAATTTCCCAACATTTGTCAAAAATTTCTTTCACATTACTTTCACAACCAGGAGTCGCAATAACTTCACCAGCTACTTTTTTAAGCCATTCAAATCGCTCTTTTGACATGTTTTCAGGTAAAATTGCAATTGATTTACAACCCAATAATGCCGAAACATAAGCTCCACCACGACAATAGTTTCCAGTTGAAGGCCATGCAGCTTTATTATTTACTGGATCAAATTGTCCTGTTGTAAGACGAGGGGCAAGACAGCCAAAAGTTGCTCCAACTTTATGAGCTCCCGTTGGAAAATATTTTCCAACAAGTGCTATGATTTTTGCTTTAACACCTGTTACTTCTGATGGAAATACAATGTGATTTACTTCACCAAATCCACCACCATGTTTTTTAGCTTCGTTTTTCCATGTGATCCTAAAAAGATTTTTTGCGTGCACATCCCATAGACCGATATTTTTTAACTCTAGTTTTACGGACTCTGGGATTAAACTTGGATTTTTCATCTGTTTTAAAGTCGGTAGTACAATTCCTCTTTCTCGACAATATTTAATGTTGGCCTCGATTTGTTTTAGGTTTTTTTGTAAGTTAATCATTTTTTTTCTCCTCTTTTGAAATACTTAAAAAAATCTAGATTATAGTTCTGATAAATTCTTAATAGCTTTTTTTGGCATATTTACACCGGATAGTGCAGTTTTTATATCTTTTAATCCCGTCCCTGTAGTTAATACAACAACAGTGCTTTCAAGTGGAAACATCTCATCTTCTTTGGCCTTTAAAAGGCCTGCAAAAGCGGTTGCTCCAGCAGGCTCTGTAAAAATTCCAGAGTTTTTTGCCAGCGTATGTTGAGCGTTAATGATTTCTGTATCACTGACTCTTATAATTTTTCCACCATACTCTTTTAAAAGCGATAGGGCATGATATCCGTTTCTTGGAACATCCACACAAATAGAATCCGCAACTGTACTTGTTGGTATATTTGTAAATGAACCTGTTTCAAATGCTCGAGCGATTGCGTCACTATTTTGAGCTTGAACACAATAAATCGTTGGCATTTTACTAATAATTTTTAAATCGAGTAAATCTTTAAAGCCTTTATAAACTCCTGCGATAATACAACCATCACCAGTTGGAACAAATACTATATCTGGAGCTTTTGCTGCTAATTGCTTAAATATTTCCAATGAAACCGTTTTTTTGCCCTCAATTGTCATTGGGTTATATGCAGTATTTCTATTCAGACCACCAAATTTTTGTGAGTATTCCAAAGAAAGATCATATGCCTTATCATAGTTTCCATCAACAAGGACCAGTTTTGCACCATATTGCATTGCTTGCACCAATTTTCCTTCTGGCGCACTTTTTGGCAAAAACAAAGTGATATCTAAATCTGCAGAGGCACCGATGCCACTCATAGAAGAACCAGCATTTCCGGTTGATGCCAAAGTGATGTTTTTAATTTTAAATTTCTTTGCAAATGCCGCAACTAAAAAAGAGGCGCGATCTTTAAAAGAGCCTGTAGGATTAGTACCATCGTCTTTTATGTATAGTTCTGGCATATTAAGCATTAAACGTAGTTTTTTAGGGCGCCATAGCGGGGTACTTCCAACAGGCATGTCGCAAAAAAATTCTTTTTCAATGGGAAGAAGGTCTGAAATATTAAAATTTTTATCGCTTTTTCCCGATAATTTTACTTCTAAAACACCTCTTAAAGGTTCATCTTTCTTTTGGTTTTGACTGCAAGAAGGGCATACCATCAAGTTTTCGCTAATCGGAAATGTTTTTTTACATTGAGTACAGATGTATTCAAAATTCATAAGAGGCCTCAAATCTTTATTTTTTTAGTGTTTAGTAAAAGAGTTAAGATAACCTGTTTTTGTGTTCTTGAAAAGCATAGTCATTGATGTCATCTATTTTTAAACAAAAAATCCTCTAGGGGAAAAAGCCTTTAAGTTTTAATGCTAGATCGTGCTAATTTTTTCTTAAAGAGTTGCTTTTGCCTTAGTTGTCAACGCATACAATGCTGTAGTAGCATTTTCTCTTTTAATGTCAAAAAATCTAGAAATTAATAAAGGGAGATTTATGAGTAAAGTGCTAAGAATTTTTGCGCTTGGAGGAAATGAGATTGCACCAACAGGAGAGATTGATCCTGTAACAAAAAAAATGATTAATCCTGACGTGGCAATGCAGTGGCAAAGATCTGCAAAAACTTGTGAACTTATCGCAGGAATAATAAAAGATAATCCTGATAATTACTACATTCTAACTCATGGTAATGGGCCACAGGTTGGAAATATTTTACTTCGCGCTGAACTTGCTCAAAAAAATTTGCATTCACTACCTCTTGATGTTTGTGGTGCAGACTCTCAAGGAGCTATCGGATACATGCTTGCTCAACTTACAAACTATATGCATGTATTAGGATTAAAAAAAGAGGCAGCAGAACTTGTTACTCAGGTAGTTGTAGATAGTAAGGACCCTGCTTTTTTAAACCCTACTAAATATATCGGTTCGGCCTTATCAAAAGAAGAGGCCCAAGAAAAAGAAAAAAATGAGGGCTGGAAAATAAAAATGTATAAAAAAAATGATAACGGAACTGAAGTTTGGCGCAGAGTTGTTCCATCTCCAATTCCTGTCGATATTGTAGAGCTTCCAATGATTGAGGCCCACATGAAAATGGGAATGGTTCCAATTGCTGTTGGAGGCGGAGGAATTCCTGTTGTTAAAGTAGCACCAAAAAGAGAAGGGGATTTTGAAGTATATCAAGGTCGTTTTGGTGTGCCATTTAAAAGGGCCTACAAAGAAGGTCAAGCACCTGCTGATATTTTCATGGGAGTTGAGGCCGTTATAGATAAAGATTTAGCTTCTGCATTACTTGGCGTGATGTTACAAAAAAGGGCCCAAGAAAGAGGTGAGAGTTTAAGTGCAGAATTTACAATTTTTACAGATGCAGATGGGGCAAAAATTAATTTTCAAAAACCAGATCAAAAGGATTTGCGTCTTTTAACTGTAAAAGAAGCAGAAGCGCTTTATAACGAAGGCCATTTTCCAGATGGAAGTATGGGACCAAAAATGCTTGCGGCCATTAATTTTGTAAAAAATGGTGGTAAAAAAGCTTACATCACGAAGGTATCTTTATTTAATGAAACGTTAGCGGGAAAAGCTGGAACAACAATTATTCCATAATTAATAAAATAGATAACAATAGGAGATTTTATGATTAACTTTAGTAAACTGATTAATGAAATTAAGGCAAAAAAAACAAAAAATCTTTTTAGAAAAGATTTTTTACTTACATGGGAAAAAAGTAGAGAAGAATTAGAGCAAATTCTTTTAGTCTCTGAGGCATTAAGATATTTAAGAAATAACAATATCTCTACACGTTGCTTTGATTCAGGGCTTGCGATCTCTAATTTTAGAGATAATTCAACAAGAACAAGATTTTCATTTGCATCTGCAGCAAACCTACTTGGTCTTGCAGTTCAAGATTTAGATGAAGGAAAATCTCAAATAGCTCATGGTGAAACAGTTAGAGAAACTGCGAATATGATCTCTTTTTTAAGTGATGTAATTGGTATTCGCGATGATATGTTTTTAGGAGCAGGAAATGCTTACATGAGAGAAGTTGGAGAGGCGTTAGATGATGGTTTTGAGCAAGGAGTTCTTCCTCATCGTCCATCAATTGTAAATTTGCAATGTGATATCGATCACCCAACTCAAAGTATGGCAGATCTTGGATGGTTAAAAGAACATTATGGTAGTCTTGAAAATTTAAAAGGTAAAAAAATTGCAATGACATGGGCATATTCTCCAAGTTATGGGAAACCTCTTTCTGTGCCTCAAGGAATTATTGGTCTTATGACTCGTTTTGGAATGGAGGTAACTCTTGCACATCCTGAAGGTTATGGATTAATTCCTGAAGTTGTAGAAATTGCAAAAAAGAATGCAGGGGAAAATGGCGGAAAATTTAATCATGTGACAAGCATGCAAGAGGCCTTCAAAGGTGCAGACATTGTTTATCCAAAATCATGGGCCCCATTTCATGTAATGCAAAAGCGTACAAAGCTTTTACAAAATAAAGATCATGACGGATTAAAAGTTTTAGAAAAAGAGTGCTTGGCTGAAAATGCAAATCATAAAAATTGGGAGTGCACAGAAGAAATGATGAAGCTTACAAAAGATGGAAAAGCTTTATATATGCACTGCCTACCAGCAGATATTTCAGGTGTTTCTTGTAAAGAGGGTGAAGTTGCAGCATCAGTTTTTGATCGCTATAGAATACCAACTTACAAAGAAGCTGGACACAAGCCATATATCATTGCAGCGATGATGCTAACTAGTAAGTATCAAGATCCGGCAAAAGTTTTAGAGGATCTTTTTAACGCTAAAAACTTTAGAACAAGATAGGAGTTAATTATGTTGGATAATAATAAAGTAAAAGCACAGGCCGAAAAGTACGCTCAAGAGATGACAAAATTTTTAAGAGATATGATTGCGATTCCTTCTGAATCATGTCAGGAAAAAGAGGTTGTTTTAAGAATTAAACAAGAGATGGAAAAAGTTGGTTTTGATGAGGTGATCATCGATAAAATGGGTAATGTTTTAGGTCGTATTGGAAATGGTAAAAAAGTTATTGCCATGGATGCCCATATCGACACAGTAGGAATTGGTGATCCTGCAGCGTGGAAACATGATCCATATAAAGGCAAACTTGAAAATGGAATTATTTATGGTAGAGGGGCAACCGATCAAGAAGCAGGAATGGCATCTATGGTATATGGTGCCAAAATTATAAAGGATTTGGGCCTTCTTGGTGATTATACGCTATGGATAACCGGAACAGTTCAAGAAGAAGATTGTGATGGACTATGTTGGCAATATCTTTTAAAAGAAAAAATTCTAAATCCAGAAGTTGTCGTTATTACCGAACCTACAAATCTTGGAATTTATCGTGGACATCGTGGCAGAATGGAAATTGGTGTTACAACCAATGGCGTTTCTTGTCACGGTTCAGCACCAGAGCGTGGCAAAAATGCTGTTTATATGATGGCAAAGATTGCAAACGAAATAGAGAAATTAAATGAACGTTTGGCCGATGATAAGTTTTTAGGAAAAGGTACAGTTACGGTAAGTTATATCGATTGTAAAACTCCATCTCTTTGTGCTGTTCCTGATCGTGCTTATATTCATCTAGATCGTCGTTTGACAAAAGGTGAAACAAAAGAGATCGCAGTAAATGAAGTAAAAGATGCAATAAAAAGAGCAGGAGTTGAAGGAACTGTTGAAGTATTAAAATATGCAGTACCTAGTTATACTGGTTTTGTGTATGAAACAGAAAAATATTTTCCAACATGGGTTTTAGAAGAAGATCATGTCGTTTGTAAAACCGCTGTTGAAGCGTTTAAAGCTGTTGTTGGGCCTACTCCAAAAGTTGATAAATGGACTTTTTCAACAAATGGTATTGCCACAATGGGGATGATGGGAGTTCCAACCATTGGTTTTGGTCCTGCCAATGAAATTTATGCGCACTCGATAGATGATCAATGTCCTGTAGATCACTTAATTAAAGCGGCCGCTTTTTATGCCGCATTTCCTACGATTTATTGTAATAATAAAAAGTAATATTTCTAGAAACAGGATGTTTTGTATGCCGACGTGCCCAGGATGGGCGAAGAGTCGGCGAGAATAGGATGTTTTGTATGCCGATGTGCCCAGGATGGGCGATAGGTCGGCGGTAATAGGAGAAGTTATTCATGGAATTTACACTCAATGGTCAGAAAGAAAAATTTGTTGGTGATGAAAATTTAAGTTTGTTTAATTATTTAAGACTAGAAAAAGGGATTATAACGCCAAAAGATGGATGTTCAGGGCAAGGTATTTGTGGAGCATGTAGTGTTGAAATTGATGGTAAATCCATGATGTCTTGTATTACTCCAATGAAACGAGTTGAAAAGAAAAATGTTATAACGATTGATGGATATTCTTCAGAGTTAAAAGATATTTTGGCCTATGCCTTTGTTAAAAAAGGTGGCATTCAGTGTGGGTTTTGTACTCCTGGAATTGTTGCCTCGGTAAAGGTTTTACTCGATAAAAATAAAGAACCAACCAAAGATGAAATTTTAAATGCCCTTCAAAAA
>CAZCDT010000088.1:0-12016 GCA_964497525.1 uncultured Bacteriovoracaceae bacterium
TCCAACGATTCCTCCCACAGAGGTGCTTGAACCAATTACTTGACCATTTTTTACCGCAGACTTAGAAACAGTTCCACCATATATGGCTCCAACAAGACCACCAATGCCCGAAGATCCTCGAACCTCATCTCCATCATATTCAAGTAGGCTTAAATTACTAAAATAAGATGTTCCTGTAATTCCACCAACACTTTGGCTAGATCCTAATATTTTACCATGCGATTTTAATAGTTTGGTAATTTTTATATCAGACATGTGGCCTGCAATACCACCAACTCCAGATGATGAACCAGTTACATCAACTCTACTATCAATATTTGCTAATTTACTAAATTGGTGAATTCTTCCAAAAACACCTCCAATTTGACTACCTGATCCATTTACCACTCCTAAAACCTCTACATTATCGATGATGGTCTTATAACTGCTTCCGGCCAAAGCACCAACGTTTTCCCTACCTAAAATATCTACATCTAAAAATTTTATATTTTTTATCTCTCCTGCAACAACCTCTCTAATTAAACCAACATTTTTACCATCTTCACCTGCACTATTTGCCGCCACCCAAGAAGAGATTGTGCCATTTCCAGATTTGGCAAAAGAAAATTTTGGAATTAAAGAGATTGCCATATTTAAAATTTGATGACCTTGACCGTCGATACTTCCTTTAAATGGATGAGTGTCTGGGATACCGATGGTATTTATAGTTACTCCCGATAGATCGATATCATCTACAAGTTTAAAGTGCTTATCAAGATCCCTTAAATCTTTTCCAATGTTATTAAACTGTGCTGCTGTTTTAATTTCAAACGCACTCTCTTTGGTTAATCCATCTACACCCAGTCCAACATTTTCATATCTTTTTTCTAGGGTTATGCGATCTTTTAATAAACTTATTTCGCTATAACTATTATCTGTAGATGTTCGAACAAAACTTGGGTCGATTATGCTTGCAAGATTTATATGGCCATCAGAATCTGTAACTTTTATTTCGATATTAATATCTTTTCCTTCAAAACCAGGTAGATTAATCGTTTCAAAAAAATGCTTGGCCCCTTTTGTAAGAGGAACAGGAGGGTTTGGATTTAAGACAGATAGAGGATCGCATTCTGGATCAAGGCTTGCATCACAAAAATAAAATTCTACAACGGCGCTATTATTTTTATCTCCAACAAAACCAACTTTTACAAGGAGCGAGTTTTCTAATGTATCAGAAGATGGAATCTCTAATTTATAGGTATAAAGCTTGTCGCTCTCTTCTTGCCACTTAAAAAGTGGTGTCGCATCTGGTAGTTCGACCCAAACCGTATCAAAATCCCACGAACTAAGAGGTGGATTTGTTTTTTTATAAAAATAGTTATAGGGAGTTGTATGACCGATATCCAGCTTTGTTGCACCTAAAAAATCATCTTTTAGCGTTATGTAATTCCCAGTATAACCATAAACCGTCAGATAAGCAACTTTTTGATTCTCATTATAAAAATTATTTCCACTAGGATTTGAAAAGTTTGCCCACAGTTCCAGATGACGAGACTGAGAAGCAGCATAGCTAGAACTAGAAAAATTATTTTCTAGCCTAGTATTGACATTGGCCTCACTTATAAAAGATGAACCAGAATTGGAACTACTTATAGCTAGAGCTCGGGCCTTCCCAGTTGTATAACTATTCTTTATAAAAATTCGACCATTTGGTACTTTCGTGGTCATACTACTGCTTGCACCATAACTCGTGGTATAAACTTCTCCATCTAAAACCATAGAGTTCATGATCTCTGCATAGCTAGAATAACCAATAAGGCCAGAGCTTGTCGTTGAAGCTCTACAAAACCCCTTAAATCCAGAAGTTAATAGCTGCCCACCTAAAGCACTTCCAATAACTCCTCCAGAAGTTCCACTACTATGTGTACTAATAATACTTCCTAAAACCAAAGAGTTTTCAACGATGCCACCGTATAATTCAGAAACCAATCCTCCGACATAGCTACACGTTCCACTTATTTTTAATCCTTCTAATACTACATTTTTTATGACGGCACTTTTTCCGGCCACACCAAAAAGACCGCCATAGCATTTTCCACTAGAGACAAGATTTTTGATGGTAAAAAATCCTCCATCAAATCCTCCCATAAAAGGATTCTCTCTTGTACCAATCGAGTTAAAATCAACTCCCGATAAATCGATATCTGCAACCAGTTTAAAGTATTTATCGAGATCAGCACCATGTTTGCCAATATTTTGTAGCTGCTCTTTTGTCTCTATCTGATATGCTGTAGCAAATGAGCGGCCATCAATTCCAACCTCTCCTGAATTTTTATATTTTTTTTCTAAAGTTAGCTGCGCGGTTAAATTAGAGGAGACAACTCCATCTACATCCTCTGCTATAACGTTTACATTTAAAGTATCGCCACTCATACCAGAAAGCAGGGCCCCTGAAACCTCTGCGTCGTATTGATAATTTCCGCGAACCATTAAGGAACTTTCTCCAACATCTTCTGGAATACATGCTGCGCCATGAACTCTTTGATTGCAAAACCAAAGAGTAACAGTAGCATTGCTATTTTTATCTCCAAAAAACTTTACACTTGCCCCAAAAGAGCTATCGCTTACTTCATCTTTGATTTTTAAATCAAAAAGATGCACTCTATTTGTTTCATCCTGCCATTTCAAAAGAGGCAGATCGTTTGGTCGTTCAATCCAAACAGTGTTAAAATCCCAATTAGTAAGTGGAGCATTTTGTTTCTTATAAAAATAATCAACTGGAATTGTTTTACCAATATCAAGTGCTGTTACACCGTCTCTTAAAACAGTTTCATAAGATCCACTGGTTTGATTTTGATTAAAGTAGTTGTTTATAAAAAGATTTTTTTCATCATTTGGATTGACGTATGGAATAAAAAGAGAGCTTGAGGAAGAAATATGACTTTTAGGAAGCATCATTCCCGAAAAAAAACTATTTTCTATTTTTACGTTTGTGTTTTCTGTTTGAATATAGCTTTGACCTGCAATGCCTCCAGTATTATTTGAAAACTGTATCTTGCCTGCAAAATAGACATTTTTTATAGATCCTGCACTGATTTTTCCAACAACTCCTCCAGTCCCCTCTCCACCTGTAACAAAACCTAAAGAGTATGAATCATTAATCTCTCCTTTTAAAACACCAACAAGTCCTCCGACATGTGATGATTTATTCGTTAAAGGAGAATCAATTAAAACATCTGCAACACTCTCTTTTAGAATACAATCCATATCGAGAAATCCTCCAATACCTCCTGTATTATATTTCTGATAAATATCATCATAGTTTCCTGCATTACCAAAAACTTGACCATCGATATAAACTTTTTCAATCACTCCTTGATGACAGTGGCCAACAACTCCTCCTACACTTCTTTGGCCTAAGATGTTTACATTGTGAAAAACGATATTTTTAATCACTCCACCACTTAAATTTCTGATAAAGCCAACATTGTTTTGAGTTGGTAAATTAATCTTTAGATTTTTTATGACATGATTTTGGCCATCAATCTCACCCATAAAAGAGTCTTTAATTGTACCAATCGCATTAAAGTTTGAGATTAAAGATAGATCTATATCTGCCACAATTTTAAAATATTTATCTAAATCTTTAGAGTCGATGCCAATATTGTTTAACTGCTCGGCGGTCGCAATTTCGTAAGCTCTCTCTTTGCTTTTTCCATCAATTCCAACAACACCAGAATTATTATATCTTTTTAAAAGTTTTAATTCCAGGCTTAACTCTTTTGCAATAACTCCATCTGGATCATCTGCCAAGACTGTTAACAAAAACGTGTGCCCTTTAAATTCATCTCCAAGACCAGAAACTTTAACATGAAATTCAGACTCTTTTCGATCCATTACCACGCTGTTTTCTTCTAACGGATTACAATTTGGCCGAAGTGTTTTATTGCAATACCACAAAGATACATTTGCATTTTTATTTAAATCTCCATAATACTTTATCGAGACATCAAAAGAGTTATCAAGTGTGTCACCTTTTTGTTTTAGCGAATAAATCGTTAAATCGTCATCAACCATCCATTTTAAAACGGGAAAATCATCCTCTAATTCATACCAAACATTTTCAAAATCCCAACTATTTAAAGGAGGGTTTTCCGCTTTATAAAAATAGTCATACCCATCAACCCCGCCATTTTTTGCATCTACAGGAATTGCAAATTCTGGACTTATAAACTTCTCTTGATCAAAATCGTACTGATTTGCAGCGATAATCAGTGGTTTATTGTAATAATTAGTTCGCACTCCAGGAGCACTACCTGGAGCAAATGGATAATAGTAAAAAACAGAAGCATAATAAGCCGAAATTGTATCAAAATCTAAAAACAATCCCCCAAAAAAAGAGTTAGTAACATTGTTAGAGTTAGAAAGAGAGGTTTTAATAAAAGGGCCTCCTCCTTTCCAAGCATTTTTTACTTCTGCAGAGCTATACACTCTTGAGATTTGTCCTGCTGATAAATTACCATCAAAAACAGCCTCAAAATGAAAACCCCTGCTAAAAGAGTCTGAGATTTCACCATAGTTTGAATGGACAAGACCATATCCCGCACTCATTGTACCATCAAATACCGCTTGCTCTATTTTTGCGTAAGGCATTACAGCATAAGCAACACCAGCACCAACTCCTGAAATTTGACCTGTTACCAAAACATTTTCTATAACTCCTCCTGAAAAAAGTGTCCTAGTAACTCCTCCAATTTGGCCTTGTCCACTATATGAAATGTTAAGAAGCTTTAAATTCTTAACGCCACCTTTTCCAAGATAGTCGATAAATCCCCAGTTACTTATTCCTGGACGATTAATTGTAAGATTTGTAATCGAATAATTTTGACCATCGATTGTTCCTGTAAATGGAGTATTTTCACTTGTACCAAGTCGTTCATATAAAACTCCACTCATATCGATATCAGAAACTAGTTTAAAATATTTATCCCAATCCTCTGGCCTTTTTGTTAGATTAACCAGATGAGTAGCAGTTGCAATCTCTAGTGCAGTCTCTGCACTTTGGCCATTAACTCCATACATCCCGGAGTTATTATAAAAAGATTTTAACTGCACTGTTTTATTTATAGCAGCAGTATTAACCCCATCATCGTCAACTGGCACTATTGCAATTTTTAAAATATGATCACTTCTATTTTGATCAACAACATTTACCCATTTTCTAAAAGTATTGCTGCCTCTATTCATCTCTAGTTTTTGTCCATCATAAGGATTACAATCAGCATCTATGGTTTGGTCACAAAAGTATAAATAAACCTTCCCATCTTTATTTAAATCTCCAAAATATTTTACCGAGACATCAAAAGAGGTTTCAGAAGGAGAGCTCTCTTGATGATATTCATCGATATGTAATGAGTTTTGGACCTGCCACAAAAACACAGGATAGCTATTAAATCTGGCATACCAAATATTATCAAAATCCCACAAGTTAAGGGGAGCATTAATTGGATTAAAAAAGTAGTCATCAGAGGTATCTTGACCTACATCTATGGCCGTAACATGAGAAAAAAGATAAAAATCTGTTCTTGGAGCAAAACTATTTTTATTGAAAAAATTATTACTAGAAAATAAGGTACAATTGCTATCATTAAAACGATTCATATTTCCGACAGTAGTGTTATTTATACTCAAAAAACTGTTTGCAACGGCCATACCTCCACCACTTCCACCGGAAAAAGAGTACCAACCAACAGTAATCACACCTGCAACATAGCTATTTTCTATTTGCTTTAAGGCATTGCACGCATATCCACCAGCATAACCAACTATACCGCCCACACCTAAGCTTGCATTAGGTGTATTTACAGTGCCATTAAAATAAGAGTTTTTTATAATCGGATTAGAAACTGCATCACCAACAAGACCTCCAAGCCTTTCTGGGCCTGTGATATTTACCCCAGAAAAAGAGTACATTAACTCTGAGTTTCCTTGAAACATTCCGACAATCCCCCCGGAGTAATTACCGATTGCATTTACCCCCCCCGTCACCGATGATTTATGAATTTCAATTCCATTTCCATTTGCAATACCAACAATTCCACCGACCCAACTACGAGCATTAATCGATACATCCTCCATTTGCACATTGTGTATTTTTGCTCCATCTCTTAAATAAGAAAAAAGTCCAACATAATCACCTGTCGGATTATTATAAGTGAAATTTTTTATTTTATGACCATTACCATTAAAGCGACCGACAAACGAATCAACGCTATTTCCAATTGGAATAAATGGAAATCCAGCTAAATCAATATCGCCCATTAGTTTAAAATATTTTGTTTTATCAGTAACAATATTTGTGTGAATTGCCTGTAACTGCTCTGGACTACAAATTTCAAATGCTGTTTCAACACTTAATCCATCGATACCTAGAACACCAGAATTTGCATAAGGAGATCTGGTTAGAAGTTCCCCGTGACAATAGCGAACAACATTTAAAGTTCCACTCCACGTTGCCACTTTTGAATTTATCGTAAGTAAAACCTCTCCCGTTCGTAGTCCATGAAATGTTTTTTCTTTTGAAGTTATATTCTCAAAAGATACTTTATCTAAATCTGAAGCGCTCCATAAAACAGGTATCATTCCTAAATAGACACCCTCTTGGGTTCTAGAAATTGCATAAAGCTCTAAACTCTCCCCTTTTACAACATGCGCATCAACGCCAATAATAGATCCTGTTCCGTCTGGTGCCGTCTCAATTGTTATGTAATCACCAGATGGATAAATGGTAATTGTGCCACTGGTATCATCAACGATATCTACATCTAAAATATCTGCCGTTAAAACTCCGCTACCTGTCATTGTGGTTGTAAGAGTCGTAGAATTTCCATAAGAAGGAAGAAGATTCCCGACTCCTCCACTAATACTCCATGTGACATCAACGGCCGAAACATAGTCCCCATCATCATCTACAGCTACAGCATAAAAGTCATAGGTTTGTCCATACTCTAAATCTAGATCAAAAACTTCATTGCTACTTTGTGGTGCATGCACAATTTTAACTCTCTTGGGAACCGTAGCATGAACAAAAATATCTCCGGTTAATCCATCGCTTAAAACATTATTATATGCCAAAATAGTGCTGGTTCCAGAGCGTGTCGCTGTAAACTCGGTCCAAGTAGAAGATGTGGTATTAGATAAAGTTCCATTTTGATCTCCAGAGACACTCCAGTTAACTGCAATTTCAGAGACAAAATCACCGTTTAAATCTTGCGTGACAGCATACAATCTTATTTTCTCACCTTTTGGAATTACGGTATTACCAAACTCTACATTTCCCTCGGCTTGAGTCACAATTTTTATTTGAGTTGGCCTTCGATCAGTTACTTTTATATAGTCACTAGTTGCTTCGACAAGAGTTGCGCTACTAGCGGTAAGTTGCGCTTTCCCAATATTGGATGCAGTAAAAACAACAGAACTACCGGTTCGATTAGATAGTGTTCCAATTCTACGATCAAGACTCCAACCAGCATTAACCATCGCAATAGTGTTATCATTTTCATCTACTGCGAAAGCATATAAAGTTATAGATTGATTTTTTTCTAATTGAGTTTCTGCAAACTCTTGAGTGCCTAAATCATCTGTTGTGATTTTTAACTTTATGGCCTCTCCTACAGAAACTGTAAAATTTCCCGTTGAAGCGCTACCAAGAGCTCCTGTATGTGTCGCAGATACCACTCCTGTTCCTATTGTTAATGCTTCAAAAATTGTAGATTTTCCCACCGCAGGAGTAAGGCCTCCAATTCCTCCACTAACTGACCATGTTACAGTTTCATTGTTGATAAAATCTCCATCTGCATCCACAGAAACTGCATAAAGAGTAAGTGCTTCTCCTTGAACAAAACTGCGATCAGTAATTTCTTCTGACTGTAAAAGAGATGGAACAATTTTTATTCCCGTACTTGCTCCTGGAGCAACCGTAAAATTATCTGTGGAATCATGAGTTAACAAAGAGTGCTTTGCCCATATAACGGCACTTCCGGCCCTTGTCGCCGTAAATACCGTCGAAGTACCTGTTGTATTAGAGAGTGTGCCAATGTTTTTACTAACACTCCATGTGACATTTTCATCTTGCAAAAAATCTCCTTGAGCATTCTCTGAAACTGCATAAAGAGTTACGCTCTGACCTTTTGTAAAACTTCTTGCACCGACTTCAGTTCCAACACCTCCTGCACTATTGACAATTTTTACTCGAACAGGAGAATCAGGATTTCTTACAGTAAAATTTCCTGTCGTATAACTCATTCCATCTTGAGTAACTGTAATTTTGCCAGCACCAACTTCATTTGCGGTAAAAATACTACTAGCTCCATTTGTAGTATTAAAACTACCAAGATTTACTCCGTTTGGAACAACACTTCCTATAGACCAAATTGCATTATCTGCATTACCAGAGTAATTACCCTCGCTATCTTGCAACACGGCATAAAGAGCTATCGTCTGCGTTGGATTTAATTCTTTTGTATTGACTACAACACTACCAGCAGGTGTTGAAACGATTTTTATCTGCGTAGGCAGAGCGCCTAAAATCGAAATTGGCGCAGTTTGAGTGCTGAAAATATTAAAGGTTGCTGTAATTTCCACACTACCTAACTGTCTTGGAGTAAAAATAGTATTACTTGCCTCTAATATGCTAAAATTTCCCAAGGAGCTATTGTTTAAACTCCACGTGGCCGCGACGTTTGAAAGAAATTGGCCTTGAGCATTTACTAAGGCCGCATGCAAACTTAAAGAATCATTTAATCGTATCGAAGAAGTATTTAACACTGCTCCACTTGCCGCAACAGGAACAATTCTTAATGCTACTGCAACATTATCTAAAACATCATCATCTTGGTTATCATTATTATCATCGTTATTATCATCGTTATTATTATCGTTATTAGAACCACCTCCGCCACTATTAGTATTTCCACCACCACTGCTTCCGCCACCAGAACTTCCGCCACCAGAACTTCCGCCACCAGAACTTCCGCCACCAGAACTTCCGCCACCGCTGCTTCCACCACCATTACTGCTTTCGCCTCCGCCACCGCTTCCGCCAGTAAAAAAACTGGAATCTCGATCATCTAAAGTATCTTCCTCTTTTTTACTCGAACTTGTTTGCTCTTGATCAAAATCATTATCCAAAAAACCATAACCCCTATCTCCTTGATTAAAATAGGGCGGTACATAGGAGGGAGGATTAAAGGGAGCTCCAGAAATTGGCATTGAATTTAATTGCTCATAATAATCATCTCTATTTGCATCTCGATCACTAAAATCTTTTGTCGGTGCAGAATTTTGAGATGCTGCATTACTTTTTTGTATCAATGCTTGAGATACCTGTCGTGTTGCTTTTAAATTAGGATTATGTAACGGCAGATTTTTTTTAGGTGAAATTAAATCTTTTTGTGAGGCCGGAACTCTTTTGATATCTTCGCTCTCATCATCTAAATTTTTTGTATCGTCACCAAAAAAAGGTAATACGCGCTTTATTTTGCTCCACAATCCACTATCTTTTTTTACAAAATTAGCATCGAGCATTTCCTCATCTTGATAATTACTATTAGACGAATTGCTTGCGTAGTTTCCGGCAAGCAGTGCTAAAAAAATAGACAAGACCACAACACCAACTGTTACACCACTTTCTACGGCGACCTTTTGGCCTAAACTCCTTACCCCTTCTTTTAATTGCTCTAGTTTTTGATTTAATGCCATTACTTTTACACTCTGGTATTAATAAATAAAAAAACAGTAACAGCATCCATATCGGAAAATCTTAAGAAAAAAGAAGTTAATTTTTTAATAAATAAAAACCGAGGGAATTAGGCAATTTTTACCTAATTAAATTATCTGCATATATAAGATGTTTTATGGAGCAACACAGTTTTTTCCAAAAAATGTTCCTGTTCCTGGACTACCGCCTCGATCGCAGTATACAGTTAAGGCAGGATGTGTGACAGTCCAAACAGTTTGATCATTTCCTGTCCAATGATCAAATATGTCTTCTCTAAGATCTACACCCATAACATTTAAATTAACTAACCACGTGGTTCCTAAAAGCATCCATCTTAAATGAGCAACATTTGATGTATTAAAGCTTGAAATATCCAACGATGTTAAATGTAAAGAACCTGAAAACATCCAGCTCATATCTACTACTTGTGATGTATTAAAACTTGAAAGATTAATACTTACTAAAGAAGACATCGCTTCAAACATGTAACTCATGTCTGTAACATTTGCTGTATTAAAACTGGAAAGATCAAGATTTGTTAAACTCGAAACTCCTTTAAACATGCTGCTCATATTTGTAACATTTGCAGTATTAAAAGAAGATAAATCAAGACTGGTTAAACTAGAAGCTCCAGCAAACATAGAACTCATATCCGTTACATTTTGAGTATTAAAACTAGACACATCAAGACTGGTTAAAGAATTTGCTCCAGAAAACATTCCGGCCATATTGGTAACATTTGCAGTATTAAAAAAAGATAAATCAAGACTGGTTAAACTAGAAGCTCCAGCAAACATGTAATTCATATCTGTAACATTTGCTGTATTAAAATTGGAAAGATCAAGACTGGTTAAGTTAGCGACTCCAGCAAACATAGAACTCATATCCGTTACATTTTGAGTATTAAAACTAGACACATCAAGACTGGTTAAAGAAGTTGCTCCAGAAAACATCCCGGCCATACTTGTAACATTTGCAGTATTAAAATTCGATAGATCAAGACTTGTTAAACTAGCATTATTAAACATCGCAGTCATATTTGTAACATTTGCAGTATTAAAAGAAGATAAATCTAGACTTGTTAAACCTGAGGTTCCTCCAAACATCCGGGTCATATCTACGACTTGTGATGTATTAAAATTCGATAAATCAAGACTTGTTAATCCTGAAGCTCTATCAAACATCCAACTCATATTGGTAACATTTGTTGTATTAAAACTAGACAAATCAATAGTCGCAAGCGCATTAGTTTCTGAAAACATCCCACTCATGTCTGTCACATTTACAGTATTAAAATTCGATAAATCCAGAATGACAAGAGAACTAGCTCCTGCAAACATCCAGCTCATATCTGTTACATTTTGTGTATTAAAATTAGATACATCAAGACTGGCAAGAGAGCTAACACTGGCAAACATTCCTCTCATATTAATTACATTTTGAGTATTAAAACTAGAAATATTAAGACTAACTAAATACTCATTTCTTGCAAACATTCTACTCATATCTACTACATTTTGAGTATTAAAATTAGAAACATCAAGCTCTGTTAACGTTCTAGTCCACTCAAACATACTACTCATATTTGTCACATTTTGAGTGTTAAAATTAGAAACATCAAGAGAACTAAGGCCTCTTGCAGCATAAAACATCGAACTCATATCCAAAACATTTTGAGTATCAAAGGTAGATAAATCAATACTGGTTAACGTCCAAGAATTTTTAAACATCGAACTCATATTTGTAACTTGTGCTGTGTTAAAATTAGATAAATCAAGACTTGTTAAATTAGAAAGTCCCGAAAACATTTCACTCATATTTGTGACATTTGCTGTATTAAAACTCGATATATTAATACTATTTCTGATGTCTGCTTCTGCAAACATTGAACTCATATCTGTGACGTTTGAAGTATCAAAACCAGATAAGTCCAAATCATCTAAACCATTAAAAGCCCCACGAAACATTTCCCTCATATTTGTTACACTTGCTGTATTAAAACTTGATATATCTAAAGTTTCTAAATTAGAAGCTCCCTTAAACATCGAACTCATATCTGTTACATCTTGTGTTCCCCCCCCAGCAAAACTTCTAAGATTCCAACAATTTTCAAATGCTCCAGATAAGTTTTTCCACCCAACATTTCCGAGTTCAATCACTTTTGTTATATTACAACTCATCAAAGAGTCTTTATAACTCCATGCCTCTAGTAATCCAGAAATAGTTACAGTATACGCACGATCGGCTCCCTCATACACA
>CAZCDT010000089.1:0-11955 GCA_964497525.1 uncultured Bacteriovoracaceae bacterium
CCCTTCTGCAGGTATGCGAATTGGTAACTCAATACATGCAACTTGCCCAAAAGCATGAACCTTACTATCTGTACGACTACCTCCAGTAATTAAAACATTATCCCTTTGGCATATTTTTTTTAGCACTTCTAGAATTGTTCCCTGCACCGTGGGTAAATTTGAGGGCTGAATCTGCCAGCCAAAATAATTGGCGCCCATATATTGAATAACTGCTTTATAAAAATACATATTAGAGATATTCAAATAAAAGTCCGACACCAAAAGATAATCCAGAAATTGTTATCTTGTCCTGAAAATGATCATAATTTTGATATCTTGCGCTTAATGTCATATGGTATTTTGTAATTGAATGATTTCTATATAGATTATAACTGCTTCTTGGAAAGATATCGAACAAATTAAATCTCAAACTTCCCATCCCGGAAAAACCATATCCAAACTGATTCACTCTTTTTCCTTTCTCGCCATCCAAAAAATCACTCCTGTTTTGCATAAGTATCATTGCCGAAGGCCCACCAGAAAGAGCGAAAGAAAAAGTAGTACCTAAATCCATTTCAATACCTAAAGCATAATCAATAGGAAGTGTCCAAAGATGAAATTTGGCCGTACTAGATGATCCATCTGAAGAAAATTTTCCGACACCATTTTGAAATCCAACACCAAAATTTACTCCATGGCCAAAACTGAAAATATCTTTTGAAAAATAACGATGTGAAGATATTATTAACAGACCTGTATTATAGGTACCAGCTAAATTATTTTTAAACGTTTTATCATACACTCGAGAATTGTCTTTGTAATCATAGCCATCTTTAAAATAAGTAAAAGACAAATTGGCATTAGCACTTTGGGCCCTAGACTTATAAAGATCTTTAAATTTATACTCCAAATATCCATCACCATGCAAATTACCACTACCTGGAAGTGTATTATCAAAGCTTCGAGTTCTATTGCTAATTTTTTGGTCTTTATAGTCGGATTTTATGCTATCCAGCACAAAAGGACTTTCCTTCTTGTGGTGAATATTTAAATTTTCTTTTGCTTTCTGATTTTGATCAGTAAAAACATAGTCAGTACTGTCATCCTCTACTTCTGCGTAAGGATTATTACCAGAATCTAAAACATCTTCAGAGACAAAAGGAGAATCGCCTTTTACTTTTGAAAAATCTGGCACATTAGTGGCCGAGACATTTAAAGATATTATTAATAAAAAACAAATATATTTCTTACTTTTCCTCATTCTCTTTCTCTTCTTTCCACATAAATATATCAACAATTCTACCACCTCTTGCAAAAAAGTAAATCAAAGAGCCTAGAACATAAAGGGTTATAAATAAAAAAATCATTATTTGCTCATAGATAAATATGGCCGCAAAAATCAAGACCATAATTAAAAAAACACGTTTGATATGTTTTTTTACCCAATTAGATTTCTTAAATGAGCAAAATGGAATATTAGAGATCATTAAAAGAGAGTATGTCCCAATATAAATCATTGCCACGACTGTGTACGAAATCAACTCTCTCCACAGTATTGATAATAAAATATAGCCTACAAGCGCAAATGCAGCTCCTGGGATAGGAAGACCCTGAAAAAAATCGCTTGATACTTTATCAATATTTGAATTAAATCGTGCAAGTCTTAATGCCCCACACAGCAAAAACAAAAAGGCCAAAACAATTCCTGCTCTTCCGCTATCTTGAAAAAAGCGCATGTAAAAAACAAAAGCAGGGGCCGCTCCAAAAGTTACCACATCACAAATTGAATCAAACTGCTCTCCAAAACTAGAGCTTGTTCCCATCAATCGAGCAATCCTTCCATCAACAGAATCAAATAGTGCACCAAGAATTAATAACAAACATGCGTAATAGTAATTATTCTCGACTGCATATAAAATTGCACCAAAACCACACGCTAAATTTAAGGCCGTAAAAGAATTTGGTAAAAAAAATGCCGCCTTATACTTTAAATCATACATAACTTATTCCTCACAAATTGCAATTACAGTGTTTAAATCAACTTTCTGGCCTTCTCTTATTTTTAAACAGTAACCAGATGGAACTGTTAAACCAAGTTGCCCTCCAAAAAACATAACACCAAAATCACTCCACAATTCAATAATATCTTTTTTATAGACCCAAAGATCAACTTTATTCAAAGTTGGAGACAAAAAAAGCTTATAACTATAATTATTTTTTTGTAAAACAAATTCTATTTTTATAGAATCAAAATTTTTCTCAACATTAACAACAATACTCTTTTGTACAGGATATATTCCCTTGGTTTGATCTACCGGAACATAAAAAACAACTTCATTGTCTTTTATCGATTTTACCAGGCCACAAACAGGAGAAAATAACTTGCAAAAATCTTCTGACTCACAAACTCTACTGTTTTTTAAACCTAAAATTTTTCTTTGAAATAAAAGCAATAGTCCAAGGTAAACAACAGAAACACCACAAAAAAGTGAAAAACTCTTAAATGGCAAAAGAGAAACGACTAGCGCAATCAAAAAAAAGATATGCCACTCTTTGGGTAAATAACTACTCACTTTATTTTACCAACTTTAAACTCAGAATCTAGTGGACGATAGTAATACGGATCAAATTTTAATTTATCTTTTTCAACAATATCAAAAAATCTTTTACACTCTTGTTTAATTAAATCTTGTGTCTTTTGTAGCGAGATGCCTAATGACCTTATTTCTTCTTCTAAAAATTGGTAATTAGAAAAATATGTACCAGGAGGCATGCTCTCTTTTAGAATAAGTGATGAACTATTTATGGAATCATTCCATCTATATAAAAAATACTCTCCCTTAAATGCCGGAGCAATAAACTGACCTTTGCCTATTCCTAGAATTTTCATAACGTCAAAGTGATTAAAAGAATATCTTTTAATTCCACTCCACTCTAAAACTTGCCCAATCCCATCAGCAAGTCTTATGCCGGTATATGAACCAGGTCCAGAAGCTTGAAACAAAACTTCTAGTTGATCAAAAAATAAATTGTTCTTTTGTAAAATATTATATATTTCAAAATGAATACGATCGGCATTTCTTTTTTCACCATATTCATAACAATCAAGCAAACTGTTGTCTGAATCTAATAAAAAAATAACTAGACCATCTGTTGTATCTATATATAACTTTGCCA
Organism: uncultured Bacteriovoracaceae bacterium; assembly: GCA_964497525.1. Classification (GTDB taxonomy): domain Bacteria; phylum Bdellovibrionota; class Bacteriovoracia; order Bacteriovoracales; family Bacteriovoracaceae; genus CAZCDT01. Next base: position 3,157 of record CAZCDT010000089.1, read on the forward strand.
TATATTTTTAAAACAAACGCGAAAAATCATTAAATAGTGCAGCAACCATTAATAACAATAAAAATGACAGACCTATTTGTTGGGCAATTTCCATCTTCCTTTGAGAAAACGGCCCCTTATTTATTGCCTCACCAATTAAAAACATGATGTGTCCTCCATCTAAAACAGGTATCGGTAATAAATTAATAATTCCAAGATTTATTGAAATAAGTGCCATAATTTGAAAAAAATATGACAGACTTGTTTTAAAAGAATCTGCGGCAACTTGCCCGATTGCAACCGGTCCCCCTATATTTTTTAAAGACGTAGCTCCTGTAAATAGATTCTTAAATCCTACAAGCATATTAACACTCGCATCCCAAGTCCTTGTAAGGCCTGCCACTGCCGCAAGATGAATCGGTAGTGGCCTTGTGTTTACATACTGCACTGGTACATATTCAACAGCGCTTTCAATACCAATCAACTTTGTTTCCACTCCATTTAAACTCTGGATCTCTGGTGTTAAGGTGAAGTTTAGACTTTTTCCATTTCTCCAAACAACAGAGGTAATACTCTCTTTCTCTATTTTTTGAATAATATTTTTTAAATCTTCAAATCCTAACAACGACTGTCCATCAATAGAATCGATAATATCTCCCATTTTTATTCCTGCCTTATCAGCAGTCATTCCCATTCGAACATTTTTAACCATTAGATCGACACAGACATATCCCTCTTGTTTTAATTGTCCGTAAAACTCTTTTTTATTTTTTGAATTAACAGAGATTGTTTTTAGTGAATTTCTATCTATCAAAGATTTTTCTAACTCATCTTTCTTTTCTAAAATTTTTAAAATATACAAACTACCAACAAAACCATTCCCTGCTAATTGATCTATAGAACTATCCCAACTAATATTCTCTGCACTTGTTGAAATAACCCATAATTCTCCTGTTGTATCTATTAAAACAGGCCTTCTCATTGGTTGAGATGCTTTTGAAAATTCTTCAAAAAAAGTCTTTGCCTCTATCTGCATTTTTATCTGCTCAATACTACCCCCACGATCAACACCCAAATCTGTAATTATTTCTTTATCGCCTAGTAAAATATCTGTTGGCCCAAAAACTTCTTTGCCATTAATTGATTTTAAAACATCTCCAGAACGAACACCCAACTGATAAATTTTAGCACTGTCATCAATTACACCAAATCTCATTTGCGGAACTTTTTCTCCCGTCATACTTAGAAATGCAAAAATAAAATATGCAAAGATGAAATTTAAAAGAGGTCCCCCAAAAATAATCCAAAATCTTGCCCATTTGCTTTTATGGGCAAAACTTATTGCCTTTAAATCTTGAGGTACACTTTCTCTATTCATTAAATCTTCACCATACATTTTCACATAACCACCAAGAGGGATTATAGAGATTGCATACTCTGTAACTCCTTTTTTAAACTTCAATATTTTTGGGCCAAAACCAAGTGAAAAAACATCTACACGCACACCAAAAAGTTTCGCAAATATAAAATGACCTAATTCATGAAAAAAAATCAACGGTCCAAGAAAAATAATAAAAATAATAATTTTTTCTAACATAAATCCTCACTGTAAAAAATCTTTCAAAATTGGCCAAAAAAAAGCAAAAAATGGAGCACTAAATAATAAACTATCTACTCGATCATAGACTCCACCATGACCTGGTATTATTTTCGAGCTATCTTTAATCTGAAAATTTCTTTTTATTTTAGACTGCACTAAATCTCCAACTTGAGAAATTACGGAAAAGAAAATAAAAAATGGAATCATAAAGAGAGAGGGAGTTCCTTCAAGTAGCCACCACGAAATCATTGCAAAAACGACACAAAAAAAGATACCTCCGATGGACCCTTCAACTGTTTTTTTTGGACTAATTTTAGGCCACATTTTTCTTTTTCCAAAATTAATTCCAATAACCCACGCTCCAATATCCGTCGCCGTTGTAATAATGATCAAAATAACTAGCAAAGATCTCCAGTGCTCAAAATGTAAGATTAAAATAAGCGATAAAGATTGCATCAGAACAAGTGGTGCAGATAACCAACTCCATGCTTTATGATATTCAAAATATCCAGGCGGAATCGGTAAAAAAAATAAATAATAAAGCAAAAACAAATTAAATAACACCGCAAGCATTACGGCCGCCTTTAAAAACTCTGACGACCCTATTACTATTGCAAAAATCATTGGGACCAAAAAAAGAATGTGCCCAACCAAATAAGTTGGCCGAAGTCTCGATTTTTTAAAAAAATTACAAACTAATTCATCAAATACCAAAGCTCCTACCAATAAAATAGTTATAAAAACGGCAATTTGTCCTGCGGCAATCAAAGCTATGAGAACAGTAATCATAATCAGGCCAGAAATAATTCTTGTTTTTGATTCTTTATTCATTCATTGCTCTTTGATGTTTTTAAAATCTCTTCATTTTTTTTTGCAACAATCTGGCTTTCAGACAATTGCATAGTTGCGCAAACCTGTCCAAATCTTCTCTCTCTAGATTCAACGCTTTCAATAATCATTTTAAACTCATCTGTTGTAAATTCTGGCCATGGCGTATTTGTAAAAAATAGCTCTGCATAAGCACTTTGCCATAATAAAAAATTAGAAATCCTATAATCTCCACCTGTTCTAATCATTAAATCAACATCACCAGAATCACTTGTTGATAAATATTTTTCCAACTCACTCTCATCGATACTTTTTCCTGGGTGTTCTTGAATAAATCGATTAAAACTTTTGATGAGTTCTTTTCTACTTCCATAGCCAAAAGCAAAATTAAGCTTCATTCCTGAAAGATTTTTTGTCTCACTCTCCAGTGAAATTATCATATTTTTCGTCTCATCAGGCAATGCGCTATAATCACCAATAACTTTAAATCTAATCTCGTTTTTGATAAGTCTTTGACGCTCTTTTTGTAGATATTTTTTTAAAAGCAAAAACAAGGTTTTTACTTCCTCTATAGGTCTAGAAAAGTTTTCACTAGAAAAAGCATATAGGGTTAAAGATTTTACTCCTATATTACTTGCCTCTTCAACAATTCTGGACACAACAGAGGATCCTTTAACATGTCCCCAAATTCTACGATGTCTGCGCGCTTGTGCCCAGCGACCATTACCATCCATAATAATAGCAACATGCTTAATTTTTTGTTCTTGTTTTTTCGACATCTATTTTTATTATACTGTAAGAATTTCTTTTTCTTTTGTTGCTAAAATTTTATCAATCTCTTTTATGAAATTATCTGTTTTTGTCTGAATTTCTGCTTGAAATTTTTTTGAATCATCTTCTGATATTTTCTTATCTTTCTCTGCTCTTTTCACATTTTCGTTTTGATCTCTTCGAACATTGCGAACAGCAACTTTTGCATCTTCACCCATTTTTTTTATATCTTTTACAATATCTTTTCTTTTTTCTTCTGTTAGTGCTGGAAAAACGATTCTAACAAAATTACCATCATTGGCAGGAGTAACGCCAAGATTCGCAGAAAAAATTGATTTCTCTATTGCGGCAATTGTTGTTTTATCAAATGGTTGAATTTGTAAAACTCTTGCTTCTGGTGTGCTGATTTGTCCAACTTGCTTAATTGGTGTTGGAACTCCGTAATAATCAACCATAAGCCCATCTAAAAAATTAGGAGATGCTCTTCCTGTTCGCACTTTTAACAATTGATTTTTCAAAGATTCAATAATTTTTGACATCCCTTGATCTACATCTTTTTTAATTTGCTCTATCATAGATAATCCCCTTTTTTTAATTTTTACTAGTTACTATTGTACCGACTTCTTGACCTTCAACAGCTTTTTTTATATTTCCGGCCTGAAATGAGTTAAATACCAAAATATCTAAATTATTCTCCAAGCAAAGACTAATTGCTGTTGCATCCATAACATTTAATCCCTGATTTAAAGCATCCATATGTTTAATTTTTTCATATTTTTTTGCATCTGCATTTTTCATTGGATCTTTATCATAAACACCATCTACTTTGGTGGCCTTCATTAATACTTCTGCACCAATCTCAGATGCTTTAAGTGCAGCCGCAGTGTCAGTTGTAAAATATGGATTCCCTGTTCCTGCAGCGAAAATAATTACACGACCCTTTTCTAAATGTCTCGTGGCCCTTCTTCTTATGTATGGCTCTACCATACAATTTATATCCACTGCCGACATTACTCTTGTTTGAACTCCATGCCGCTCTAATGCATCTTGTAGTGCCAAAGAATTAATAACTGTTGCAAGCATTCCCATGTGATCAGAAGTTGTGCGATTCATTCCTTTGCTGGCACCAGCAACTCCACGATGAATATTTCCTCCACCAATGACGACACCGATTTGTACCCCAAGGCCTAAAACCTCTTTAATTTCTTTGGAGAAAAAATCTAAAATTTCACCACTAATTCCATATCCCTGTTTTCCGGCCAGGGCCTCTCCCGATAATTTCAATAAAATTCTTTTGTATTTCATTATGTGCCCTTTTAGAGTGTGATACTCATGACGATCTTAAACCTAGGTTAAATGCATTATCTGGAATTATAATCTCTCATGGTGATTATTGACGTCAAGAAAATAAAAAGGCCCTCATTTCATAATGAGGGCCCTGTATTTATACTTAAAAATAAAAACACAATCGTAACAATCTTAAGATTGAGAAGCTCCTGTCATTTTTGCTACTTCATCAGCAAGATTATCTTTTCTTTTTTCGATTCCTTCTCCAAGATTAAATTTTATAAAACGACGAATTGCAATTTTTTCTCCGACTTTTAAAGTCAACTCATTCACAAGATCGTTTATAGAGATATCCTGATTTTTTACAAACTTTTGCTCGTATAAACACACCTCTTGGGCCAATTTATTAAGTTTTCCATCAACAATCTTAGCAATCATGTTTTCAGGCTTACCTTGCTCCCTTAGTTGACCAGCATAAATCTCTGCTTCTTTTTTCTTAAAATCAGCATCAATATCCTCTGCCTTTAAAAACTTTGGATCTGCAGCTGCAATATGCATCGCAATGTCTTTTACAAATGCTCTAAAATCAGTGTTTTTAGCAACAAAGTCTGTTTCACAATTTACTTCTACTAAAACACCTATTTTGTTGTTTGTATGAATATAGCAATCAATAATTCCTTCTGCTGCAACTCTTCCTTGCTTTTTTTGTGCTGCTGCAAGACCTTTCTTTCTTAAATAATCAATGGCCTGTTCCATATTGCCCTTGCACTCTTCAAGCGCTTTTTTACAATCCATCATGCCTGCGCCAGTTTTCTCTCTTAAATCCTTAACATCACCTGCTGAATAACTCATATATACTACCTTTTGATAAACTATATTTGTAAATTGTTAATTACTCTTCTGCTTCTACTTCATCTTCTTCTAAATCAATATCATTTTCAAATTTAGAAATAATTTCATGCTCTAGTGCAACATCTCTATCAACACTATCTGCGCTATCTTTACGTTTAATATTTCTTGAACCCTCTGCTACTGCATTTGCAAAATACTCAGTAAAAACAGAAATTGATTTAATTGCGTCATCATTTCCAGGTACGACGTATTCAATTCCTGTTGGATCACAATTTGTATCAGTAATTGCAATCACTGGAATTTTTAGAGTATTTGCTTCTTGTACTGCAATTTTTTCATTCGATGGATCAACAATAAAAATAGCACCTGGCAGTTTTCTCATTTCTTTAATCCCACCAAGGTTTTTTTCAAGTTTTAAAACATCTTTTTCTACTTTTCCTTGCTCTTTTTTTGTAAGTAATTTGAAATCGCCATTTTCTTTCATTTTCTCAACTTTTCTAAGCTTATCAATAGAAAGAGCAATCGTTTTATAATTTGTAAGCATTCCACCAAGCCATCTACTTGTAACATGAAAAGCTCCACATGATTCTGCGGCTTTTTTAATAGTATCTGAAGCTTGCCTTTTTGTTCCAATAAAAAGTACAGGTTTCCCTTCTGAAGCTGTCTTCTTTAAAAAATCATATGCTTTTTTTGCCATAGGAATCGTTTTCGCTAAATCTATGACATAAATACCATTTCTTTCGCCATAAACATAAGGCTTCATTTTAGGATTCCATTTGTTCACTTGGTGACCAAAATGAGATCCGGCTTCTAGTAGTGATTTTAATTGTAATTCAGACATATCAATTCTCCTTGGAGGTTAATCAAATCACCCGCCGCTGTCATACAATATGACAGACCGCCAACGCAGATGAATGAAATTTATTCAAGCTACAATATAGACTTGAAAGTTGTTAATAACATTTTATCCTATTTCGATCAAGAAAAATCCAAAAAAAACATAAGTTATAGCTAATTATCTGAACGACTACCATCGGCCAAAACCAAAACCTTTCTAGGTCTAGAACCATCAGCTGGCCCAACAATACCATTTTTCTCCATTCTATCAATTAAACTTCCGGCCCTTGGGAAACCAATACTTAACTTTCGTTGTAACATAGATGCACTGGCAGATCGATGTTCGATAACTAATTGTACCGCCTTGTTGTAAATATCATCCCCTCCACCGTCATCTGCTGCAAAACCCATCGAAATTGTTTTATCCATTCCAGACTCACCATCACTCTCTAAAAACTCTAAAGCACTTGCGTTATACTCTTGACCAAATACTGATAACCTTTTTACAAGTTCCTCTATTTCATCTTCACCAATATAAGCTGAATGCACGCGCATTGTTTCGACTCCACGTCGATATAACATATCACCTTTACCAAGCAATCGTTCTGCTCCCATTGCATTTAAAATTGTTCGAGAATCAACAGCACTTATAACCTTAAATGACACTCGTGTTGGAAAATTTGCTTTTATAATTCCTGTTATTACATCAACAGAGGGTCTTTGTGTTGCAATAACAAGATGAATTCCTGCGGCCCTTGCCATTCCAGCCAAACGACAAATATTTGTCTCAATACTCTCTCCATATTTTGATAAAATCAAATCTGCAAATTCATCTACAATAATGACAATATACGGAAGTGCGAAATTTTCTTCATTTTCGGGATAAAATTGCTGAATACTTGCAAGCATTTCCGGCTCAGCACTTGCTAATCTCAAATTAAAACTATCTAAATTTCTTACCCCAGAATTTTTTAAAATAGAATACCTTCTCTCCATTTCTTGAACTGCCCATAATAGCGCAACCGATGCCTTTTTTGCCTCAGTAATAACAGGCAAGGCCAGGTGAGGCAACTTTGCGTATGGAGCAAGCTCTAGTTGTTTTGGATCAATCAATACCAATTTTAAATCATCTGGAGATTTTTTTACAAGCAATGACACAAGAAGAGTATTGATGAAAACAGACTTCCCTGAACCGGTAGAACCCGCAACAAGCATATGTGGCATATCGCTAAGATCAACAACTTTTTCATCTCCGTAAGTATCCTTACCCATAGCTATTGGGAGCTTAAGCTCAGTTTCCTTAAATTTTGGCATACTTAAAACTTCATCTAAAAAAATTGTTTCTCGTGGTCTTCTTGGCACTTCTATTCCTACAGAGGTCCTTCCCTTCATTGGATAATGAATTCTAATCAATTCTCCATACAGCGCAGCGCTTAACTCATCTATAATTGAGGTGACCTTTGAAACTTTTAAACCTTTGCCGAGTTCTAATAAAAAAGTATCAACAACAGGGCCTTTTAATACCTCAACAATTTTTCCTTCAACTTTAAACTCTTGTAATTTTTCCTGTATCTGATTTGTTAATTTATCAAAGTACTCATTTGCAGGTATCGACTGCTTTGCAGGGGGATGACCTAAAGAGATTGAATCTATATAATCTTGTGTATCATAATTTGATATTTTTCGTTTAAGTGGTTGAACACCTATATCTTCAAAATCATCCTTTAATTCAACGGTATGTGTACTTCCTAGATCATCTACTAGATCTTCACCTTTATCATTTTCATAAATATCTAGCTGGCTATTTATATCAATTTCGTCTGTTGTCGCCCCTTGATCACCTGATGTAAAAGAATCAGAAATTACTATTTTTTCAGGCAATGCCTTAATTTTTAAATTTAAAGAATTACTACCGCGCAATTTTGTCGCGATAAGATTATAAAATTCAAGATATTTTCTCTTACATATCTCAAGTACACCAAAACTTTGTTGTACTCCAGATTTACTGGCAAAATCCTTAAAAATGAGTACTATTTTTTCTTTAAATTGATTCTGAAAGAGTGTAACAACGTAAAAAATAAAAAATGAAATCATTATTAAAAATAATACAACATCTAAATTGTAATTTTTAAAAATTGAATATAAACCAAAACCCAAAATTTTTGGAAATACAAAATATGACAAAATTGCAAAAAAAACAGTTAAAAAAACTGGCAAACAAATATCAAAAAAATAATTTCTCCGCGAAATCAAAAATGCATACGTTATCGTAAAAAGTAAAAATGGCAAAAATATCCATGGGCCAGTATAAAAGCCAATAACTCCAACAAGTGATGAAAAAAAATAAGAAATAATATTGATTGATTCGTTTATAGATGAAATTGAAAGATAGTTATCAGGCAAAGAATCTCTAAAATAAAATTCCAGAAATGAAACAATGGTTAATATAAATAATCCGAATAATTGAATTTTTAGTATTTTATTTCTCATTCTACCTCATCTCGAAAATGGACAATGCATAATATCATTATGATGACTAGATTGAGTATTTTCCAGAAAAATATTAATGAAAGATGTATGCGAAATAGGCAAAAAAAAACCCCAGAATTGCTTCTGGGGTTTAAAATAAAAAATACGGGTGCATT
>CAZCDT010000090.1:0-11155 GCA_964497525.1 uncultured Bacteriovoracaceae bacterium
ATAAAATATTTTTTAAAAATTTTGATTTCTTATCTCAAATTGCGGAAGTCGGGAGAAGATTGAAAGGCATTACAGTGGGCATTAACAAGCAAAACGTCTAACATTACAGTTCTCCATTATTGTTAACTTCATATTAGAGCAACTGATAACAGTTTGTCGCAAAACATATAATTTGAACAGCAAAAGATTTTAGAAGAATGATAAAGAAAACGCGACAGGAATAACTTAATATTATTATGGGTCCCAGCATGACTTTCTAATTATTCCATTTTTAAAATCATCGACAAAGTTTATCGGATCTATAATTATTTGCTTTGCAACTTTTTCTATGTAATTTTTTTGAAAAACTTCAAGCTTGGATATCTTTTCGCGGTTCCCCTCGGCCTTCGCAAGACGAAGTGTCTTGGTAATTTCAGAAATCACCTCATCATAACTCCAGGCTTCAAATCCGTTGGCAACAACCGTTTTTTGAAAAAAATTAGTTTGCTTAAGTTTTTCTGTATTAGGAAAATTGTTTAAATAATTAATTATTGTTACAATGCCATATACCGTAAAAAGCATTAAAAAACTCGTCTGATAATGGTTCCAAGATGAGTTTTGCACAAAATAATTCTGATTAAGAGATAAGTTTTTCAACATCCATGCAGCCGTCAAAAAAAGAGGAATCATTAAAAAGTTATCAAAAAAATATGATGGTAAAGAAATTATTGTTTTTATAAACACATTTACCCAGTGAAAAACAATGTCTTCTAGGCCTGATAATGGATAAAAATACTGAGTTCCCCATATTCCGGAATGCTCCCAATTTATATACTGAAATCCTATAAATAATGACCAGAGTACACAGCATAATGCTAAAAAAATATTTTTTTTAGTCCGTAACATTTTTGCCAAGAATAGACTCAAAACCGCATAATCAATTAGTAAAAATCGCGGGCCAAACTCTTCATCTAAGCAGCTCCCCCCCATCCTAAAATTGGTTAAAATTAATTTTAGAAAAAATATTCCAACTAGAAGCGTTAAAAAAAACCAGTATTTTTCCCTGAATTTATTTTTAGCAAACAGGTGCTTAAACATTGCATATGCACAAAGTATAAGCAGTGGTGAAATGAATAAATATCCGTTAGGAATTATCAACATCGTCGGTAACGTAAATTCTGGATTTGCAATAAAATTTAAATATAATAATATGGGTGATCCGAACTGAATGCTGGAATTAATAAAATACAATATCCAAACAGATGCAACACCGATAAGAAAGCAGAAGGTTAAGCGTAAGGCAACAATCCATCGACCTCGATATATATAATATAAATAGCCAAGCAAAAGAATATATGGTGCTGCAGAAAACCTTAAAACAGAAACCAATCCAAAATAAATACCAAGCAAAACCCACACATACTTATTTTTTGATTTAGATGAGCAGAAAAAACTATATAAAAAAATGGCCACAGCGCATGCCGATGTAACCTCAAGATCGGATTTCGAGACCAAAGCAAACCACCACATTGGAGTTCCAGCAAAAACAAAGACCCAAGACCACCTTGAAGAAAATTCAAATAATAAAATAAACTTATTAGAAACTATAAACAATACCAATAAAAAAAAAGCAGTTGCAACCATTTCTGCAAAATCATAGTGATTAACATCTGAAGAATTAATTTCTTTTACCGTTGATTTAGATGTGAGTTCCTCTACTCCTTTTTGATATAAAAAAAATGGCAACCACCAATTAACAACTCCATGAAGAGGTACTGTTACTGCGTTATATGTTGAAGTTACTATCCAAGTCATTTTAGAATCTTTATGTTGGTTAATGATATTTAAATCTTTATCCTCTAATACGCTTTCCGTATATGCTGTATAAATCCCCGACTGCATTTTACCCCAATACGGATAAAGAGTATGAATAAATGAAACAAGCCATGCGAAAACAATAAAAAACAATATCAATCTTGTCTTTGGTGACATTCTATCAATCAGATGATGTCTAATCACCGCTTTTTGTCTACTCACGAATCATACCAAGAAGGCTTTGTTAAACCCATAATTTTTCGCAAAGAAAATAAACCATTTATTATGTTTCCCCAAAGAACTCTTAATGTTACAATCATCCACCACAAATACATATTACGTTTATATTTTGACTTAGAGAAAAGACCTTTTAATAGCCAAGAAATTTTAACAGAATTTTTGTATAACAAATAAACCTCTCGGGCCAGGTCTTCGCGTGTCAAAAACTGCGTTGACATTATTGGCGTATTCCAATCATATTTTGAAAAATCTCTCTCCTCTATTTTGCCCAATCTAAGTGCATTGTCGTAAACAACTGATCCGGGGACGGGAGTGAGGATATGGAATCCGGGAAAATCAATTTTTAATTTTTTAACATATTTTCCTAATTCACGTAAACTCTCTTTCGTTTCATTAATATTTCCTACGATAAAAGTCGCCTGTAAAAAAACAGATGGGTATTTTCTTTTAAATAATTCAATAACCCGCTCTCCATCTGTTACATCAAAATCTTTTTTATTAAATGCATTCAAAACTGATTGCTGATTATGTTCTAAACCAATACAGATGTGAGACAATCCAGATCTTACCAACAACTCAACTATGCCTTTTTTTTCATCGCGCAGTAAAAAATCTGCACGCATAAAAGCAAACCAATTGATTTTTAGGTCTCTTGCAATTATTTCTTCTGCAAAACTTTTATTCCAAACAGGATCTACATTCCACGTACCATCTACGAAAATAAAACATCGTTTATTATAATTTTCAACCAAACACTGAATTTCATCGACTGTTCTTTTAACTGATTTAGTTCTCCATCGTGGTTTTTTTACCCATATATTACTTGTTGGCATATGTTCTGCCATCTGTTCCCACCAAACACAAAAATCACAGCTAAAAAGACAGCCTCTGCTATGCTCTATCGTCGTGCCATCTGGTGAAAATAGAAATTTCGAAGAACCATATTTTTGCATTGGAAGAAGGTCGTATGCGGGGAATGGTAGCTGATCCAAATGATCTAACAGTTTTCGAGGAGAATTTTTAATAATCTTGCCTTTTTCTCGATAATAAATGCCATTAATTTTAGCCAAATTACAAAATTCTTGACTTAATTCTTGAATTAACTCAATTAAAGTATACTCACCTTCTCCATAGGCAATAACATCTATCAAAGTCGTCGTTAATAATTCATTCGCTTGATTCGCAACATGGCCTCCACCAACAATTATAAAAGTTTGCGGAAAGAGTTCTTTTATTAAAGAAGATAATCTTATTGCCTCATCAACATACAAAGCATGTGCTTCACTTTGACAAACAATATCTGGAGCTTCTTTTTTTATGCGGGTGGCCAAACTACTCCAACCAATTTGTTCTGCCATACAATCAATGCACACAATTTCATGCCCTAAGGGACGAATAGCCGCAGCAAGTGTAGGCATCCATAGAGGCAGCACATAATTGTCACCATAATTCATGAAAGGCCATATTTTACGAGGTGGCTGAATAAAACATATTTTCATAACATCTTCTTTTCTATTTTAATTAAGGCAATAGTGACCAAAACGAGAATAAAAACTTATATCTTTCTATATTATTCTAGAGAAGTATCTCGTTTGTTGTCAAAATTTTAATCTACACAACCCCAAAGTACGAAGTGGTCCTAATACATTTGAGTTTTTACTATTTCGTCTATACTTTAAATGCCTTGTGTGTTATATTTTTAGCAAATAAAAAAAAAATTTTTAATCTTTGCAGGTGTTTGTGGAATAATTTTGCTTGCGCTAACCATTAATAATATTTTTAACCCTAAAAAACAATCTGCACACATTGAACCTCCATATAAAGTAATTATTATGACTATTGCTGGTGTTCGCAATAAAGAAAGTATTTACGACCAACATAAACAATATATGCCATTTTTTTTAAAGCAAATGATTCCACGGGGTACCATATTTAACAACGTGTATGTTAATGGATATTTTTCACACCTGCCTGCTGCAATGGAAATTAACACAGGACTTGTATACCCATATTATACACAAGACATGAAAATTATTGCACCCTCAATATTTCAATACGTAAAAAAACAATACAATCTACCGGCAAATAAGTTATGGGCCGTGGGATTTTACACGAAAGATGCAAGTGAACATCTAACGCTAAAAATGGACGAAAAAACTTTCCCATCACAAATAACAGCAGGCAACGGAGGAAATCTAACTTTCCCGACATTCTTAAAAGAAATTTTATCCAAAGAAGAACTATATACTTTTGAAAAATTTCCAGAACATGTTCCTGCCAATAAATGGCTGTCTTGGGATAGTCATTCCGCAATGCTATTTCCTGTTTTTAAAAAAATTCTAACCACTTATAAGCCCGCCTTGGCACACTACTCTATGATGGCCGTTGAATCAGCACACTACGGTACCTATGGAAATTATGTTATCGGACTACGTGACGAAGATGAGCGCATACACGAAGTATGGACAATGATTCAAAACGACGAATACTATCGAGATAAAACATACCTTTTTGTTGTCTGTGATGGAGGACGTGATGAAAATTATTATATGCAACACGAACCGCACGGACACTGGAACAACAAAAATGAAGATCCTTGGATTAGCGACGATCCGCAACGCATTACTTGGATGTATGTTTTTGGCCCAGGAGTTAAACCAGGAACTATAATTAACAGACAAGTTTATCATTTCGATATTTTTGCAACAGTTGCAAAAATATTTAATGTTCAAACTCATGCTACACAAGGGGTAGTTCTTCGTGAATTGGAATTTGATTAGTCTTTTTTTTGTTTTTATCCTATTATTACACATATGCGATGAGGTGAGTGCAAATAGCAGCACATATACATTTCAAGAGAAAACCTTAATTGACATGCTTCCAGATACAGCTAGTATAAAAGAAAACTCTTACTGGAGTGTTGATAAAAATATTACTCAAATCAGTTCTGAGCAAGAAAGAATATATAGATATGACTTAAAATTAGAATATAAAGACCGTAGTTTATCTCAAATATCTCACGAATATTTTATAACAAAAAACGAACTACCATCTTTAAAATTAATCGACACGTATACTAATGCGAAGCCTCACCATGTAGATGAATTTACATCCATCTACATGGATATTGAACAAGATAAAGTTCTACCTTTTTTTAGTGCAACAGATGGCAACAGGCAATGGTTTCGAAAGCATGAGGAATCCAATTTTCGCCCAATAATATATCGCAATCACCTCATTTATCGAAATTATTTTCGTATTTTTGCATATTGCCTACAACAAGGACTTGTTGTGGACTCTTTGGCAATTGAACCTTCAAGCGGAGAAGAGTTTACGCAAACATTTATGCACCCCCATCACAACGCTGTAGGGTATGGCATTTCATTATTTCAAGATACCTTTTTCACAGAGGTTGATGGCGCACTGCTGGCATTTGAATTTAATGGTGAAAAATTTAAAAACGTTTGGCATCTAGAGCTTGGAGCATTTTCTACGGTTTCTGATCCGCTTGTTGTTGGGAAGGAAATTGTTGTCACGCTCTACAACTCCAAATCAGAGCTTTGGTCAATAGGGGTAAATCGAAAAACTGGTCAACTGTTATGGAGTACTTTTTTAGGTGTTACGACATCTTTTTCTCCTAAATCAAATTTACAGCAGGCAATAGATGGGCATGCTTTAATCGTTACTAATTATGGACTTATTTACTTAATTAATTCTCGCACCGGAGAACTTGCCTGGATAAGATCATACAAAAATAGAATAAAAGACTTATTCGAATATTGGAAGGATGCAAAGCTTGATAGCAACAAAAAAAATCTTATTCCAATCGACACTCAGTTTTTAATGACCTCCAATAACTTACTTTGGATAAAACCAAGGGAGTCTGATAACTTAATGATGCTCCAGTTAAATTCAGGAAAACTTCTTAAGTCTGAAAAAATTGAAAAAAATAATTACCTGATCGGAGTAAGGGATGGCGAATCTTTGTTTTTATATCAAAACAACAATAAGGAATGGGTCTTTGAAGGAACTATTTTAAAATCAAGTTCCGATAAAATTTTTCGAGGCTCTTGGCACAACGGGAACGGAACTTATTTTATAAAAATTGATAATATTATTAACGTATTTGAAAATAATTTTTTAATCAAAACAATCGCTACATCTAATAACAATTCTAACATTTCTGGTGTTTTTGCGAAAGAAATAGTTTTGGCCGATGAAAGCCAAGCCGAAATATTATCTACTCCAGATGCGAAAAGAACACTTGGCCCAAAAAAAAGTTTTTTTTATGAAAAAAAATATACCCAATATGGTGATTTTATTTTCAAAAAAGAACATAAAACCAAATTTAAAAAAAAATCACACACAAAAAATCTTAACAAAAAAGATTATCACATCTCGGGAATTTATCTAGAGGTTTTACCAATACAACAAGTATCAATAAAAAACAAATTGTTAAATTATTTTTTATTGGTCAGAGGAGATCAGCTTGTTTGCATTACAGAACAAGGTCATCTTAAGTGGGTTCGAAACATCAACAGACTAGTTGTTTTTTTACGTGTTCAAAAAGGTATCCAAGCATTTCTTTATGAAAATACAATAATTATTAAGGATGCTAAAAATATTTTTGCTCTTGATGCCGATAATGGAGAATTTATCTGGTCGCTATCAAGCTCAAAAAATATTCCTAGTTCTGTTGAACCAAGATTAAATTTTAGTAAAAATATTTTATACGCAACTGTTGACGGCAGAGTGTTGTATAAAATTAATTTAAAAAATTATGAAAAATCTCGTTCAACCATGTTTTCTCAAGACTCTGTTGAAGATGTTGTCATTGATGCCAGCGCGGAGAATATTTTTTTATTTAACCCGAATTCGAAGTCGTTAATTACTCTCCGAAAAGATTTAAGTGTGTTATCTATCCTTTCGTTGGACAAAAACTTCGAAATTAATCAAGTTGAAATGGGGGCATTTGATGCCAATCACTTAAAGGTTGTTGCAAGCCTCCCGGTGTTATTTACACATCAAGAAGCGATATTGTTCAATTCAATTGGTAATGAAATATTAGATCGGGTTAAATACTCAAGTTTATCAAAAACACGCATCTTTGCAGAGGTTGTAAATGATGCAATAGTCTTAATCTCTCCACCAAGTTTCTTTTGGAAATATCGCATTGAAAATAAAAAATTCATCAAAGTATATAAAAAGGAAAATAAAAACGACCTTGATTCTTACTGGAGTTCTATAAGCGAAGATGATAGATATCGAAATTTTCGAACATATATTTCTTTAGATGAAAAACTGATATTTTTAAACAAGCTAAACAATCGATTCTTTTTTACTGTATATGACACTCACACAGCTAAAAAAATATCAGAATCTGAAAATTTAAATGATTATCATGGCCCCTTTTTAGGATTTTCAAATTACACGATAAGCAATGATAAGTTATGCTTTATACTCTCAGAAAGAAAGGAGTTAAAACAAGCAAATATACAACAAGATTTAACCAACATTTTTAACCATTTCGTCATTTGGGATATGAGAACTCCCAAAATAGATCTAGCAGACAAATCAACAATGCATAATATGCCCACCGTAGGACTCTGGGTTACTCAAACAGCGAACAAAATAATTAGATCCTCATCTAGCGTTGTGTCTATTTTAAACAAAGAAAACTCTAAGTAATAAACTCTTTTTCTGTACTATTTAAATTAAACATAAATTGCGTTATTCTATTTTTTTGATATAATTTCTTAATATTCCCCTTAAACCAGGAGATTAAAATGTTTACTAGTAATTGGAGGCCAGCTCCGCAAATAAATGGCGATACTACTTCTTGTATTGGTAATGTTGTAAAAACTATCATTAAGAAAATTTTTAAAAAATAAACATAGCTTCTAGATGAAATGTTTCAACCCTATCAAATTAGTTCGGAAATAGTTAGTGTTTTTTAAGTTAAACAGCTTTCGAATATTTTCCTTATTATTGCTATCATCTATCGCTCTTTTTGGTCCATCTTTAAACAATAGCTTCTTTATTATTGATGATTATTCCAATATTTTTGGAAATGAGCACATTATAAATTTAAATTTTAGTTGGTTTTGGCTAAATTCTAAGAGTCCAATAATTTCTAACTTCTGGCAATCTATTACATTGCTTTTTGGAATCGATAATATCATTGCCTTTCGCTTAATTAGCATTTTTCTACATGCATTGAATGCTTATCTTGTTTTTTTCATCACACATAAAATAATTAATCACTGGTATGATGAGAAAAACAAACAATTAGATAGTTCTGCCATCCTTGCTGCATTTTTTTTTCTAATATTTCCCGTTCAGGTTGAAAGTGTTGCGTGGATATCTTCTCAAAGAAACCTTGTGAGTACTTTTTTTGCACTAAGTAGTACTCTTTTGTATTTTAGTTATCGCAAACAACAGCAGGGGATTCAAAAGAAAAATCCTTTTGTTAACATTTTTTTTGTGGCCATTTTGTGGATAATTGGATGTCTAGCAAAAATAGACATAGTACTACTTCCAGTTTTTTTTATTTTAATTGATTTTTTTATATTTAAAGAAAAATCACTCGATATTGTTGCAAAGAAAACATTATTTTGGATTTTTATGATAATATTTGCGATTTGGTATAGCGCCGATGAAGTTAGACAAACCGCAACTCCAAGCATGCTATTTTCTAAAATTATCGTTATGGCCGAATGCATTCACACTTCTTTAATAAAAATATTCATACCATACCCCCTTTTCTTTTCTAGTGGTCAAACAATATCTAAAACCATTTCTGATTTATGGTCCAATGATGCTTTCTTGATAAAACTTATTTCTTTTTACTTGGTAGTAATAGTTTTTATTGCAATTCTTTTATATAAAAAACAAATCTTTTTTAAAAATTGTTTATTTCTTTTTTTATCTTTTTTGGTTTTGCTTCTACCGACATCTGGAATATATTTTTTTAATTTTCAATTTAACTACGCGATTACAGCCGATAGATACTTGTATTTATCGATGTTACCTATTTCTATTTTTTTTGGGTTAATCATATACAGATTAACAATAAAATTTAATTTTAAAAAATATACCATCATTAAACTCGCCATTATTTATTTAACACTTTTAAGCTGTTTAACCTTCCAACAATCTTTAAAATGGAAATCTTCTGAGATAATTCTAAATGAATCTTGGGAAAAATCTCCTGAAAATTATGCATTGGCCTTAGTCACCGCAAATGCCTACAATATCATACGTGATTATGCCAGGGCAGAGAAAATTACAAAAGCTGCAGTCTCTCTAAAAGATCTTCCACTAGAGGCATGGTCTTTACTGTTTGAAATTTACATAAATACTAAAAACGAAGAAGGGACGTATCTTTATTATGAACTTACCAATGATTTTAGTTTCGCAAACAAGCATCCAGAATTATTTATAATAATGAACAAGTATCTGTTCTCAATGCAAAAGTATGCGGAATTGTACAAAAACCTACTCGCACTACAGATTGGAAAAAGAGAACATGGGCCCAAACCTTTTTTTGCTGGCATCGACGAACAAATCAAAGATATTTTTGTTGCAAAAAAAACATCAATAACTTATGCCTGCTTTCTCCTCTTAGATTTTTCGATTATTGATAAAAGCATAAGACACTCTGACGACATTATTAATTTGTGTAATACTTTGGACAATAAAATGGATGAGCAATTAAAACATCATCGCAAAACATTATCAGAATCTATAAAATATTTTGAAAAAATTTTAGAGTAAAAATTTTTCTTCATAAAAGAATAGATATTTTTTACAAAACCTCAAACACTAAAACCTTTTGGAAATATTGACTGAAGATTTGTTTTCCATAACAGGTCTAGTTTTTTATTGAATACCAAAAAAGATAAAAGATGCTCCCTGCATTGCTCTTGTTGTTTTATTTTGCTTAACATTTTTTTTACAGACACTATATCTATTTCTTTATATAAATTTTTATTAAAATCCAACATACTTATAATATTTTCAACATGAAATTTTCTAAAATCATCAGGTAGAACCTTTGTTTGCAAAATAGTCGGTCTTGTTAAAATCGAAAAATCAGGCATAATATTGGCCGAGCCTGAATAATTATTAGCAAGAAACTTTAAAATACTAGTTATGTTCGCAAGATTATATGCCTGAATAAGAGTATTAAAATTAATATCTCCAATTATCTCATTTTGTTTCTTTGTAAAAACTAGCAAATTGATATTTTCTACAAATTTGCTCCATTGCCCGTTTTGTCTAATGTATTCATAAATTTCTTCTGTGCCATCAATGCTTATCGTAAAAGATATTTTTTTAAAATACTTCCACTGATGATGCATTTGAAACTTGCTATGTCCCAAGTTTGTTATGTAGTGTAATTCAATTTCCTTGCTGTAACCAGATTCAATGATTGAATTAATAAATTGATCATGCACGGGAGAACAAAACGGTTCCCCCCCCTGAATATCTATAGTTTTACAACTTTGCCAGATTTCTTGCAAAAAAACATGCGGGAAATTTTTAAAAAAATTATTCGCGCGCACGGCCCTCTTTTCATCAAATATAAACGAGCACTTTTTATAGTCTTTAATAAGTAAATGCGAGAAGTATGGAGAGCACATTCTACATTTATAATTACAATGATTACCAAGAGAAATATCAAGATGATTAATAAAAGAACTTAGGCACGTTCCGTCAGGAGTCGTTTGATTTAAAAGTTTTGGAATTAATTGCTTATATGTTTTTAAAGCTTCTTGCCTTTTAGAAATTTGCCCCAATTGCTCAGCATCACGACATGCAACACAAAGGTCAGGCCAGCAATTATTAAGCATTTCTTTTCTTATAGACTTTAAATTTTCGCTATTGAATACATCATTAACTCCTGTAACCTTTGTTGCAAGTAAAGTTATCTTATCGCTTGTCTTTATTTGTCGATTCTCATCTCCATAGCAACAAACCCTAAAGCTTTCATCTGGCTCAATACTTAAAGAAAGCCAGGGATATGGACAAAATTTATTTCCTTGTGCAAAATTTTCGTCGCTACATTGCATATTTTTTTTAAGCCTCGTGATATTATCTAATGAATTTCAAGTATATC
>CAZCDT010000091.1:0-11143 GCA_964497525.1 uncultured Bacteriovoracaceae bacterium
ACCAAGAATAACATTCAAGCTGTTTCATTGACAATCGAAATAGGAATAGAAATCGAATCACAAAAGTAGACCTTGTCAGTCAAATTCTTTTCTCATATACTAATATCATGCATAGTATTGGTTTATATATAAATTTTTAATTAAGGATAAAAAAATGGGAATGGGAAGAAAAAATAAAACAATCAAAATGAAAAGAAAAACTGCTCAAGCTAAATTAAAAACCAGAATCAAAAGCAAAATAGCTGCATCTAAAAAGAAAAAATAACAGCACATATACATATTATAAATTTCAATCCGAACTTTGGTTTTTACTGCAAACTAACTGGAGTAATGTTGCTTCTTCTTAGTGAAAAAAGAGTACTCTTTTTTATCCATAAGTTTTCTTTTAAATGCCACTTAGAATAAGATGACGTCAATTCGTTAAGACCTCTAATAAAAACATTAAAACTATCTCGTTTGTCAAAATCTTCATCTTTGGATTTATTTACGATAAAATCAATAATACCAATACTGCTTTTCCCTACAGTTTCGACAAGGCCTGGATTTATCCCATAGGCGGCATTAAAAGCATCTATAAAGGAGCTATTTTCGACTTCTCCAGACCCCTCTATAAAATAAAGGGTGCCAAGTCTTTCTCCGTCTTTTGCAAGAAGTTGACTGCGCCAACTATAGTCACCAATAACTTCAATATTTCGTGCATCGTAGTACGGCAACCATGGTATTACTTGTAGGGCATCAAATGGAAACACTGGAACAAACAACCAATCAAAATCTTGTTGAGCTGTTAAATGCTGTATCCTTTTATGGGCAAAACGTTTTTCATGTTCGGCAATTTGAGAATGAAGTACTACTTCTTGGTGCCTATCTTTTGTAAAATCTAGCCCTAATATATGCTTCACCGGAAAGCTATAATTTTTTTCTTCTTTATTAAATGATGCAACTCCACTTAGCGTGACTCCTGTTTGCTCTGCCATTCGCCAAAAGGCTTCAGCATATGCTTCCCCTCTTGCTCCATTTTGATAAATAAGCGCCGCCCTTTTTCCAAATTTATTCAAAAACTCTTTTGAAAATACAAGTTCCATTTGTGATTCAATTGATGATGGAATTTCTACTAACAAATAATCCTTTTGTTCTTTTGGAAGATAGATCGCTGATAAAGAGATAAATAAAACACCACGACTTCTTGCTTCTAGATATTCTTTAACTGCCTCTTCAGGAAAAAGTCCGCCAATAATGGCCATTACGTTATGTTTTTCAATAAGTTCAATTACTTTTTGAGATCCAACAGTTTCACTACTTTCCGAATCTGAAATAAATAACTTTATCTTCTCGTTCTTGCTTAGTAAGTCTTTAAATCCAATATCTATTCCAAAAAGTGCCCTCTCGCCAAAAGTTTTCTTTTTACCAGATAAAGGTAGAACGATCCCAACATTGCTCATGTTAAGCTTTGCCAAATTTTCTATTCTTACAAGAAATGATTCTATTAGGCTTGCCAATTCCTTGTGATTATTGTTGTCTACAGACCAATCAAAAAAATTATTACCGCGACTTTTATCTCCTGATAAAAAAGAAATTTCTCCAGCGAAATAAGCAAGGTAAGAAGATACAAAAGATTTATACTTTTCAGATTGTCTTAATATAAAAGATTGCTCGTCACCATTTAACTGCAAAAAACTTTTTTTCAATTCAAAAAATGAGGGATCTGACTCTAGTTCTGAGATACTGTTTTTTGATTTTAATTTATGAATATAAGTAGGTATTGCTAATTTTTCTTCGCTGTGATGTTTGCAGAGTTTTAGATGTAAAAGATAATACTTTTGAAGCTCGTTTTCAGAAAGATAATCTGGATTTATGCTTTTACTCGCATCAAAAGCTTTATCCATAAAGCCTGCACGATAATAACTACTTGCTAAATTTAAATATACCTGTGCTGTCAGACCATAATCTTGTGATGAATTTGCAAGAGCAAGACCAAAGTTATAGACTGCTTCATCATATTTTTTTAATGAAAAATAAATCACCCCCATTAAGTTTCTTTTTAAGGCAATCTCGGTCTTTAGTAATTGCGTTTCATCTATTTTTTGTAATTGCAATAAGGCAATATCTGTTTTCCCTTTACCGTATTCTCCTTTAATGGCAGAAATTTGTTTTAAAAAATTCTCGCTGTATAAATGATCAACTGGTGGAGCGATAGTTTGATTGTCTAAAACTTTTATTCCTGAACATGAATACAAAAAAATAAGAAAAAGTACGATTAGCAGTAATATGTTAATTTTCATAAAAATAAAATCCCTAAATTACAAACAAAAAACCCTAATTTTTAAATAGGCTAACACGGATTTTATTTTCTTAAAAGCAAACACTTCTTATTGAAAAAGCTCTTTTACTTTATCAAAAAAACTACTTCCCATTGGATGACAATTTGAATTATCTAATTCCTGAAGTTTTTGAAATAACTCTCGTTGCTCTGCGCATAGCTTTGTTGGTGTTTCAACAATAACCTCAACAATTTGATCTCCCATGGAATAACCATCTAAGCTACTGATGCCTTTCCCTTTAAGCCGCATTTTTTTTCCTGACTGAATTCCTGCAGGAATTTTTAATGATACTTTTCCATGTATTGTAGGGACTTCAACTTCGTATCCTAAAGCTGCTTGAGAAAAACTTATTGGAACCTTGCAATAAACATCAATTCCATCTCTTTCAAAAAAATCATGTGGTCTTATTTCCATTTCAACATACAGATCACCTGGAGGGCCTCCAAATAGCCCAGAATCTCCCTCGCCAGAAAGCTTTAATCTTTGACCGTTATCAATACCTGCTGGAATTTTTACTTCTAAATCAACTTTTCTTTTTGTTCTTCCTTCACCGTAACATTTTTTACAAGGATTGCTCATCATTTGACCAGAACCCTGGCATTTTGGACAGGTGGTTGCAATTGTAAAAAAACCTTGCTGTCTTCTAACTTCTCCCATTCCACCACATGTCGTACATGTAGCAGGTCCACTTCCATTTTCTCCACCACTACCGTTACAGGAAGTACAGAGAACACTTTTTGATATCGAAATATTTTTTACAGATCCAAAAGCAGCTTCTAAAAAATCAATCGATAGAGACATCTGTAGATCGTTTCCTGGACGTGCCCTACTTCTTGATCTTCCGCGACGCTGCCCACCTCCACCTAAAATATCTCCAAAAATATCTCCAAAGAGATCACTAAAGTCTCCGCCAAATCCTCCTCCAAAACCACTAAATCCGCCATGCCCTCCTTGACCCATGCCCTCAACTCCTGCATGCCCAAACTGATCATAGCGAGATCTTTTTTCGTCATCGGTTAAAACTGCTGCTGCTTCTGAAACCTCTTTAAATTTTGCCTCGGCCTCTTTATCTCCTGGATTTTTGTCAGGGTGATACTTCATTGCAAGCTTGCGATAAGCTTTTTTTATCTCGTCTTTACCTGCACTTTTTTGAACACCTAATAAATCATAGTAATCTTTTTTTGCACTCATTTTAGCTTATCCCAAAAATAAAAATTGCCCAGATAATAATCTGGGCAGTTTTTTTACAAAACATTGATATCTCTTTTTGAAAGATTACACCTCTTTATAGTCAGCATCAACAACTCCATCATCTTTTTTCTTTTGTTCGCTTGATGCTTCTTGTGCTTGCGGACCTGCATCCGCTGTTTGTTCCTGCGGATTTCCTTGTGCTCCTGCTGCACGATACATCTCTTCGGCTATTTTATGTGCGACGGCCTGTAGGTCATCAGTTGCCTTTTTAAGCTCTTCCATATTTTCAGAATTCACATGATTTTTGGCTTCCGCAATAGCTTTTTCTAAATCACTTTTTGATTGAGATGCAATTTTTCCTTCGGCCTCTTTAATCATTCTTTCTGATGAAACAATTAAAGAATCAAGACCATTTTTTGCATCTATTACATCACGCTTTTGTTTATCACTATCTCTATTTTCCTCGGCCTCGCGAATCATTCTTTTGATTTCATCTTCGCTTAATCCTGAATTACTTGTAATTCTGATTTGCTGAGATTTTCCAGTGGCCTTATCTGTCGCACTCACATGAACAATACCATTTGCATCAATATCAAATGTCACTTCAATTTGTGGAATTCCTCTTGGAGCAGGAGCAATTCCTGTTAACTCAAATCTTCCAAGAGTCTTATTATCTTTTGCAAATTCTCTTTCACCTTGCAAAACATGAATACTAACAGCTGGTTGATTGTCTTGAGCTGTTGAAAAAACTTGAGATTTTTTTACAGGGATAGTTGTATTTTTATCAATGATCTTTGTAGAAACTCCACCAAGAGTTTCAATTCCTAAAGAAAGTGGAGTTACATCTAAAAGTAATACATCTTTTACATCTCCACCTAACACGCCACCTTGGATTGCGGCCCCAGCAGCAACCACTTCGTCTGGATTAACACTTCTGTTTGGCTCTTTGCCAAAAATTTGTCTAACTTTTTCTTGAACAATAGGCATTCTTGTTGCCCCACCAACTAAAATTACTTCATGAATATCTTTTAACTCTAATCCAGAATCTTTTAGCGCTGTTTTACATGGCCCAACCATTTTTTCTACTAAGTCAGCAATCAAAGACTCTAATTTTGCTCTAGTTAAATTTTGATTAAGATGCATTGGCCCATTAGCGTTTGCAGATATAAATGGAAGATTAACATCTGTCTGAGTAAGGGTTGATAACTCATGCTTGGCCTTTTCTGCAGCTTCTTTTAAGCGCTGTAATGCCATAACATCTTTTCTTAAATCAACACCTGTTTCTTTTGCAAATTCATCTGCCAAGTAGTTTATGATTCTATAATCAAAATCCTCTCCACCAAGGAATGTATCTCCATTTGTTGCCTTAACTTCAAAAACTCCATCTGATGAAATCTCTAGAATAGAAACGTCAAAAGTTCCTCCACCTAGATCAAAAATTACTACGTTTTTATCATGTTTTGAATCAAGACCAAACGCTAGAGCTGCTGCTGTAGGCTCGTTAATAATTCTTTTTACATCAAGACCTGCAATTCTTCCAGCATCCTTTGTTGCTTGTCTTTGAGCATCATTAAAATAAGCAGGAACTGTAATAACGGCTTCAGTGACTGACTCTCCAAGATAATCTTCTGCTGTTTTTTTCATTTTTTCTAATACAAAAGCTGAAACTTCTTGCGGAGAATATTCTTTACCATCAATTTTAACCCATGCATCTCCATTTTTATTGGCAAAAATTTCAAATGGCGCAACTTTTTTAAAATTTAAAACTTCAGCATCAGACTCTTTGCGACCAATCAAACGTTTAATACCAAAAATTGTTTTTTTAGGATTTGTTACCGCTTGTCTTTTGGCAACTTGCCCAACACTTCTTTCTCCTGAAGCAGTAATCCCTACAATTGAAGGCGTTGTGTTGTGCCCTTCCGAATTTGCTATAATTTTGTATTTCCCATTTTCAAGTACGGAAACACAAGAGTTTGTTGTTCCCAAATCGATTCCAATAATTTTACCCATATATTTCTCCTCATTATTATTGTTAATTAATCTTCTTTATTTTTTGTTACAACAACTTTAGCAGCTCGAAGTAACCTACCATTTAAAACATATCCTTTTTGATACTCTGTAATAATCTCTAATTCCTCTTTTCCTTCTGCTTTTTGCTGACCAATTGCATCGTGAAAATTAGGATCAAATATTTTCCCAACACTTTCTACTTCAGTTAGTCCATTTTGTTGCAAAATGTTTACAAATGATTTTTTTACCATCCCAATACCTGCAACAATATTTTTAACTTTTTCGTCCTCATCGTTTGCTATTGCATCTATCGTACGATCAAGATTGTCTGCGACCTCAAGTAATGCTGAAAGAATTTTTTCATTGCCATACTTTATAAAGTTTTGACGTTCTCGATCAAAACGTTTTTTCATATTTTCCATCTCAGCAACGGCATAATAATAACGGTTTTTAAAATCCTCTGCCTCTTGCTTTAATTTGGAAACTTCTGAAACCTCTTTTTGTTCTTTGCTATTTTCTTCAACAGTTTCTTTTGATTCTGAATCGATCGGCTCCACACTCTGCTCATTTTCGACATCTTTACTTTCAGCTTGTGTCTGTTCTTTTTCTTGCTCTTCCATATCAACACATCTCTTTGGTTTATCTTTTTTAAATTTTAAAAATTTTAATATTTTCAAATTCGACCATCTCACTAACAATCTCAAGATGAGACTTCTTTTACTCATGTCAATGGCACGAGCTACAAATAATTACATTCGCTCAATAAATATCTGTTTTTATAGAGTTTTAAGGTGTAGAAAAATATCATTCATAACAGAATCGAGCAACAAAAAACCTTTCGTATTTAAAATAAAACAAGGAGAAAATTCTTGCACCACGTCATTTTGGAGGAATTTAGGAAACAAAACATCTTTAAAGATTTTTTGCTCATCTTCTGAAAAAAAATCATTCAATACTATCCCATGACTAGTTCTAAGAGCTAAATATAAACGTTCAAGTAAAAATTCTTTTGCACTTAACTCTTCTTCCTCAAGTAATCTGGGAATTAAATCTTCTTCCCATTTATAACGAAATTTCAAACTGCAAATATTTAAAAAACCTGTTGCACTAGGCCCAAATGCCAAAACAGTCTCACTTTTCCAGTACTTTGTATTATGTCTTGAATGATATCCCTCTATGCAAAAATTAGAAACTTCGTAATGCAAGAAACCACAACTTTTTAAGTATGATGCAACTTCTAAATACTCATCTGCAATTTTTTCTTCACTAGGCATAATATCTAAAAATTTAAAATCATCTTTTGGTGTTAATATATAAACGCTTAAATGTTTTGGACTATATTTTAAAATTTCCTTTAATTCTGCAATTATGTCTCGCTTAATACCAAATTCAGGAAGACCAATTAAGAAATCACAAGAGTAATTAATATTATTATCCCTAAAAAATGATAAAACATTTAGTGCATCAAGTGCTGCATGGCCTCTACCTAATTTATGAAGATACTCATCGTTTAATGATTGTATTCCGATTGAAAAGCGATTTACGCCTATTTTTTGCCATTTATAAAAATCTTCTTTACTCCAAAGAGTTGGATTAATCTCTAAAGTAAACTCATAGTTTTTTTCAAATACTTCACTGCAACCACATAGCTGTTGTATAAAATGTAAAATAAAATCTGCACCATTTGTCCACAAAGACGGAGTTCCACCACCTATATACACTGTTTCCAAAGGGCCATAATTAAGATTAATGTCTTTTTTTTTCAAAATATCAGAGTGAATTGATAATGCATCAATTAAGTATTTTTGAAATGCTAACTGCGACTTATTATCAAATAACTCACTGTAAAAATCACAATAAGCACAAAAACTACTGCAATATGGAAAATGAATATAGAGAGAGTTGATCTCTTTCATATTTAAACCAAAGTTATAGAAGAAAATTAGAACTTTCTGTATAATTATAATTACAATACTACATATTACACATAAGGATACAAAATGAAATATGAAATTGCAGAACTTAAAAACGGTCTAAGAGTTTTACTTGTTGACGCTCCTGGAAATACGGCGGCCACGGTTCAAGTATGGTTTAGAGCAGGAAGTGCGCTAGAAGATATTACTGATCAAGGTATTGCTCATTTTTTAGAACATATGTTTTTTAAAGGAACCAAGAAAAGACCAGGACCTAAAGTTGCTTTTGATGTTGAAGGTTTTGGTGGTGAAATAAACGCGTTTACCTCTTTTGATTATACTTGCTACTATATAAACACTCCTAATACAAATCTCTGCGATGCTCTCGAAATTCTTTTAGACATGGTTGCTAATCCACTTTTTTTAGAAAGCGAACTTATTCCTGAGCGTGGTGTTGTTTTTGAAGAATTTAGACAATCAATCGATAATCCCGGCCAATATCTTTTTGGAATGCTACAAAAAAATGCTTTTTCAAAAGGGTATTCTCATCAAATTCTTGGCAGGGAAAAAACGATAAAAAATTTTAGCAGAAAACAAGTCCTTAGTTTTAGGAATAAGCACTATCACTCTAAAAATACCATGCTAGTTATCGGTGGCGATTTAAAAAAGAAACAAGAGCTATTAAAAGAGGCACAAAGGTTTAAACTACCGATAGGAAAAGAGGCAAAATTTCCTCCATTTAAAATAAGTAAAGAAAAAATAAATGTTCACACAAAAGATATAAAAATGGCGCAAATGATCATTGCTATAGGTGCGAAAGGATTTGAATCTAATGATGCCGCTGTTGAAGATTTAGCAATGAATTGTCTAGGACACGGGGAATCATCTCGTTTTTATAAACGTTTTGTTTTAGACACAACTCTGGCCAATGGAATAAGTGCTTCCACTATGTATTTTCGTGATGGAGGTGCGCATTTTATAAAAGTTGTTTTCCCGCCAAAAAATTTAGAAAAAATAATGGATATGTTAAAAGAGGAAATTGGTGCGGCAATAAATGAAGGAGTTGAAAATTGGGAATTATCAAAAATTAAAAACCAATACCTTGCAGGAAAAATTTTTGAAAAAGAAACTATTGAACAATTCTCTTTCTCTTTGGGACATAGTTTTGCTCAAACAGGAGATATTGAAGGAGATAATAAGTTCCTAGAAAGGATCAAGCAGACGACGCTAAAGAAAGTTAATGAATCATTTGTACAAATTTTTACACGACCTATTTGTTGTGAACTACAATTACCGAAAGAAGAAGATACAACACTTGCAAAAAAAATATTACAACAAGGTTTCAAGTCTCTTTTAGACTTAAAAAAAATTAAAAGAGATGACTTAAAAACAACATGTGTTGCTACTTCAAAATTCGATCCACAAGTTAAAGTTTTTTCAATTAAAAAAGGAATAGACCTAATTTACAGAAAAAATGTCTTGGCACCAACATTTGCGCTTCAAGCCTATATTCCAGGCGGACTCTCTGATGAAAATGATAAAAACAATGGGGTTTATAATCTTTTGGCCGGAGTAATAACTAAAGGATACGACAACATTGACTATGACGAGTTGAGAAAAGAGCTAGACGATAAGTCTGCAAATATCTCTGCATTTGCAGGAAAAAATGCTTATGGTTTAACCATGCATGCTCTTAGTGAAAACTTTAAAGAACTAGTCCCACATTTTTTTGGATCTCTTTTAAGACCAGACATCCCGCAAAAATATCTTGAAAACGAAAAAGAATTAACACTTCGATCTCTTGAAGCACAACAAAAAGACCCTATTAAAATATGTTTCCAAGAAGTTGGGAAAATAATTTTTAAAAATCATCCATACTCTATGAATATGCTTGGTAAAAAAGAAAATATTGAAACTCTAACAAAAGATGAACTTTTAAAAACTCACAAAAAAAATATTCAAGAAAATAAAATTGTCCTTACCTATTGTGGAGATATAGAAGCAGAAGAACTTTTAAATATAATTAGGCCTTTAATTACTGTTGATAAAAAAGAAAATAAAAGGTCATCGGTAAAAAATATTCTACGACCAAAAGCAGAGAACAAGCATGTTCATTTTGATAGAGAACAGACTCAAATTTTTATAGGAACATCACTTGGTCAAATGGATAAGGAGGAGCATGTTCATATAAAAATGCTTACAGCACATTTATCCGGCCAGTCATCAGAACTTTTTATAGATGTTAGAGATAAAAAAGGACTTTGTTATAGTGCTCAGCCAATTCATTTTAATGCACTAGAGGGAGGATATTTCGGAATTTACATGGCCAGTGGTCATGATAAAGTCGATGCGGCAATTGATGCTATTTTTAATATTTGGAATAGATTAAAAACTAAAGGTCTCACAAGCAAAGAATTCGGACGAATAAAAAAAATGACTAAAGGGCAGACAATGCTTAATGTGCAAACAAATGAAGATTATGCTGGTATTTATTCGGTTCCTTATCTTCAAAAAGAGGATTTAGATCAGTATCATAAAAAAAATGAGGCGATAAAAAATTGTTCCCTTGAACAATTTAATCAAAGCATTAAAGATGTGTTATCACGTAATTTGATAACGGTAACAGTCGGTCCCAAGTAACAATTAAGCAGATTTTAAAATACGTGGATCAATAAATTGATTTTCTGTTGCAACAACAGAGATCAAGTTACTGGCCAATGAAAAAAATTTAGAAAATTCTAAATAGAAGTTTTTAAAATTTAAATATTTTGGAACTATCGCATTTAGTTGTCCGTAAGCGCTGACACCAATTTCTGTATAGTAATCAATACCAACGAGTTTACGGTTAAAATATTCTGGAAAATGTCCACACATTATAAGTGCGGTATCGCCAACATCTTTTAAAATTTTCTTTCTTTTTGATCGAGAAAGTCCACTGCTTTGCATTATTTTTATCCCTAAAACTTTATTTTTAAAACTACCATCTTCAAGCTCAAATAACCGACCACTTAACACATATTCATCGAGTGTTATACCTATATAGTGCAAAAATTCATCCTTGAGTTGAATTGGTTGAATTTTATTAACGGCCTGTAATCGTTCAAAAAAATAGCCGCTAAGATTTTGACCTAGAAGAATTTGCATGTTTTTAGGACTGTTTTTATCAGACATTTTTATACATCCCTCCACATATTATTTTATCCTATCAAGTCAACGAAACGCACCTAGAGAAAATTTTTCCACTCTAACTATTTTCTAACACCTTGAAGTTTGTTAGATTATTCAAGTAATTAATTTACTTATTCATCGCACTTAACAAAAGGTTTAACTTATGAGCGAACAAAAACCAACAATTTCTGACTGGGAGAAACTTGCACTTAAAGAAGTAAAAAAACAATCTCTTGATGAGATAACTTGGGAGACTCCGGAAAAAATAAAATTAAAACCCCTTTATACTGCGGAAGACATAAAAGATTTAGATACTGCAAACACTTTGCCAGGATTTGCTCCATATATTAGGGGGCCTAGAGCATCTATGTATGCTGGAAGGCCTTGGACAATCCGTCAATATGCAGGTTTTTCAACGGCGAAAGAATCAAATGATTTTTATAAAAAAGCACTAGCATCTGGAGGCCAAGGATTGTCTGTCGCTTTTGATCTTGCAACTCATCGAGGGTATGATTCAGATCACGATAGAGTTACAGGCGATGT